>JBCDJX010000137.1:0-7853 GCA_038747355.1 Pseudomonadota bacterium | reverse complement strand
TAGCCGTTGTTCGCCGCGATCAGCGGGTCGGCGCTCCACTCATCGAAGTACTCGATGTTCATCGACGGATCGATCGCGTCGCAAGCCACGCTGCCGTCACACAGCGCTTTCGCCCGCGTTTCGGCCATTGTGTCGCCCACTTCATTGATGAAGAAACGCGGATCGGTTCCCGGGAACTCGACGACACCGGCAGGCGCGCCCACCCATGCCGAATCGAAGGCTGCGGACCGGCCATGTGACACGCCCTGGTTGGGTGTATGGCAGCCGATGCAACCGAGCTCCTGGCCCGGTCGTGCGGCCAGCCAGTTGTTGTGGCGCGGCGAGATCCGGTGGCCATTGCCATCCAGCAAGGTAATCGCCAGGGCGACGTTGGCCGGTATTTTGGTCAGCACCGAACCGTCCGGCGCGACCTCTGCGTAGCCGACAATTTCACGCATGCCGTTTGCCTGGCTGATGCCGAACGCGGTGTTGTCGATATCGAGCGTGTCCTCATCCGGGAAAGACACAACTTTTTCGAGCCGGATAAAGCGGACAGGACGAGCGCTGGCCGGCGTAACGGCCGGATTCGCGAGGGTTTCGATGTCGAGAATGGCCGTGCCGCTGAAGTCGTAAACGCTGCGGATATTCAGTACGGCTTCACTGTTTTCGCGCAGTGTCGGGTCGAGCGTGAAATCGTTGATGCCGTCAACGACGGTCGGCGGTCGGTTCCGCGGGTCGCCGGTGACGACCTCGGTGAACATGAATCCTTCTTCACCGATGACGACCGGCAGCTGTGTCTCATCGCGCGGATCGTAAATCCAGATTGCGTACAGCGGCGGAGCCGGCGGGAAGTTGACCGTATCTGCCAGGCGCTCCTCGGTGCAGGGGACGATCGATTCGACCATATTTTCGTCGGTCTCGATCAGGCGACATTGCGCCCATGACACCAGCATGCGGCCTGTGCCGTCCTGGATCGGATACGCCGACCGATACCGACCGCCCGGTGACGCAAGTCCCGCTTCTGTCAGCACGTCATTGAAGGTCGCGTCTTCCTGCGCGGGGCCGGTGGCACCAACATTAAGGGCAACCGGCTGCGTGTTCTCCAGGTAGTTGTTGATGTCGATCGAGATCAATTCACCGCCACCCTCGGTGTCCGTGAACGGTCGAACGAGCGCGAGCACGCGACCGTCCTCGATCTCGCGTGGCTGCGAGAACTGGATGGTCTGGCCGTTGGTGCCCGTGTCGTGACTTTCCTTGCCGTACAGCAGTTCGACGCCGGAACCGTCCGGGTTCATCCGGTACAGGTCGATCTGATCGTTGCCCGGTGAGTTATCCCAGCGACTGAAAACAATCTGGCCGTTGGCCATGACCGTCGGGTCAAGGTCGTGACTCTGGTTGAAGGTGAGCTGCTCGATACCACTGCCGTCGTCGTTCATGACGTGAATCGTGAACGCGAATTCATTTTCGTCTTCATCGACGTGAATAAAGCCGGGCTTGCTCTCGTCGAGCAGAACCGCCTGCGAGCGGACCTGGCGCGTCGAGGCGAAAATGATGCGCCCGTCAGGCAGGTACTTCGGCATGATGTCGTGGCCAATCTCAGCCGTCAGCTCCGAGGGGATGACGCGAACCAGTTCATCGGTTTCGAAGGTGTATTGCCAGATGTTCCATGTCGGCTGCTCGTCTTCGTCGAGGTTCTCGTCGAACGGGCCACGCATAGAGAACAGCAGGCGGCTGGCGTCGTAATCGATCTCAAGGTCGCGAATCGCGCCGAGACCCTGCGTGATCTCGCCGGTGATATTGCGGTCCAGTGCGGTTGGTGCCGCCCGGTCACGGAAAAACAGGTCCGAGCCGACGTCAAACGTGATCTGCTCGCGGAGATCCGTCTGCACAAACTCACCGTCTTCGTCGACCGGAATCGGCGCGCGGATGTACGCAATCGGAAAATCGACGACCACGGGATCCGGATCCTGACCGGTCCCGATCTGCACCCCCTGGTTAGCGCCGTCGCACGCCGACAATACGGCGGCGAGCGCAGCGACCCCCAGTACGCGACGCAGCGAGGATCCTTCCTTATTTTCTCGCGATAACCAATTCATTCTCTGCCCTCTCAAAGGCCACGGCCATGCCGACTCGTGTGCCTGATCGATCCGTTATGGTGAACCTGACGCTCGTCTCGCGCTGTTAACACCATCACAGTCCCAAAAGCCGTCGCAGCGATGCCCCAGCGTGTCGCATGCGCACGGCGCCTCAGCGTAGATGACCAAAAAGTATAGGCAGCCGCATGCGAGCATGTAATGTCTCAAAAGCCCGACATTGCGGCTGCCGCGCGCGTACCGCGCCCCCTGATTCAACGTCTCGACACGGTTTTTGCCCAACAGAATGCAGTAACGGTTTTTTTTCCTTGCGGGTTCCCTGCGCGGTTCCGGGTGTCGAAAAGCCACTGGTGAGCGGCTTTTCCAGAAATTCGGTGAACTCCCGCCGCGAAGGCCTTGATTCGTCTGTGCAGCGACAGCGCGTCACCCTGTCTCCCTTCAGCGACAGTTGCGCAAGCCTTTCAATTCAGTAACTTGCGTCCCGCTGTGACGGGGATTGTGCGCATCTGACGACACCGGTTTTACTAAACGCAGACTGGGTGCGCCGCGCCGAGAGCGATCTAAGCCACTGTTTAGCCTGGAGAAAATCGATAAGAACGACGCTTGAAGTAAAGCTGGCACAGCAATTGCTTTTCCCGACAGTGGAGCCGAACGAAAGGCGAATGCATGCGAACCGGCGATGGTCGGACTGTGAAGGCATTCACGGCGGGATGAGACGCCTGATGGCACGATTGATCAGGCTCGCTGCAGCAACAGGGACGCACGCCGTGCAGCGACCGAACCAGGGAAGGTTTGCGAAAACACTATCCACTCGTTCGACGCCTGGCTGGGGGAATGATCCCCGGAGCAAAGGGACGCCGGCTCGCCGGCGAATCTGAAACGTAAAGACCTTGAGCAGAAGTCTTATGAAACGAGTTACAGGGACGACAGTCATCGTACTCGCCTTACTCTTCCTCGCTGGCACCGCCAGCGCCGGACCGAGAGAACAGGCGAAGGTTATTCACGATCGCATCGCCGGCGTACCGCCGACAAACGCGGTACTGACGCAGATGGAAAGCCTCGTCGCGGGTGGAGACCCGCAGGGTGCTGCCTACATCGCGATGGATAACCAGTATTTCTATAACGTTACGCTGAAGAACTTCGCGGCGCCGTGGACCAACCGCGCCATGAACTCCTTCGTGCCGCTGAACGACTACGTCGCAACCGTGATCGGCATGGTTCGCGACGACGTACCGTTCAACACGCTGCTGTCCGCTGACCTGGCATACATCGGTCGAGCGGGCATCGTTGCGTCGGCACCGTCAGCGGGCAACAACGATCACTTCGCACAGCTGGAATCAAACGCAGTCAATCTGCGAGACGACCTTGTCGCGACCACCCAGTCGTCGGTGATGGGCATTCCGGCCAACGCCACCGCGGGTGTCATGACGTCCCGGGCCGCTTCCGAAGCCTTCTTCGTCGCCGGCACCAACCGAGCCATGTTCCGTTTCACTCTGCTCAACCACATGTGTTACGACCTGGAACAGCTCAAGGACACGACGCTGCCGTCCGACTGGATTCGCCAGGACGTCAGCCGTTCGCCGGGCGGTGACTCGCGACTGTTCCTGAACAACTGCATCGGCTGCCACACGGGTATGGACCCGATGGCAGGCGCTTTTGCCTTCTACAACTACAACGAAGAAACCGGGCTGCTCGAGTACACACCGGGCGCCGTCGCTTCAAAGTACTTCAACAACGATCTGAACTTCCCGCAGGGGTTCCGTACGGTTGACGACAGCTGGGAAAACCGCTGGCGCACCGGCCAGAACGCGTTCCTCGGCTTCGACGCATCGCTGCCGGGCAGCGGGAATGGTGCCAAGACACTGGGTGAAGAGCTGGGCAACAGCTTCCAGTTCGCAAACTGCCAGGTCCGAAAAGTGTTTCGCAATGTCTGCATGCGTGAGCCTGAAAACCAGGTTGATCGCGACGCCATTGCGACGATTACCGCGACGTTCCAGAGCACGGGCTACAGCCTGAAGCAAGTGTTCGCGGATTCGGCCGTGCACTGCATGGGACAATAGGAGAGCACCGATGATCACAACGACAAAACGCATTCGCGCACTGCTGGTCAGCGTTCTCGGTGCAATGACACTCGCCGCCTGCGGCGGTGGTGCAGAAACCGTAGACAACCCGATTAGTGGTGCTCCGCCTAACGTCGGTGACGCACCGTATACCGGTCCGGTCGCCGCAAACCAGGACGTGCTGAATTTCCAGCAGGAATTTTGGAGCAACGCCAAAACGAGCAGTCGCTGCGGCGCCTGCCACAACGAAGCCGTTGGCCAGCAGCCGCTGTTCGTCCGCAATGACGACGTCAATCTCGCCTACGACGCATCGATTGGCGTGGTAGATTTGAACCAACCGGATAGCTCACGTCTGGTAACGAAAGTCGGCGGCGGCCACAACTGCTGGGTGGATGACCCGGGCGTCTGTGCCACGATTATGACGACCTGGATTGAGAACTGGGTCGGTGACACAGGTAACGACAACGGCCGCGAAATCCGATTGACGCCGCCGGAGCCGGTAGACGCCGGCTCCAGCAGGAATTTCCCCGATGATTCGTCACAGTTTGCAGCGTTGGTTCACCAGCCGATCCTTTCGCAATACTGCTCGGACTGCCACGCTTCGACTTCAGCCAACGCAATCCAACCGTACATTGCGGATCCGGACGTCGACGTGGCCTATGCAGCAGCACGCTCCAAAATTAACCTGGACGATCCGTCCGGTTCGCGACTCGTCGTCCGACTGCGCAATGAATTTCACAACTGCTGGGAAGTTGGTTGCCCACAGTCCTCCCAGGTCATGGAAGATGCGATAAGCGCATACGCAGGTGGCATCCCTCCGACAGAGGTAGATCCGAACCTAGTTATCTCCAAGGCACTGCGGCTTGTCGACGGCACGCTGGCATCCGGCGGAAACCGATTCGAAGATGCCCAAATCGCGCTTTGGGAGTTCCGCACGGGCAGTGGCAACACGGCCTTCGACACCAGTGGTGTCGATCCGGCACTGGACCTGAACTTCTCTGGAGACGTCTCGTGGTTCGGCGGCTGGGGTATCACCATCACCGACGGCAAGGCCCAAGGCACGACGACGGCATCTCGCAAGCTGTATGACGTTATTCAGGAATCCGGAGAGTTCTCGCTGGAGGCTTGGGTAATTCCGGCGAATGTGACGCAGGAGATGGCTCGCATCATGACCTACTCGTCTGGCCAGACGTCACGAAATTTCACGCTGCAGCAGACGCTTTACGACTATCAATTCCAGCTGCGTACGACCGAGACAGGTCTGAACGGCGACCCCGCACTGTCGACCCCGTCCGCCGACGAAGTCTTGCAGGCGACCTTGCAACACGTGGTTGTGACCTACAGCCCGGTCGAAGGACGCCGCATATTTGTCAATGGTGAGTTGGTTTCAAACACGGACCCGGTTCCCGGCGGCTCGATCGTCGACTGGCAAGATACCTTCGCCTTCGTCATCGGTAACGAGGCCTCCAGCGACGGCCTGTGGCAGGGCACCGTCCGCCTGGCCGCGGTACACCGCCGGGCGCTGAGCCAGGAACAGATCACGCAGAACTTCGACGCCGGAGTCGGCGAGCGCTTCTACCTGTTGTTCGACATCTCCGAGAGCATCAATGCGGCCGAACTGTCGTCCTTCGTGCTCTTCGAGGTGCAGCAGTTCGATACCTACGCCTACCTGTTCGACAAGCCGCACTTCGTGACGCTGGATGGCTCGTCACCGGAAGGCATTCCGCTGGAAGGTATGCGCATCGCCATGAACGGCAAGGAAGTTGAAGTCGGCCAGAGCTATGCGCTGATGGACCAGACACTGAGTGCCGCGCAGTTCGGAGATCTCGGACAGCCGCTGTCGGTACTCGGTGCGGTGCTGCCGCTCGAGAAGGGGCCGGAAGACGACCAATTCTTCCTGACCTTCGATCGCCTCGGCACGAACAGCTTCAACCGTCCTGAAATTGCGACGCTCGTAATTACGGAATCGGACCTCGAGGCGGCCTCGCAGATCGGCGTGCGCACTTTCGACGAGATCAACGCGACCTACGCGTCGGTCACCGGTGTCGATCCGACGACGATGGCGGTCGACATGACCTTCCAGGAACTGCGTCAGTCACTGCCGGCCATTTCGGATATCAACACGTTCCTGTCATCGCACCAGGTTGCGATCGCCCAGCTGGCGATCCAGTACTGTGACGCGATGATCGGCACGAACGCGAATCCGAGTCCGATCGCAGCGAGCATGTTCCCGGGCTTCAACTTCGACGCGGCACCGGCTTCGGCCTTCGCCGGTTCGAACCGCGACGCGTTCGTCAATCCGCTGATCGACCGCTTCATGGGCACGAGCCTGGCGTCGAACCCGGCACGCGCCGACGTTTACGCCGAACTGGCAACGTTCACGGCAGCGGGCGGACGTCCGGACAACCTCGTTGACCGCCTGGTATCCGGTGGCAGCGATACACGCGCCATTTCCAAGGGTGTTTGTGCCGCCATGCTCGGCAGCGCAACGACCCTGATTCAGTAATTGCAGGACTCAAGGACTTATCACTATGGGTAACAAACGTACGAAGGCTGATTTCGACAAGCCGCTCTACCACCCGGATCATCCGCGTCCTGTAACGCGACGCCAGTTCCTGTCGCAGGGCTTCATCTCGGGCACTGGCCTGACGCTCGGCGGCGGCTTCATGAGCCTGTTCGCCAACCCGCGCCAGGCGATGGCTGAGTTGTCGCCGGACCTCGCGGGGCTGCTGCAGACCCCCTGCCAGATCTCGACATCGGGCGCTGGCAAGATTCCGTTTATCTGCTTTGACCTCGCGGGCGGTGCGAACATTTCCGGTTCCAACGTACTCGTCGGTCGTGAAGGGGGTCAGCGCGACTTCCTGTCAACCAACGGCTACGAGCGCCAGGGCCTGCCGGGCGACATGGTGCCGGGTCTGACGGACCCGGTTTCAGGTGAAGACTACGCCAATTTCGATCTCGGACTGGGCTTCCACCTCGATTCCGCGTTTCGTCGCGGCATCATGACCAGCCTGACACCGGGGCGCGAGGCCAACATCAACGGTGCGATTATTCCGGCTCGTTCGGACAACGACACCGGCAACAACCCGCATAACCCGATGTACGGTATTGCGCGCGCCGGAGCTGACGGCTCCATCCTGACGCTGGCGGGTTCCGAAAACACGGACTCCGGCGGTAACTCGATGTTGCCGGCGATGCTGATGGATCCGGAACTGCGCCCGACCAAGGTCGACCGTCCGAGCGACGTCGTTAACCTCGTGGATACGGGCGAACTGGTCGGCATCCTGACCGAAGACGACGCCAAGGCGGTTATGGAGTCGGTGTACCGTATCTCCGAGCGCAAGATGAACGCAGTGAATACGCAGATCACCCGTGACGCGGTCATCAAGGAAATGATGAATTGCGGCTACCTGAAGGCAGCTGACATTGCCGACCGCTTTGCGGGCGTGCCGATCGATCCGGGTCTGGATCCGGAAATCGTTGGACCGACGGGCATCTTCACGGCCGAAGAGTTCAATGCCGGCGATCGCGATGCACGCGAGTTCCAGAAGACGGCCTCCGTCATGAAGCTGGTGATGAACGGCTTCGCCGGTGCCGGCACGATCGAGATGGGTGGTTATGACTACCACGGCGGCCGTCGTGCCGAGGGCGAGGTCAAGGACTTCCGTGCAGGACGTTGCATGGGCGCTTGCCTGGAATACGCCGCACGTATCGGCGTCCC
>JBCDJX010000136.1:0-7902 GCA_038747355.1 Pseudomonadota bacterium | reverse complement strand
TTTCTGCGTCGCCTGCACCATGTCCCAGCGGCCGCCGTAGGCAACCGCAACGACGAGGTGCAGGCCGGTGTTGTTCTTGGTCAGTTCTTCGCCGGCGCGGATTTTTTCGACGAGGGCGAGATTGAGTCGCTCCCTGGCGCCGATGATCTGCAGGCGCACATTGTTGCTGTGCAACTCGTCGACCTCGCGCTGCAGCGCCTCCAGGAACAGGGACATCAGCATGCTGACCTCTTCTCGAGGCCGCTTGAAATTCTCGCTGCTGAAAGCAAACAGGGTCAGGTGCGATACGCCGCGATTCGCGGATGTCTCGACGATCTCGCGAACCGACTTGACACCGGAACGGTGTCCCACGTGCCGGGGCATGGCGCGGTTTCGCGCCCAGCGACCGTTACCGTCCATGATGACGGCAATATGCTTCGGGATGCGCGCGGTTTCTTCTTTCACGATCTTGCTCGGGGCAGTTCTGGACCTGGCAGGCTGATCTCGTTGTTGTCAGTCATAGTCACGTCCGGACGGCCTCAAACTTCCATCAACTCGCTCTCTTTCTCCGCGAGGGCCGCATCGACCTCCGCGACATACTTGTCGGTGATGGTCTGAATCTCGTCTTCGCCACGACGTTCGTCGTCTTCACCGATGAGCTTTTCTTTCATCAAGTCCTTGATATCACCGATGGCGTCGCGCCGGATATTACGAATGGCGATGCGCCCCCCTTCGGCCTCGTTGCGCACGATGCGGATCATGTCCTTGCGTCGCTCCTCGGTCAAAGCCGGAAGCGGTACACGAATCACGGTGCCCGCGGTCGCGGGATTGAGCCCGAGATCGGAGGTCATGATGGCCTTCTCGATCGGTTGCACCATGTCTTTTTCCCAGGGGGTCACAATCAGTGTGCGCGAGTCTTCAACGCCGACATTGGCCACCTGGTTCAAGGGTGTCTCGGCACCGTAGTACTCCACGGTGATGTGGTCCAGCAGGCTGGTATGTGCCCGACCGGTGCGGATTTTCGTGAATTCCTGTTTCAGCGCTGAAACGCTCTTGGACATTCTCTCGCCCGCATCTTTCTTGATGTCGTCTATCACGTCATCGTCTCCCTGTTATGACGTCACCAGCGTACCGACGTCTTCACCGGTCATCGCCTGTACCAGCCCGCCTTCCTTTGTCAGGTCAAACACCCGCAGCGGAAGTCCGTTGTCCCGACACATCACCACAGCCGTCGCGTCCATGACCGACAGCTTGTCAGCGATCACCTGATCATAACTCACTGTCTTGAAACGTTTTGCATCCGGATTCTTGACGGGGTCGCTGTCGTAGACTCCGTCAACCTTGGTGGCTTTCAAGAGCACATCGGCGCCGATCTCGATCGCACGCAGGCTGGCCGCCGTATCGGTGGTGAAAAACGGGTTGCCGGTGCCGGCCGCGAGGATGACGACGCGGCCTTTCTCAAGATGACGGACGGCGCGGCGACGAATGTAGTCCTCGCAGACCTCATTGATCTGCAGCGCCGACATGACCCGGGCGTAGACGTCCTGTGACTCGAGCGCATCCTGGATGGCCAGCGCGTTCATCACGGTCGCCAGCATCCCCATGTGGTCGCCGGTCACGCGGTCCATACCGGACCGCGCGAGGCCTTCGCCACGGAAGATGTTGCCGCCACCGATGACAATTGCCACCTCGACACCACTCTCTCGCACGACGGCGATTTCGCGGGCAATGCGCTGGATGACCACCGGCTGAATGCCGTAGTCGAGGTCACCCATCAAAGCCTCGCCGCTCAGTTTAAGCAGAACGCGTCGGTAGGCCGCTGGCGTCTCAGTCATACAGTCCCTGCTACTGGTCTCAGTCTTTCTTGTCTTCGCTGGCGCCTTTGACCTGCGCCATGACTTCCTCGACGAAATTGTCTTCTTTCTTCTCGATGCCCTCGCCGACTTCATAACGAACGAAGCTGGTGACTTTAGCGCCCGCTTCCGACAGCAGCTTGCCTACCGTGACGTCCGGATCTTTGACGAACGGCTGGCCGACAAGCGTGATTTCTTTCAGGAACTTCTGCACGCGACCATTGATCATTTTTTCGATGATCTCAGCCGGCTTGCCGCTGTCCTGCGCCTGCTCGGTCAGGATGCGCCGCTCGTTCTCAAGTGTTTCAGCCGGCACGCCGGACTCGTCGATGCTCGTCGGGTTGGTGGCAGCGATATGCATGGCAACGTCTCTTGCCAGCGTCTCGTCGCCGCCGTCAACGGCGACCACTGCGCCGATCTTTGCACCGTGCGTGTAGGCACCGATGACACCGGCCGTCTCGACGAGTTCGGCTCGACGTACTGAGATGTTCTCGCCGACCTTCTGCACGAGTTCGGTTCGCGCAGTTTCAACCGCACGACCATCGGCGAGTGCGACCGAGGCCAGGGCTGCGACGTCTGTGGTGCCACTGGAAAGAACGGCATCGGCGACCTGATCCGTGTACTCAACGAAGTTATCGTCTTTGGCGACAAAGTCAGTTTCCGAGTTAACCTCAAGAATCGCGGCAGTGCTGCCGTTCGTGCGAATCGATACCCGGCCTTCTGCCGCGACACGACCCGACTTCTTGTCCGCCTTGGCCTGGCCGGACTTGCGCAGCAGCTCTGCGGCCGCGTCCAGATCTCCGCCGGTCTCAACCAGCGCTTTTTTGCACTCCATCATGCCGGCACCGGTCCGCTCACGCAGTTCCTTTACCAATGATGCGGTGATAGTCATCAGGGTCTTCCTTCTAAATAGCTCGTTAACCGCCGCATCGCTGCGGCGATGGTCGTTAGTCTTTCTTCTCTTCCGCTGTCGCTTCCGGCGCTGCGTCGGCAGCCGGCGCTTCTTCCGCGGGCGCTTCGGCCGGTGCTTCTGCGTCAGCCTTTACGGCCTCTTCAGCAGCGGCTTCTGCCGGGGCTTCGTCCGCTTTTGCATCGTCAGCCTTGGCATCGTCCGCCTTTTTCTTCGCAGCGGCTTTCTTCGTTGCCTTCTTCGCGGCCTTCTTCTTGCGCGGCCCCTTGGTCGGGCGGCCTTCAGCGTCCAGCTCGACGAACTCGTCTTCACCGAGGGCAACCTCAGGAACCGAGGCCTTGCCTTCCAGTGCCGCATCAGCAACCAGCATGGTGTAGAGCTCGATAGCACGCATCGCGTCGTCGTTGCCCGGGATGACGTAATCAACGCCGTCCGGTGAGCAGTTCGTGTCGACGATGGCGACCACCGGAATGCCCAGTTTGCGTGCTTCGCGGATAGCGATGTCTTCGTGATCGACGTCCACAACGAACAGCACGTCCGGCAGGGACTTCATGTCCTTGATGCCGCCCAGGCTGCGCTCGAGCTTTTCCTGCTCGCGCGTCAGCCCGAGGATTTCTTTCTTGGTGAGGCCCTCAAAACTGCCTTCTTCGGCCATCTCTTCGAGCATCATCAGTCGTTTGACGGACTGGCGGATGGTCTTGTAGTTGGTGAGCATGCCGCCGAGCCAGCGCTGGCTCACGTACGGCATGCCGGCACGTGCTGCGTTGGTTTTGACGGATTCGCGGGCGGCACGCTTGGTGCCGACGAAAAGTACCTTGCCGCCATCGGCAACGGTCGCCTTGATGAACGCACACGCTTCGCGCGCCATCGGCAGGCTCTTCTCGAGATTGATGATGTGGATCTTGTTTCGTTCGCCGAAAATGAACGGGGCCATTTTCGGGTTCCAGAAACGGGTCTGATGACCAAAATGCACGCCAGCCTCTAGCATCTGGCGCATGGTAACGTCTGCCATGATTATCTCCGGGTTAGTCCTCCGCGTATCCCAACGCACAACCCTTTTTCAGTGGGCACCCAGTGCGATGTGTCGATACACGTGTGTAGTCGTTGCCTCAAGGGCGCGCGCTTTATACCATAGAGCGTCTCGCCCCAAAAGGGGCTTAACACTGAATTTGCGGGGTCGAACCCAGGTTTCCCCGGCGATTTCGGCGATTTGTCGCCTGCCTCGCCACGGAGACCTGGGTTCGACCCCGGTTCGTATGACGAGCTGAAGGCTTATGAGCGTTACGATCAAAACCCCTGAGGAACAGGAAAAGATGCGAGTCGCCGGGCGACTTGCGTCGGAAGTCCTTGATATGATTGGGGAATATGTGAAGCCCGGTGTCACGACCGACGAGCTCAATTCGATTTGCCATCGATACATCACCGAGCAACAGGACGCGACGCCGGCGCCGCTGAACTACCGAGGCTTCCCCAAGTCGATCTGCACCTCCGTCAACCACGTCGTCTGTCACGGCATTCCCGGCGACAAGACGCTGAAATCCGGGGATTCGCTGAATATCGACATCACCGTCATCAAAGACGGTTACCACGGCGACACCAGCCGGATGTTTCATGTCGGCAAGGAGAACATCCAGGCGCGACGTCTCGCCGACATCACGCTGGAGGCCATGTGGCGCGGCATCGACGAATTGAAAGCCGGCGCCCATCTCGGCGACATTGGCGCTTCGATCCAACAATTCGTTGAAAAACAGCGATTTACAGTTGTTCGCGAGTACTGCGGCCACGGCATCGGCCGTATCTTCCACGAAGATCCCCAGGTCTTGCACTACGGCACTCGCGGCACCGGCATGGCGCTGAAAGCGTGTATGACGCTCACCGTTGAGCCGATGGTCAACGCCGGCAAGGCGGCGGTCCGCCTGCTTCCGGACAACTGGACCGTCGTCACCAAGGACCACAGCCTGTCGGCCCAGTGGGAACACACCATCCTGATCAAGGATGACGGCTACGAGGTCCTGACGCTCGGCGCGGCTGATCGCTGACCATGGCCGCCCGGATCGACGACATCGAGGATTTTTCCGCCGATCCCACCTTATCGCTGCTTCGCGAGGCCCTGGCGTCCACTGAGCCCATGGCGGCACGTGCGGCATTGACCGCGGCCGACACGTCGCTCGCCGTGCGTTTCGGCAACGGCGAACCCGTCGTCCGACTCGTCCACCTGCGCGCCGCCGTTGTCGATGAACTGTTGCGCTGCCTGTGGCGGTCCCATCTTGGCAGCCTCGCGGACACCGTCGCGCTGGTCGCCGTCGGCGGCTATGGCCGCGGCGAACTGCATCCCGGTTCGGACGTCGACATTCTCGTGCTGCTGCCGGATTCGATGCCCGACGAGGCCGAGACTCGCCTGTCCGGCTTCGTCACCGCACTTTGGGATCTGGGGCTTTCCATCGGTCACAGCGTGCGCACCGTCAGGGAGTGCCTGGACGCGGCGAAAGACGACCTGACGGTGGCGACCACGCTGATCGAAGTGCGCCTGCTGGATGGCCCGACTGCCCTGCTCGACGCCATGGAGGTCGCCGTTGCGCCCGATCAGATCTGGCCGTCGACCCGCTTCTTTGAGGAAAAACGCAAGGAACAGATCGCGCGGCACCACCGCTATGACGACACCGGCTATAACCTTGAGCCCAACGTCAAAGGCAGCCCGGGCGGTCTGCGCGATATCCAGATGATCAACTGGGTCGCAAAGCGTCACTTCGGCACCCGCAAACTTTCCGAGCTTGTCGACCACGGCTTTCTCACCGAAGGCCAGCTCGACCGTCTTGAACAGGGCCAGGCATATCTCTGGCGGGTCCGCTTCGCACTGCATTTGCTGACCGGTCGCAGTGAAGACCGACTGCTGTTCGACTACCAGAAAAGCCTGGCCGAAATGCTCGGCTATGAAGATGCCCGTTACACGCTCGGTGTCGAGCAGATGATGCAGCGCTATTACCGAACGGTGATGGACCTGTCGCGCATCAACGAGATGCTGCTGCAGCTGTTCGAAGAAGCCATATTGATGGACCCGGGCGCCGCGCCGGAGTCGCTAAACGAGCGCTTCCAGGTCAAAAACGGCTACCTGCAGACCGTCGACGACCGCGTTTTCAGCCGAGATCCGTCCGCGCTGCTCGAACTCTTCCTGCTGCTGCAGCAAAACCCGGTTATCCGCGGCGTCAGCGCCATCACCATCGGGCTGATCAAACGCAATCTTCACCTGATTGACGAGGAATTCCGGCAGAACCCGAGAAACCACCGCCTGTTCCTGAACATCCTGCGCGCGCCGGCCGGGGTCACTCACGAACTGCGGCGCATGAATCTGTACGGCGTACTCGGCTTATACATCCCGGCTTTCGGTCGCATTGTTGGACGCATGCAGTACGACCTGTTTCACGCCTACACCGTGGACGAGCATACGCTGTTCGTGGTGAGCAACATGCGTCGTTTCGCGCTCGAGCGTTTCAACGAAGAATACCCGCACTGCAGCAACATCATGCAGTCGCTGGAAAAGCCCGAGCTTGCGTATCTCGGCTGCCTGTTCCACGACATCGCCAAGGGCCGGGGCGGCGATCACTCCGAGCTCGGCGCCGTTGATGCGAGGGCATTCTGTCTTGAGCACGGCCTCGACGACGAGGACGCAAGCCTGGTCGCCTGGCTGGTCAAGCAACACCTGTTGTTATCGACGACGGCGCAGAAGAAGGATATCGGCGATCCCGATGTGATCAACGAGTTCGCCAGCGTGGTTGGCGACCGGCGACGACTCGACTATCTGTACCTGCTGACCGTTGCCGATGTCCGCGGGACCAACCCGAATCTGTGGAACTCGTGGAAGGCCTCGCTCTTCCATGACCTGTACGAGGCCACCAAACGTGTTCTGGAGCGCGGCGACAGTAATCCGCTGGAGCACCAGACGATCGTCCTTGAGACCCGTGATTCTGCGCGGGAGATTCTTCACCTG
This sequence comes from Pseudomonadota bacterium, assembly GCA_038747355.1. GTDB lineage: Bacteria > Pseudomonadota > Gammaproteobacteria > Steroidobacterales > Woeseiaceae > UBA1847. Next base: position 1,175 of record JBCDJX010000136.1, on the reverse strand, counting down.
GCCGGTATCAGCGACGCGAAAATCGACGCCGTCTGGTCGGCCTTCGACGACCGGTATTTTTTACGACATCGGGCGCGCGAAGTTGTCTGGCACACGGAGCGACTGTCTGAAGTCGATATGCAGTCCGAACTCGGTTACGTCGACGTTCGTCGGCGCACTGACGGCGATGGCATTGAAGCCGCGTTCTACACGAAACGTGAAAAGCACACTTTCGCGCACACGACGGCCGTACTCGACGAACTCGGTGTGACCATTGTCGACGCGCGAATCGTTCCGTTGACCAACGGCTACAGTCTCGACACCTTCGTTTTCATGGAACTCGATGAGCGGACGGAAGTCGACGACGGGCGTTTGAGAAAGATTCGCCAGTCACTCAGGAACGTGTTGACGGCGGATGACGACGACATTTTGAAAGTCACACGCAGTGTGTCGAGGCAAGCTCGCATGTTCTCCACCAGCACCAGCGTGGACTTCGAAAAACACGCGCAGGCCGGGCAGACCGTGATGGAACTGATCGCAGCCGACCGCCCCGGCCTTCTGAGCACCGTCGGCCGCGTGCTGATTCACAACGGCATCAACATTCTGGCCGCGAAGATCATGACCATCGGTGAACGGGCGGAGGACGTTTTCTACATCAGTAACGAAGACGGCAGCACGCTGTCCGGCGAACAACAACAGGCGCTCAGCGATCGACTGGTAGCAGCGATCGACAACGCCAGGCAACAACAGGGCAAACACGAATGACCGAGCAGATTGAATTGATCGAAAGCGCGTTCGAACACGGCGGCAAAACTGGCTCAGACGGTGAACGACAAGCACTCGAGGCGGCAGTTGCCGACGCGCTGCAAAAACTCGATACCGGCGAAGCGCGGGTCGCGGAAAAAATAGACGGCGAATGGCAGGTCAATCAGTGGTTGAAGAAGGCCGTGCTGTTGAGTTTTCGACTGCAACCGAACGACGTTATTGATGCCGGCTACACGCGCTTCTACGACAAAGTGCCGATGAAATACGCCGACTACACCGCCGAGCAATTTGCCAAAGACGGCGTGCGCGTCGTGCCGGATGCCATCGTCCGCAAGGGCGCCTACGTCGCCAACGACGTCGTGTTGATGCCAAGCTACGTCAATATCGGTGCGTACGTGGACAGCAGCACCATGGTGGATACCTGGGCGACG
>JBCDJX010000135.1:0-7947 GCA_038747355.1 Pseudomonadota bacterium | reverse complement strand
AATCAAGAATTCGCTGGACAGTCACAAGCTGCTCCTCGTGGATCGCGTTCCGAAGACAGGCCGCCCCGGGAACCGTTCGATCAGTACGTGCCTGTCGGTGATCCGTCACCGACCTCCCCTGCTGACTAAGGATATATCACGTGCGGGGTAAATCCAGTTCGCGGGATCGGCCGGCAAGACCGCTTTACGGTGTCGGTGGGTTGCCCGGTGGATCCGCGGCTGCGCACGCCAGAACGGCGTTTCGGTAAAACAACGCCATACCCACGCTGTTCACCGCCGCCGCGATGAGTGCAATCACCACACCGGTGATCGAAAACGCGGCGAAAACCGTCCCGCCGCCGACCTGCGCCGACAATTGCGCGTCCGGACGAAAATCGACGCTCAGGTACACGCCAAGCACCGGCAGGAAAGTGACGACAAACATCATCGCCAGGTGCGCCTTCCGGCTGGTCCAGCGCAGCAGGCGGAGCGCAACATAGCTGACCACCAGCGGCAGCCAGGTCAGCAGACAAGCGAACACCACCCCCACAGCGACCGGCACATCGAAGCCAACAACCACGGCCACGACCAGAAGCGGCAAGACAAGCATCGGCACCGGTGCGAGCAACGTGCCGAACAGGACACCTCGGGTGCGCCGTCGCATCGGTTCTTACTCTAGAGCCAGCAGCGCCTCACGCGTCGCGCTGCGAGTCGCCTCGATCGCATCGCGGATCGCCTCGATGCTCTCGGTCTCGGTGCCAAGACCGCCGGAGTGCAGGCTCCAGGTTGCGTGCAGCGTGTCCGCCGCATCCGGGACCGGGTTGTCGATGATCATCGCGATGTCGCGAACGGTGCGCACTGTCGCCCAGCCTTTGCGGGTGAACGCCTGGGGCTCGCCGTCGCCGTAATGCGCATCGAACGTCAACTGCTCGAGCTCACCGAGCAGCAGCAGGGTCTCAAAGGCGCCGAATCGTTGCGTGCGGTTGTGCTCGCTGACCTCATTGCGCCAGGTGTTGTAGCCCAGGCTGGTGATCGCGATGACCAGGCTGATCAGCGCGACGAGGTTCCGACGAACCTGGTCTGCGATGTGTGCTTTGGAAATCTTCATGTTCGTCTCCCCTGCTATCGGGACCGTCGCTCGCCCCGGATTATTTCAGCCTTCGAGCCGCGCTACTATGGTGGTATGGATACGCCGGTCCCGCTCCGCTTCGACACCGCCACGCGCGCCGACCTGGAATCGCTGGTGGAGATGCTGGCGGATGACACGCTTGGCGCCGAACGCGAAGACGCCTCAAAACCGCTGGACATGGCCTACCAGACCGCGTTCGCGCAAATCCTGGGAGACGCCAACAACCATTTGCTGGTTGCGAGACATGACGACGCGGTCGCCGGCTTTCTGCAACTCACCTTCATCCCCTACCTCACCTACCGGGGCGGCTGGCGTTGCCTTATCGAAAGCGTGCGCGTCGCGGCAGCCCTGCGCGGGCGCGGCGTGGGCCGGCAACTGGTGGAATACGCTATCGATGTCGCTCGCCAGCAGGGCTGCCACGTCATCCAGCTGACGACCGACAAACAGCGGCCGGAGGCAATCCGCTTTTACGAAAAACTGGGCTTCGTCGCATCACACGAAGGCCTGAAACGCCATCTCTAGCGCTCAGGCCAGAGCCGACCTCGCCGGTGCAGGTGCATCAGCAGGGCGCTCGCCGCGAGCCCGACAACGGCAACACCGCCCAGGAACATAAAGTAGTCCTGATGTCCGGCGGCACCCGGTGACGCATCGAGGATCCGGCCGGTGATCGGTGCGAAGAACACGTCCGGTGTATAGCCGACGAGTGAAATGAAGCCGACGGCGGTGCCGGTAAAGGCTTTCGGCGTCTGATTCTGTTCAAGCAACGCAAAGTAGACGCTGCGCATCCCGCAGACCGCAAGGTAGCTGACGGCGAGGTTGGCAAACAGCAGGGAGACCGCGGTGGCCGAGGGCGTCAGCAGAACCAGGCCGGCGTAGCTCAGCAACATCAGCAGGAACAGGGCAAAGCTGACCCGCGTTGCCATCAGTCGATCGGCCAGCACGCCGGCGGCCAGTGCGCCGACCGGTCGCAGGTAAGCGCCATAGGCGGACAACTCAGCGGCTCTCAGCTCGTCATAGCCCATGACCTGCACGAGATACAGCGAGTAGTTATCGAGGCCTTTGTAGCCGCAGTAGGCAGCGACGATCACCCCGGCCTGGGTCCAGATAACCGGCCGTGACAAGACCCGTCGGATGCCCAACCACAGATGCGGCGATGCCGGACCGGAAGGACGGACCTCAGGAATGAACAACCAGGTCATCGCTGCGACCAGCAGGTTGACCGCCACGTACACGGCAATAACGTTGTGGAATGCGAGCGCGCGACTCCACTCGGTCACCTCGCCGCTGCCCAGGCTGACCGCGAACACTTGCACCGCGATCGCCGCCACGATAGCGGCCACCAGGCCGCGCCCGGCATCGAGCAGACCGAAAGCCATGCCCTGCTGGTCGTGTCCGCCCCACTCGCGTGTCGCGCGTATCAGCGCACCCCAAAACAGCAGGATCGACGTGACGCCCCAGAATGCGTACAGCGCCAGCATCGTCGGTGCGCCGGGCAGCGTCAGCATGACGAAGCCGCCAGCAGCGGTCGCGAGCAGCGACAGGGTCAGCAGGCGGCGCGCTGAAAAGCGGTCCGCGAGCACACCGCCCGGGAAGTAGCTCAGCATCGCGGTTACACCGTAGGCCGCAAACAGATCGCCCAGCTGCGTATTGGAAAAACCGAACACCTCGAGCAGCGTCGGTCGAAAAAAGCGTGCCGTCTGGAACGGCAGGCCGAAAATCATCTCACCGGCCACAATCAGTGTGACCAGCGTCAGCCAACGCGACATCGTCAGGTTCCCGGGTGTTTGGCGTTAGTATACGTGAGCACTCGTTCTGCCCGGAGTATCGACGATGAGAACCGTTCTGCTGCTGCTATTGGCCGTGTCGGCCGAGGCTGCCGACACCATGCGTATCGACTACGTACACTCCGGAAATCGCGAGGTCGAGATGTTCAGCCTTGACCAGGTTGTCCTTGAGGCATTGCCGTTTCCCGGCAACCTCGAGCGTCCTGTCGACACCACGCTGCGCGGCAAATACCTGATCGAAATCATCAACAGTGGCGGCGAAACTGTCTGGACGCGCAGCTTCTCAAGCATCTACGGTGAGTGGGAGACCACCGGCGAGGCGCGGCAGATCAATCGCAGCTTTCACGAGTCGGTGCGTTTCCCGGCACCGGAAAAGCCCTTCACACTGGTCATCAAAAAGCGCGATGACAACAACGACTTCATTGACGTCTGGCGACTGCCGGTCGACCCGTCCGATGTGCTTGTTCACCGCGAAACGGCGCCTTACACCGACGAGGTTGTCTCGGTGCACTACAGCGGCGATCCCTCGAACAAGGTGGACCTGCTGCTGCTGGGCGACGGCTATACCGCCGAGGAAACCGGAAACTTCATCGAACGTGCGCGCGAATTGGCCGCGGATCTGCTGGCCACGTCGCCCTTTCGGGAGCGAGCCGATGATTTCAACGTCTGGGCGTTGGCACCGGTGGCGCGGGAATCCGGGGTTTCTCGACCCTCGACCGGCATCTTTCGAGACTCGCCGCTGGGCACGACCTACGATGCCTTTCGTTCCGAACGCTACGTCCTGAGTTTCGACAACAAGTCGCTGCGTCGCATTGCCTCGTCGGCGCCTTACGACTTCATCGAAATCCTGACGAATACCGAGACCTACGGCGGCGGCGGCATTTACGGCTTGTACAGCACGGCCGCTGCCAACAGCCGTTGGGCGACCTACCTGTTCATCCACGAGTTTGGCCATCACTTCGCCGGGCTGGCGGACGAGTACTACACCAGTTCGGTCGCTTATGAATCGCAGGCGATCACGAAGGAACCCTACGAGCCCAACGTGACCGCCCTGCTCGACCCGGACACGCTGAAATGGAAGCACCTCGTCCTACCGTCGACGCCGATCCCGACGCCCTGGCCGAAGGCTGAGTACGACCGGCATTCAGTCGAAGTTCAGGCGCAGCGCTGGAAGATGCGTGCGGAGAACGTCCCGGAGAGCGAGATGAACGCGCTCTTCGACGACACAAAGGACTTCACGGACAAATTGCTGGCCAAGGCGCCGCACGCCGGCGCGATCGGGGCCTTCGAAGGAGCGAATTACTCGGCACGCGGATATTACCGATCGGAACAGAATTGTCTGATGTTTACGCGGTCAGACACCTTCTGCCGCGTGTGCTCGGACGCCATCGAGGACGTCATCGATGAATACGTCCTGCCGGCCGGCAATCCGCCAGACTAATTTCAGGGCGAGGGCAACCTTTTCGAGGTGTAACGCATCTAATCCCTGAGAACTACAACAGACGACGCTGGTTTTAAGGGGAAGAGCGTTGAAGATCGCAGATACGTCGGGCCAGGACATTCAGCTTGCGCCCGAAGGGAATCGTAAACTCTATATCGCACTGGCCGCGGGGCTCATCGTAGTCCTGTTGATCGGCTGGCTCGTCGCGCCATGGTTCCAGCGCTGGGCCAACGCCACGATCAGCGTGCCCATCGAACGCGTGCGCATCGCTACGGTCACCCGCGGCGACCTGGTTCGCGACGTCGCCATCCAGGGCCGTGTCGTCGCCGCTGTCAGTCCGACGCTTTACGCCACGGCGGCTGGAACCATCACGCTGCACGTCGACGCCGGTGAGCAGGTGATCGCCGGCCAGTTGGTCGGCACCGTCAATAGCCCGGAACTGACCAACCAGTTGCAGCAGGCGCAATCGACGATGGAACAACGGCAGGTCGAACTCGAGCGCCAGCGCATCGAGTCGCGCCAGCAAGCGCTCGAGAAACGCAAGGCCGCCGATCTCGCCGAGGTTGCGCTGGTGGCTGCCAAACGCGAAAAACGCCGCGCCGACCAGGCCAATGAAAAAGGCGTGATCCCGCGCATCGACTACGAAAAAGCCCAGGACGACCTGCAAAACGCCGAGCTCGCGGCCAAGCACGCGCTCGAGGACGCCGCCCTGTTCGAGGAGCGACTCGCGTTTGAAATCCGCGCCAGCGAATTCGAGGTTGGCCGCCAGAAGCTGTTGGTCGACGATCTGCAGCGGCAGGTGGATGACCTGTCGATCAATTCACCGGTCAGCGGCATCGTCGGCGACCTGCTGGTCGACCAGAAAGCGGCCGTCTCCCGCGATACGCCGGTCATGGCCGTGGTCGACCTGTCGCGCTTCGAGGTGGAAGCCGGTATTCCAGAGGGCTACGCGGACGACCTGGCCGTCGGCATGTCTGCCGAGATCACCGTCGGTGGGCAACAGTTCACCGGCCAGCTGATCGCCGTCTCGCCGGAGATCATCGACAACGAGGTCAAGGCGCGCCTGCGTTTCTCAGGGGAGCGCCAGCCCATCAATCTGCGGCAGAACCAGCGTCTGCAGGCGCGCATCCTGCTTGCTGAACACGACGACGTGCTGATGGTGCAGCGCGGGCAGTTCCTGGACAGCGGCGCGGGACGCGTCACCTATGTATTGAATGAAGACGGTCTGGCGGTACGTCGCCGGATCGAAGTGGGCGCCCGCAGCCTGGGCGCCGTTGAAATCCTGTCAGGCCTCGACGTGGGAGAACGGGTGGTGATCTCCAATCTCGACCCGTTCCGCAGCGCCGAAAGCGTTCGCCTGACCAACTGACAAAAACCATTGGACATTTAAGGGATAGGGAGCCTTTCAATGCTGAAAATGACCAACGTTTCCAAGGTATACCGCACCAACACGGTGGAGACCCACGCGCTTCGCGAATTTTCGCTGAGCGTCGACGAAGGCGAGTTCGTTTCGGTGACCGGCCCGTCCGGCTCTGGAAAAACCACCTTCCTGAACATCGCAGGCCTCCTGGAGGAGCTCTCGGACGGTGTCTATGAACTCGATGGCCGCGACATCTCGAAACTCAGTGATCGAGAACGCTCCAGGGTTCGCAACGAAAAAATCGGCTTTATTTTCCAGAGCTTTAACCTGATTCCCGAGCTCGACATCTTCGACAATGTTGACGTACCGCTGCGCTATCGCGGCTTCGACAAGGCCGAGCGCCGGCGGCGCATTGAAGAGTCACTGGAGATGGTCGGGCTGGCCTCGCGCATGAAGCACTTGCCGCCGCAGCTGTCGGGCGGGCAACAGCAGCGTGTCGCCATCGCTCGTGCACTGGCCGGCAATCCGCGTTTCCTGCTTGCCGACGAACCCACCGGTAACCTTGACACCAACATGGCCAACAGCGTGTTGGACCTGCTCGGTGAGATCAACGAAAAGGGTGTGACCATCATTATGGTGACGCACGAACTGTCGCTGGCCGAACGTGCCAAGCGCAACATCTTCGTTCGTGACGGCAAAGTGTCCGACGCATCCGCGGACTTCGCTATCGCGGCCAACAGCTAGGAGGCGGCGCATGTTTCGCTACTACCTGAAACTCGGACTGCTCAGCATCCGGGCGAACCCCGCGCTGTCGACCCTGATGGTCGCGGCCATCGCCATCGGCATCGGTGCCTGCATGACCATCGTGACCGTGCAGCACATGATGAGCGGCAACCCGATCCCGGAAAAATCGTCGGTCCTGTATCACGTCAATATCGACAGCTGGAGCGACGCCAATCCGTACGCGAGCGGTAACCGCCCACCGGACCAGCTGACCTACACGGACTCGCGCAACCTGCTTGCCGAAGAAAAGGCGCCTCGCCAGGTGGCAATGTTCAAGTCGAACCGAATCATTCAGCCCGAAGGTGATGACGAATTGCCGTTTGAGGCGGATGGCCGGGCCACCAGCGGTGATTTCTTCGCGATGTTCAACGTGCCGTTCCAGTACGGCGGCGGCTGGGACAAGTCTGTCGATCTGTCAGAAGAGCGCGTCGTCGTCATCAGCGAGAACCTGAATGAACGCCTGTTTGGCGGCGCCGACTCTACCGGTCAAAACCTCCTGATGAACGGCAATGACTTTCGCATTGTCGGCGTGCTCGCGGAGTGGAACCCGGTTATCAAGTTCTACGACCTGAACAACAATGCCTTTGAGCCGGTTGAGGATCTGTACTTTCCGTTTTCGACCGCGGTCGCGCTGGAATTCGGCAGCTCCGGCAACACCAACTGCTGGAAACCGGTTGAAGAAGGCGGACGAGAGGCCTTCCTGAATTCGGAGTGCATCTGGACGCAGTTCTGGGTTGAGCTGCCAACGGCGGCCGACAAGGCGACCTACCTGAACTTCCTCGACGCCTACGTCGAACAGCAAAAAGCCCTCGGACGCTTCCCGCGCCCGCTGGACAACCGCCTCTCCGACGTGGAGGAGTGGATGGTGGTGCAGCAAATCATGGAAGACGACGTGACCGTGCTGCTCGGGCTCGCTGTGCTGTTCCTCGTGGTCTGCCTGCTGAACACCATCGGGCTGCTGCTGGCCAAAGTCATGCGACGTGCGAAGGACATCAGCCTGCGGCGAGCGCTTGGCGCCAGCAAATCCACGCTGTTTGCTCAATACATCGTAGAAGCCGGCATGATCGGCGTCGCCGGTGGCCTTGCCGGCATCGGTACCACGTGGCTCGGCCTGCTGGGTCTTCGCAATCTGTACGCGGAGTTTGAATTTGTCAGCAACCTGACCCGCATGGACTGGACAATGACGGCGCTCGCCATCGGACTTGCCGTGGTGTCGGCGCTCGCCGCCGCGCTGTATCCGACCTGGCGCGCGTGCCAGGTCACACCAGCCAGCCAGTTAAGAATCCAGTAGGAGATCGGACATGGAATTCGGACCCATTTTTCGCGCCCTCCTCCGTAACAAGGGCGGCGCTATCCTGATTGCCCTGCAGATCGCCGTCACGATGGCCATCATGGTCAACTCAATCGCGATCATGCAGCAACGCGCACAAAGCATGGCGCGACCCAGCGGCGTCGACGAGGCCAACACCTT
>JBCDJX010000134.1:0-8100 GCA_038747355.1 Pseudomonadota bacterium | reverse complement strand
GGCGAAGCGGACGAACGTCGAAAACGGCATCTCGCGCAGTCGCTGACCGGTCGCGTCGAAAATCGCATTGGACAGTGCGGCCGCCGCGGGCGGCACCGTCGGCTCACCAATACCGCGAACCTTGCTGTCGTTTTCGAGTGCGCGAACTTCAATCTCGGGGCATTGATGCAGACGCATAGCGCTGTACTGGTGGTAGTTGCTCTGCTGAGTGCGACCATCTTCGAAGGTGATCTCGCAGTTCATCGCGTGACCCAAACCCCAGATCACGCCGCCTTTCACCTGGTTGTCGAACGCGACCGGATCGAGCACGCGGCCGACATCCGTCGCCACCCACGCCTTGTCGATGGAAATACCGCGGGGTCCGTCGCTGACTTCGACGACTTCAGCAACGTAGACACCAAACGAGTACACCAGCGCCAAGCCCCGCCCGACCGAATCGCCCGTCGGTGAGCCCCAGTTCGACAACTCGCCAACCGCTTCAAGCACCCGGCAGGCGATCGGGTCATCGCAGAGGCGCAGCCGCTCCTCCAGCGGATCGGCCCCGGCGGCATGAATCAGATCGTCCATCGCCGTTTCCAGGAAAAACCCGCCGGTCGACGCACCCACCGCTCGCCAGGAGCTCGTCGGTGCGAGCTCCGGTACGCGATAGGCACGAACCCGGAAATTCGGAATCGCGTACGGCGTGTCCCAGATACCCGCCGGGATCTGCGCGTCCGGTCCCGCCATCGGCAGACCGGCCCGGCCCATCTGGGAGGCGAGCGCGGACGGCGTCGCAACCTCGATGTCCATCGCCTCGATGCGTTTGTCGGCGACCACGCCGGACACGCGGCTGATGCCGATCTGGCGCAGGAAATCATGCGCAAAGTCTTCTTCCCGCGAAAAAGTCAGCTTCACCGGTGTGCCCTTGAGCTGCACACCAATCTCCGCCGCGTAGCGCACGTTTTCAAACTCAAGGCGGTGGCCGAAACTGCCACCGGCGTACTGGTTGTGCAGGTGCACCGCATCGCGTTTGAGGCCGACGATGTCGGCCACGATCTGCTGTGCCTGGCGCGGGAACTGGTGTGCCACCCAGATATCGGCACGCTCGTCAGTAACAAGGACCGTGGCACTCAGCGGTTCGAGCGGCTGGTGCGCGAGGTACGGCGCACGGTATTCAAACTGACCCGTCACCGGGCCGGCAGCAAGTGCCGCATCGACGTCTCCGTCGTGCCGCCATTCGCGGTCCAGGTATGCCTCGGCAAACGACGCCTCCACGGCGGCCCAGTGACCGGCCGACTCGGCGGGATGCGGCGCCTCACCCCAGTCGAATACGATTGCGTCAGCGGCCTTGAAAGCGTTCCAGGTGTTGTCCGCGACTACCGCTACGCCGTTGCTCACCTCAAGAATCTTGTGCACCCCGGGCAGCGTTTGGGCGGCTTCGGCGTTGTAGGCGTTCAGGGCGCCGCCCTGGCGCGGGTTGAAGCGCACCGTCGCATTCAGCATCCCATCGAGCTGCAGATCGATGCCAAAGTCCAGTGTGCCGGTGGACTTCGCCGGAATATCGCTGCGCATCATATCCTTGCCCAGCAGGCGCCATTGCGACGGGTTGCGCAGGGTGACCTCCTCGACGACGGGTTCTTCGGCGGCTGCGGCGGCAAGCGTCGTGTACGGCACGGCTTCGCCGTCCGGCAGGTAAACGGCACCGGCCTCGGTGCGCAGCTGGTCAACCGGCACGTTGTGCACGCGCGATGCAGCGCGCTTGAGGGTTTCTCGTGCGACGGCGCCCGCCGTCCGTAGCTTGTCGAACGAGTCCGGTACCGTCGACGAACCACCGGTGATCTGAAGGCCCAACACTTTGGCGGCGGTGCCGATAACGCCACGCCCCGTATTCGCCATGACACCATCGTCACGTTGGCGAAACGGCGCGCCGTCTTTGGCGGCGACCGCATTGAAGTACGCCGGTGCCGGCGGGCCCGCCTCGACGTCAAACTGGCCGAACTCGAGGTCCAGCTCCTCGGCGATCAGCGCCGCCTGGATGGAGCGCGCGCCCTGACCGATGTCCGTGTGGGGTGCGATCAGCGTGACCCTGTCGGCGCTGATTTTGACCCAGGGATTGAAGCTCGCCTCACCGTCGGCGAGGTCGTTTAACAGCGGGTTGTCGTGCGGCTGTCGCGTCGTGTAGATGCCGAAAGCCACGCCGCCGACGATCGCCGCTGAGCCGATCAGGAAGGTCCGGCGGGCGATTTTCTTGGCGCGACTCACGTTTCCGACGCCCGCATTTTCTCCGCCGCCGATCGGACCGCCGCCCGGATGCGCGGGTAGGTGCCGCAGCGGCAGAGGTTGCCGCTCATCGCGTTGTCGATCTCCGTATCGCTCGGATCCGGGTTGTTGGCCAGCAGCCAGGCCGCCTGCATGATCTGGCCGGACTGGCAATAACCGCACTGGGCGACCTGGTGTTCGATCCACGCGGCCTGGACCGGGTGCGGCGCTTCCGTGTCGCCCAGACCCTCGATCGTTTTGATGTCGGCTCCGTCGAGTATCTGCACACGCAGCTGGCAGGAGCGCATCGCCGTGCCGTTGTATAGGACGGTGCACGCACCGCACTGAGCGATGCCGCAACCGTACTTGGTACCGGTCATTTTCAGCGCGTCACGCAGGACCCACAACAGAGGCATGTCACCGGGCGCATCGACGGTGACCGTCTCGCCGTTTACCGTAAATGTTGTCATCGTGAGCCCCCCGCTCTGCTTTGATGTTGCATTATAGGCAAGCTGCAGTGTGCACCGCGGGCTATCTTTCGCGCAGCCAGTCGATCCCGTCCTGCCACAACGCAGAGGCGCTCTTGCGGAAATAGCCGAAGTGCCCCAACTGCTCGAAGCCGTGCTCGGCCGGGACGATGTGGCGTCGCCGCAGGTTCGGGTAGGCCTGCATCATGGCCTCAACGGCGGGTCGAGTGCCCCATTTATCATCATCGATACTGTAGGCCAGGACCGGCGCCCGGAACGACGCGTAGCGCTCCAGCGGCAAGCTGTCGTCGCCGAGCACGTACTTGCGATCGCGGCACCAGCGCGACCAGTCCAGGGCGACACCCTTGGGTAGATCCTCGGCGGACCCCATGCGACTCCACGGAACATAGCCAAACAGATGCGCAGCCAGCGGCAGCGTGACGTGAACGTGCAAGGCGACCACCCATTTTTGTTCAGCACCCTGCAGGCGCCAGTGGCCGCTCTGTGCGGACATGGTGATCATGCCGTCGATCGCGTCTGCGTCTTCGAGCAGGCCGGCCAGCTGCCCGCCGATGCTGTGGCCGATCAGAAACAGCTTGCTCGGTTTATACGCCCGGCGCGCAAAACGAAGCACACCCGCCATGTCGCCAAACACCCAGTCGCGGCTGCGCACCGTGAAACCCCGCAGCGAGTTCGGACGTGACTCCCCGATACCTCGGTAGTCAAAGGTAATCACGCGAAACCCGGCGTCAGCCAGTGCGGCAGCGTAGTAGCGATAAAAGCGTCTGGGCACCGCCGTGGCGCTGTTGATAATCACCAGTTGCTCGTCGCCCTCCCCGTATACGGAGGCAGCCAGCGGGTAATCGTCGGTGGAGGGAATCCGGATGTGCTCGATGAGATCACTCGGCATGCCGTATGCTCTGGGAAAGGCTTCACATCTGATACCAGGGAGCGACAGAGGTCAATGAAGACGATCGGCCTGCTGGGCGGCATGAGCTGGGAGAGTACCGCGCTGTACTACCGGCTTATCAATGAAGATATCCGGGCACGGCTCGGCGGCCTGCATTCGGCGAAAATCGCCTTACTCAGCGTCGATTTTCACGCCATTGAGGCCCTGCAGGCCAACGATGACTGGGCGGCCGCTGCCGACGCATTGGCGACCTCTGCGAGACAGGTGGAGGCGGCGGGCGCGGAGTGTCTGCTCATCTGCACGAACACGATGCACCTGGTGGCTCCAGCCGTCGCTGAGGCGATCTCGATACCGCTACTGCACCTCGCGGACGCCACGGCGCAGCAGATACGCGTCGATGGCGTCGACTGCGTCGGCCTGCTCGGCACGCGCTTCACGATGGAGAAGGACTTTTACCGGGAAAGACTCGAGGCACAGGGGCTCACCGTGCTGACGCCGGACGAGGACGCTCGCCGGTTGGTCAACGACGTGATCTACAACGAACTCTGTCTTGGCGATCTGCGTGACAGCTCACGTGCTGCGTTCCTCGAGATCATCGAAAGCCTTCGCGCGCGCGGCGCCGAAGCGGTGATCGAGGGCTGTACCGAAATAGGCCTGCTGGTGACGCCGGCGGACACAACCATGAAGCTTTACGACACGACGCTTATTCACGCGAAAGCGGCGGTCGATTTTTCACTGGATAACGGATAAGGAGAGAAACCATGGGCGATGACCTGCTGCGCTTTACGGGCAACCTGTTCGGGCTAGGCTGGATCTGGACGCTGGCCTATTCGGCAACGAGCATCGCGATCGCCATCATCGCTGCCGTGTTCGTCTACCGGGACGCCGAGAGCAGGGAGCAGCTGGTTTTAAACCTGCACCCCGTCTGGTGGGGTGCGGCGGCGCTGGTTTTTTCCGTCTACGCGGTTGCGTTGTACTGGCTGGTGCACATGTCCAACCTGGTAAAGCCGGCAGAGGCAAGCGCTGACGAATAGACCCGATGTTTCAGTCCGGCTCTGAGCCCTGCTCGACGGACTTGAGATAGGCATCCAGCTCATCCGACAGCCCGTTCACGGCCTGTTGGTGCTGCTTTTTCTTTTCCGCCCGGTAGTGGGCGCGATGGCCTGCGCGCGTGTCGTTGTACTCGGCTTGGCACTCAAGGTCCGAGGAACCGCGCAGGGTGCATCCCTCGACGTATTCATCCTGCGAGGCCGCGACGACCAGGAATTTCGCGGTGCCCCTGGCAAGCGCGGCCGGGTCGGGGGCCGCACACGCCACGAGCATCCCACAGGCGGCCAGTACGGATAGTCGTTTGCCGGTTTGCATAAACGGTCCTGCGTTGCACTGAAACATCAGTATCGACCGGCAACCGGTCGCACGCAACTCCTGACAAATGTCATGCATAAGTCATGACATGCTTCAGCTGTATCCACTGACCGCGTCGGGGAACATGGGTGTGCAGTCCAGACACTCATCAAGGAGACAATCATGAAATCCTGTAAAACCCTGCTGCTCTGCGTCGCGCTGAGCCTGCTCGCTTCGCCGGTCGCCGCCGCCGTCAACGAGACGGACATCAGTAACGCGTACTACGCCGGTGATCTCGACGCACTGGAAGCCATGCGTGCCGAACTGAACCAGTCCGTGAACAGCGAAACCCTGCTGGCCGCCTACCTCGACTGGCGTCTCGCCAGCGTGCATTACGGCATGGGCAGGGAAGACATTGCCGACCAGACACTCGAGCGCGCCCAGACCACGCTGGAGGGCCTCGTCGAAACGTCGCCGGACTCGGCAGAGGCTTGGGCCCTGTTGTCATCGACGCTCGGCATGCGTATCGGCATCCGACCGATGACGCGAGGCTTTACCTACGGGATGCGTTCCGATGCCGCGATGGACAAGGCACGCGAGCTGGAGCCGCAGAATCCGCGCATCCTGCTGATCGACGCCATCGCCCTGCTGAACAAGCCGTCGCTGTTTGGCGGCGATCGCGATGAAGCGATTGCCAAGCTCGATCGCGCGCTCGCAGAAATCGCCGCCAACGGCACCGGCCGTTTCAGCTGGGGCAAGGCCGACATCTACACCTGGCGAGGCATCGCGCTGCAACGTCAGGGCAACGATGCCGAAGCCGCTCAGAGCTATGACGAGGCGCTGGTCGTTGTACCATCGTACCGGTGGGTGCAGCAGCTACGGGCTAATGTCGACATTGACTGAAGCAGCGGAAGACCGGACATCCCGCGGCATGGCTCCGCGGGATGTCGCTGTTTGGTTTGCCGTACCGTGGCTCGCCTTTCTCGGCTTTTTCTTCATCAAGTTTATCTATGTGACCCCGCCGGCGTGGGAGATCGCATTATCGTCAGCGGTACTGCTTATCTTTCTGGCCGCCTTCACCGTCGCCTTTCGCAACTACCATCGACCGAAGAAATTGCGACTGCCGGCGCTCATCATTCTCGGGCTTGGCGTCGTCATGGCGCCGATAAACCCCGGGGCCAACGTTTTCTTCTCTTATCCGTCTTGGTTTCTCGGCCGGGCCTTTCCCGCACGTCAGGCGATGCTCGTCATTGGCGCAACGGCGACGGGTGTTGTTTTCCTCACCGTTGTGTTCGAGCTCGGCCTGAGTTTTTTCCTGCCGGCATTTCTGCTGTCGATCGGCCTGGGCGGTATGAGTATCGCGACGCGTCGCATGGAAGACGCGCAGCGAGCGCTGAAACAGAGTAAAGCCGAAGCCGAACACCTTGCTCGAATCGCAGAACGTGAACGCATTGCAAGAGACCTTCACGACACCGTCGGTCACAAGCTGTCGATCATCGCCTTGAAGAGCGAACTGGCGGCGCAAATCAGCGGCGACAGCGCGCCGGACGCCACCCGCGAAATGCAGGCGGTGAACACCGTGGCCCGAGAGTGCCTGTCCGAGATACGTGCGACCTTGTCCGGCTATTGGGAATTGTCGCTCGATGCTGAGCTCGAGTCGCTGAAGGCCACGCTGGATGACGCCTGCCTGTCAGCGAGCCTGGACATCCACGCCACCGACCTCGACCCGCACGTCGAAACAGCGCTGGCCATGTGCTTCCGTGAGGCGGTCACCAACGTCATTCGACACGCCGGCGCGTCGCACTGCGAACTGACCCTGCGTCGCGACGACCAGGAGGTGACGGCGTCCGTCGCCGATAACGGCAAGGGTTTCGACGGTGAACCCGGTCGGGGGCTGTCCGGCATGCGCCAGCGCGTTGAGCACATGGGCGGGTCGCTCGATCTCGATAACGACGGCGGCCTTCGGGTGACGATTCGATTACCGGTGGTCGGCAGGATGCAGCGTGGCGGCTGAATCGCTGAAGCTGTTTCTCGTGGAAGACCAGGCCATGGTCCTGGGCGCCCTCGCCGCGCTGCTGGACCGCGAGCCCGACCTGGTTGTCGCCGGCACCGCAACGAGCGCCGAGGAGGCCCGGCAGGCGTTGCCGGAGACCGCGGTGGATGTCCTGTTGACCGACATCGAGCTGCCCGGGGACTCCGGTCTTGACCTCGCGCGCTACGCCGCCGATGCCTTGCCCGACATGCGGGTTATCGTACTGACCACGTTCGCTCGCTCCGGCTACCTGGAACGGGCGATGGCGGCCGGTGTTCGTGGCTACGTGCTCAAGGATTCACCCGCGAGCGAACTGGCTGAAACGATTCGCCGGGTTCATGCCGGCCAACGCGTGGTTGACGCCGAACTGGTCGCGGCGTCCTGGACAGAGACGAACCCTTTGAGCGAGCGCGAGCAGCAGTGCTTAAAGCTCGCCGCCGAAGGCCTGCCAAACAGCGACATCGCGCAGCGTGTGTTTTTAAGTGAGGGTACGGTTCGCAACTACCTGTCGGCCGCGCTCGGCAAACTCAACGCCACCAACCGAACAGAAGCGGCTCGGCTGGCGCAGCAGAAAGGCTGGATCTAGTTTCCCGGTTCCGCGACAAGCCCCGTTGAAACTCCTGATAGCTGCGGCGAGCCGGGTGAGGGCCTTCTGAACCGGGGTATCATTGGCTAGCGAACCGGCTAGTCGCTGTCGCGGCGATCCAGTTCGTCGCGAAAGCGCTCATCAAGGCGGGCCGGCTTCGGTCGGCGAGTCGGGTCCAGCATGATCAGGGCCCAGGCAGCCCCGACGATGGGCAGCAACACCACGGCTGCGTAGGCGAACAGCCGGCGGCCGGAGGTCAGCCATGACTTGTGCACGGCGTTGAGACCCAGCGCGAGACTGACAACAGACAAGATCAACAGCGCCGCCTCGCTACTCAGGTCCACCGTTTGAGTCCGTCGCTTAGCGGTACGCCTGGAAGACGGTTGCCTCGCCGTCCTTATCGATCAACAGCACGTCGTAAGGATCGACGATGTTGCCGTACGCCGGGCCGTCCATGCCGGGAGACCCGCGCGGCATAGCGGGCACTGACAGGCCCACCGCCTGGGGTTTTTCGTCGAGCAGG
>JBCDJX010000133.1:0-8260 GCA_038747355.1 Pseudomonadota bacterium | reverse complement strand
TCGCACGCAGGACCCGAGTTACGAGTGGGAGACCAAAGCCCGCGTCGAAGCCGGCAGCAATGGCATCCTGCAGGGCGCAGTTGCCTTCGGTGGCGGCATCATCGACGACACCCTGGCTTTCCGTATCGCGGCCAGTCATCGTGAGAGTGACGGCTTCATCTATAACACTTTCCTCGACCAGGAAGCCGATGAAACCGAACAGACAACCACGCGTCTCAAGCTGCTGTTTGAGCCGAGTGACGTGTTGTCGATCGTGTCGACCACGACCTTCAATGAGCATTCGGCCGGTGAAGACATTCTTAGCCCTACGAACGGCATCCCGGGCAACTTGATCGATCCCAGCGATGTAGCGCGAACCGTGGCCTACAACATCCCTGGCAGCGAGGGTACGGAAACCTTTATCCAGTCCATCAATGCAAAGTGGCAGATTTCCGACCAGCTTGAGCTGACTTCAATCACGACGTACCAGGAATCTGACTACTTCCGGCTTGAAGATTTCCAGACCGACCCGGCGAATCCCGACGACAATCCGAATGTGTCGCTGGACCGCACCGGCGACGACGAAGTGCTGACCCAGGAACTGCGATTGACCTACCAGGGTGAACGCCTGTCCGGCACCTTGGGCGCTTACTACCTCGACGCGGAATCCGGATTCCAGGATTCATTCACACTGACCGGCGCTATCCTGGATCCCTCTCTGAGCTTCCTGCTGCTCACCCGTGAAGGTGAATCGAGGGACGAGGTGCAAAACACGGCGTTGTTCATCGACGGTGAATACGCGCTGACGAATAACCTCGACCTGCTGTTCGGTCTGCGCTACGACGACGAAGATCAGGGTGACAGCGCGCTTGGCCGGACGTTTGTCGCGAATCCGGAAGTGCTGCCGTTCCTGCCGCCGGTTGTCGTTGCACAGCTCGGCTTCTTCCTGGGAGAAGTGTCGCCGGTGACGGACGCCAACTACGACGCATGGCTGCCGAAGATCGGTTTCCGTTACCGCTTGAGCGATACAACGAACCTCGGCTTCGTCGTCCAGCGCGCCTATCGTGCCGGCGGTGCCGACGTCGACTTCGTGACCAGCGGTATCATCGTCTACGACCCGGAGTACCTGACCAACTACGAACTGTCGGCCCGGACCACCCTGCTCGATGGACGCCTTTCCTGGAATACCAACCTCTATTTCAGCGACTACACTGACCAGCAGGTCACCGAATCCTTCCCGCCGCCGGTGGACGCGTTTGGTTTTACCGTCAACGCCGGAGAATCCGAGCTTTACGGCTTCGAAACGGATCTCAACTACCAGTTGTCGTCTGAAGTGGATATCTACGGTGGCCTGGGCTTTGCGCACACGGAGTTCATCGAGTTCATGGACTCGAACGGTACGGATTTTGCCGGCAACCGTTACCCGTATGCGCCGGAGTGGTCGGCAAACCTCGGTGTTTCCTACGACGCATTGTCCGGTGTATTCGGCGGCGTTGATGCCAACTACCAGTCCAATATGTACGCCAATAACTTCAACGTGCAGGACGATTACGAAGGCGAACGCATTTTAGTGAACGCACGACTTGGCTACCGCGTTAATGACAAGGTCACGCTGACCGCGATCGCTCGCAACCTGTTCGACGAAGACTATTTCGTGTTTGCAAACCGCGGCGTCTTTGGCAACGAGACGGCGCGTCTCGGTGACGAGCGGACGTGGGTGCTGCGTATGGACGTTGAACTTTAGCTACGGCTGACGAGTTCAAAACCGCACTTGAACGTACTCAAGGGCTCCCGATCGGGAGCCCTTTTTTTCGGCGACGAAAGCCGCGGATCCTCGTAAGGACGAACGCACGGTCAAGTTACCGGGCGCCCAGCGTCTCCGCGCCGTGCATGATCATTCGAAGTTTGATCACCGCAGCATTGATGTGGCGGTCGCGATCGACCGCCGGCGAGTGCAGCAGGGCGATGCCGGTGGTAAACATGATCGACAACATCGCATTGGCCGCGAGCTTCGGGTAGCCAACCGGCACCTGTCGCTGCTCGGCGTCTTTTTCAAGGTAGTCTGCGAGGTCACTCGCCATCGACAGGAATACGCTCTCCGAGGCGTCGCGAAACGGCGAGCCGGGTGACATGCTCTCCTGGACGATCATCCGGGAGACGCCCTGGTTGTCGGAGATGAATTCGAAGACCGCCTCCACCGACGACCGGATCAGGGACTGGCCGCTATCGAACTGCCCTCGCACATTCTCCATCAGTACGATCAGCGCGTTGCGGTGTTCCTCGATGAGGGCCATGCCCAGGTCGTTCAGGTCGTGAAAGTGCCGGTAGAACGACGTCGGCGGGATGCCGGCCAGCTTCGACACCTCTCGAAGGCTTAACGTATCGAAGCTGCGCCCGGTCGCGAGCGTCTGCGCCGTTACGTCGATAAGCCGTTGTCGCGTCTCTGCTTTTTTTATCCTGCGTGGGTCCATGCAGCGCCGGGTCCGTGGGTCTGTTGTGACAATCTGGGTGGCATGCTAACAGATGTGTGGTACAGTTGTGCGCACAAGTGTACGCAAACTTTCATGAGACCCGAGATGACTCCTTATAAAGCCCCGCTGCGCGATATCCGATTTGTCACCCAGGAACTGCTCAATTACGAGAGGCACTACGACTCCCTGCCCGACTGCGACGAGGTCAGCGTCGAGTTGTTTGACTCAATCCTCGATGAGATCGCCAAGTTCGCCGAAGAAGTCATCGCTCCGCTGAATGAAGTTGGCGATCGCGTCGGCTGTGAGCTGCAGGATGATGCCGAGGTAAAGACGCCACCCGGGTTCAAGGAGGCCTACCAGCAGTACGTCGAGGGTGGCTGGCCGACACTGGACCAGCCGGCGCGTTTCGGCGGTCAGGATCTGCCGATGTCGATCGGATTGCCGATCAAGGAGATGAGCAGCACGGCCAACTGGTCCTGGTCGATGTACGGCGGTCTGTCTCACGGCGCGATGGAAACCATCAACGAACACGGTTCTGAAGAACAGAAAGACCTGTTTATGGAACCGCTGGTCAGCGGCCGCTGGACCGGCACCATGTGCCTGACCGAATCGCACTGCGGTACGGACCTAGGCCTGCTCAAGACCAAGGCCGAGCCGACGCTGGACGGCAGCTATCGAATCACGGGTTCGAAGATCTTTATCTCATCCGGTGAACACGACATGGCCGAGAACATCGTGCATATCGTGCTGGCGCGACTGGCCGATGCGCCGAAGGGCACCAAGGGTATTTCGCTGTTCATCGTGCCCAAGTACCTGCCTAAGGACGACGGCTCGATCGGCGAACGCAACGGCGTAACCTGCGGTGCGCTCGAGCACAAAATGGGGATCCACGGCAACGCAACCTGCGTGATGAACTTCGACGGCGCCACCGGCTACCTGATCGGCGAGCCGAACAAGGGCCTGCAGTACATGTTCACGTTTATGAACTTCGCCAGGCTCGGCACCGGTCTGCAGGGCCTCGCGCACGGTGAACTGGCGCTGCAAAAATCCGTTGCCTACGCGCGGGATCGCTTACAGATGCGTGCCCTGTCGGGACCGAAGAACCCCAACGGTCCGGCCGATCCGATCATCGTTCACCCCGACGTGCGCCGCATGCTGCTGACGCAGAAGGCGCTGACCGAAGGTGGTCGTGCACTGATCTATTTCACCGCGAAGCTTGGCGATATCCTGACCAAGTCCGACGATCCGGCAGCGCGCGCGCTGGCCGACCAGTCGCTGGGGGTGCTGACCCCGATCGTCAAAGCCTTCCTGACAGAAACCGGGTTTGAATGCGCCAACCTCGGCCTGCAGTGTTTCGGCGGTCATGGTTACATCACCGAATGGGGTGTCGAACAGAACGTTCGCGATGCGCGGATCGGCATGCTGTATGAAGGCACCACCGGCATCCAGGCACTGGACCTGCTGGGGCGTAAAGTCCTTGGCACCCGCGGCAAGTCACTCGACCCGATCACCGGCGCCATTCTTGAGTTCTGCAAGCGCTCGCAGGACTGCAAACAGCTCAGACCGCATCTGAAAACCGTCCGTCAGCTCACCAAACAATGGCGATCACTGACGCGTAAAATCGGGTTTGCCGCGATGCGAGACCGCGACGCCGTCGGCGCCGCATCCGTTGATTACATGATGTACTCCGGTTACGTGCTGCTGGCCGTCGCCTGGGCCGCGAGCGCGCGCGTGGCGTACAAGAAGCTGGAAGACGGCACGTCCGAAAAGGCCTTTTACGAGTCCAAGATCCGAACCGCCGACTTCTACTTCGCGAAACTGCTGCCGAGAACCACGACGCTGTATGAGACCATGATGGCCGGCGCGGAAACACTGATGAGCATTGAAGAAGACCAGTTTGTCTTCTGATCCAAACCGGACAGACTTTAAGGGGAAACAACCATGACGTTTTCAGGAACCGCGATCTCTGTAACGGTCAACGACGGGATCGCCGAACTCTGCTTCGACCTCGCGAACGAGTCGGTCAACAAGTTCAACCAGCTAACGCTCGACGAGCTCAAGTCGGCAACGGCCGCCATCGCCGCGGACGACAGCATCCAGGGTGTCATCGTCACCAGCGGCAAGCCGGTGTTTATTGTCGGCGCCGACATTATGGAGTTCAGCAGCCACTTCGCCGGCACCGAAGACGAGTTGGCCGAGAAGATCTACAGGATCAACACCGAGATCTTCAATCCGTTCGAGGACCTCTCGGTCCCGACCGTCGCTGCCATCAACGGCATCGCCTTCGGCGGTGGCCTGGAGATGGCGCTGGTCTGTGACTATCGCGTCATGTCGGAGACGGCCAAGATCGGTTTGCCGGAAACCAAGCTCGGCATTATCCCGGGATACGGCGGCACCACACGTCTGCCCCGACTGATTGGCGCGGACAACGCGATTGAGTGGATCGCATCGGGCAAGGAACAACGCGCGAAACCGGCCTTCAAGGCAGGCGCCGTGGACGCCGTCGTCGCGCCGGACCAGCTGCGCGACGCTGCCTTGTCGATGGTAAGGCAGTGCATCGCGGGCAAACTGGACTACCAATCGAGGCGCGTTGAAAAACAGTCTCCCCTGACCCTGAACAAGATCGAAGCCATGATGGTGTTTCAAACCTCGTTGGCGTTCGTCGCCGGCCAGGCCGGTCCGCACTACCCTGCCCCGGTGACCGCCATCAAGGTCATGGAAAAAGCCGCCGGCATGTCGCGCGACGACGCGCTGCGCGAAGAAGCACGCGGCATCGCAAAAATGGCCAAGACCGGCGCGGCCAAAAACCTGATTGGCTTGTTCGTCGGCGACCAGGTTCTGTCGCACACCGCTAAGCACATCGCCAAAAACGGCGGCAAGGTGGAGCGGGCCGCGGTGCTCGGCGCCGGCATCATGGGTGGCGGCATCGCCTACCAGTCGGCGGCCAAGGGCACACCCATCATTATGAAAGACATCGCCCAGGCCGGCATCGATCTCGGACTGTCCGAGGCCAGCAAACTGTTGAGCAAGCAGGTTGAGCGCGGTCGCATGACACCGGCGGACATGGCGGCGGTGCTGAGCAAGATCCAGCCCTCGCTGGGCTACGACGGATTCGATGCTGTCGACATCGTGGTCGAAGCGGTGGTCGAAAACCCGAAGGTCAAGCACGCCGTTCTCGCCGAGACCGAGAGCAAGATTCGCGACGACGCGATTCTTGCCTCGAACACATCGACGATCTCGATCGACCATCTCGCAGAGCCGCTCGCGCGGCCGGAAAACTTCTGCGGCATGCACTTTTTTAACCCGGTGCATCGCATGCCGCTCGTTGAAGTCATCCGTGGCGAGAAAACCAGCGATGCCGCGATCGCCAAGACGGTCGCCTACGCACTGGCGATGGGTAAAAAGCCGGTGGTCGTCAACGACTGTCCCGGGTTCCTCGTCAACCGCGTGCTGTCGCCGTACATGGGCGCGTTTTTAGGCCTGGTGAAACGCGGCGTGGACTTTGTTGCTATCGACAAGGCCATGGAACGATTCGGCTGGCCTATGGGCCCCGCCTACCTTTGCGACGTTGTCGGCATCGACACCGGCGTGCACGCCGGCAAGGTCATGGCGGCGGGCTTCCCGGATCGCATGCAGTACGACTTCACCACCAGCCATGACGTCATGTTCGAGAACGATCGCCTCGGTCAGAAGAACGGCCGCGGCTACTACGCCTACGAAATGGACAAGAAAGGCCGCCCGAAAAAGGTCATCGACGAAAGCGTCGCCGGACTGCTTGCGCCGGTGATCGACGGGCAGGAATCCATGAGTCCTGAAGCTATCGTCGATGCCATGATGATCCCGCTGTGCCTTGAGGCGGTGCGGTGCCTCGAAGACAGCATCGCGGCATCGGCCACCGACATCGATCTGGCGCTGATCTACGGTATCGGCTTCCCGCCGTTCCGTGGCGGTGCCCTGCACTACCTGGACGATACGGGCCTGGCCGCGTTCGTTGCGCGTGCCGACGAACTCGCCGAGTCGGCGGGCCCGATGCGGGCGCTGTACGAACCCACCGATAAACTTCGCAAGATGGCGGCCGCTGGCAGCGCCTTCTTCGGATAAGCAGACAGGAGACCTGACATGAATCTGAACCCGAGAGATGCGGTCATTGTCGATTTCGCTCGCACGCCGATGGGGCGCTCGAAGAACGGCTGTTTTCGCTACACGCGCGCCGACGACCTGTCGGCCGCCCTTGTGGACGGGCTGTTCGCCCGCAACCCGAAGCTCGATCCCGCCGAGGTGGAGGACGTGCTCTGGGGCTGCGTGATGCAGACCCTCGAACAGGGCATGAACCTCGCACGATTCGTCGCCGTGTTGTCGGTACTGCCGAACGAAGTCGCCGGCCAGACCGTTAATCGCCTCTGCGGCTCGTCAATGTCCGCTCTTCAATCGGCCGCGCAGGCCATCATGACCGGCAATGGCGACATGTTCGTCGTCGGTGGTGTCGAGCACCTCGGACACATCGACATGATGCACGGCGTAGACATCAACCCGGCGCTGTCCAAGCACGCCGCGAAGGCGGCGGGATCGATGGGGCTCACCGCCGAAATGCTCGGTCGCATGCACGGTATCTCCCGTGAAGCACAGGATGAATTCTCCGCGCGCTCACACCATCGAGCGCATGCCGCAACCGAGGCCGGACACTTCGACCGCGAGATCATCCCGATGGAGGGTCATGACGCGGACGGCGTGAAAGTCCTGATCGAGCGCGATGAAACCATACGTCCGGAAACGACGGTAGAAGGACTCTCACAGCTGCGGCCGGTGTTTGATCCCGCCAACGGTACGGTGACAGCAGGCAGTTCTTCGCAGATCACCGACGGTGCGTCGTGCATGATCGTCATGTCCGGCGAGCGCGCCGAAGCACTGGGTGTTGAGCCGATGGCCCGCATCCGCTCGATGGCGGTGGCCGGCGTAGATCCGTCGATCATGGGTTACGGCCCGGTGCCGTCAACGCAAAAAGCGCTGAAACGCGCCGGCATGAGCATGGACGACATCCATCATGTCGAACTGAACGAGGCTTTCGCAGCCCAGGCGCTCCCGGTGCTGAAGGACCTGGACCTGCTGGACAAGATGGATCAGAAGGTAAACCTGAACGGCGGCGCCATTGCACTCGGTCATCCGTTCGGTTGCTCCGGCACGCGCATTACCGGGACGCTGCTGAACGTCATGCAGCAGAACGAAGGCAAGCTGGGCGTTGCGACGATGTGTGTCGGGCTCGGCCAGGGCATCACGACGGTGGTCGAGCGCCTCGCCGACCGAAATCACGCTTCAGCAGAAAACAACGCGTTGTAGGCAAACAAGGCGGCGGCTCCGCCGGTGTGCAGGAACACAACGGAGCTAGCCGACGAAAAGTGTCCCTGGCCGACGAGATCGATAAACCCGGCCAGGGCCTTACCGCTGTACACCGGGTCGAATAGCAGGCCCTCAAGTCGCGCGAGTAACAGCACAGCCTCAACCATCGCTGGCGTTGAAATACCGTAGCCGTCACCGATGTAGTTGCAGTCAGCAACCACGTCCTCACGGGCGACCGCGTCGGGTGAGCCCAGCAAACTGGCCGTCTTGCACGCCAGGTCAAACACACGGGCTTCCTGCACATCCTGCGGCGCGTTGACGCCGATTCCCAGCACGGGCACCGCGCTGCCGCTGACCCGGAAACCAGCGACAAGACCCGCCTGTGTCCCGGCACTGCCAGTCGCGTGCACAACGTGGTCGAGCGGTATACCGATTTCGTCTGCCTGAACCAGCAGCTCTCGCGCGCAATCCACGTA
>JBCDJX010000132.1:0-8494 GCA_038747355.1 Pseudomonadota bacterium | reverse complement strand
GGTCAAACAACCAGGCGGGCCAGGAGAACAGCGCTTCGATCGCCCAGGCCGCCAGCATGAGCACGACACCGCTCAATGGACAGCCGGACGCCTTGCGGTCGCAAACATCGCATCGATGTCGACACTCGCGGCAACGGCGTCTGCGATCTCATCGAGGGAACGGGACACGGTGTCCGAAAAGGCGATCGCTGACGGCGCGGCGCCGAGCTCACGAAGAAACGCATCGCGATACGCATCGTGATTCAACAGGCCGTGAATATACGTGCCACGGATACGCCCGTCCGGACTCGCCGCGCCCTCATCGCGATCGTCAAACTTCATCAGCGGGCGCTGGCAGTCCGGTCCCTGCGTGCGACCGACGTGGATTTCATAGCCCTCCGCCCGGGCGCCGGTGTTCGCGCAGTGGCCGGAGACCGGTCGCACGGTCTTTTCGGCGGTCATGGCGGTGTGGATATTGAGGAGACCCAGGCCGTCGACGCGACCTGGCTCGCCGTCCACGCCCAGAGGATCATCGATAGATTGGCCGAGCATCTGGTAGCCGCCGCAGATGCCGAGCACCCGACCGCCGTGTCTCGCGTGGGCAATGATGTCGTGATCCCAGCCTTGGCGTCGCAGGAACCCGAGGTCACCGATGGTCGACTTGGTGCCGAACAGAATGACCAGGTCAGCGTCCCGGGGCAGCGGCGTGCCGGGCGGTATGAAGGAAAAATCCACCGACGGTTCGAGTCGCAGCGGGTCCGCGTCGTCGAAGTTCGCCATCCTCGACAGCATCGGGGCAACCACGCGCAAGCTGGGTGAACCGTCGGTCTCACTGTTCCCCATCGACACTGCATCCTCGGCCGGCAATCGGCTCATGGCAGGGATCCACGGAATCACCCCGTGGCACGGCCAGGTCGTGCGCGACTCGATAAACGACACGCCGTCGGTGAACAGCGCCGGATCGCCGCGAAACTTGTTGACGATGAATCCGGTGATCATCGCCGCATCCTCCGGGTCGAGAATGTCACGCGTGCCCACGAGGCTGGCTATGACACCGCCGCGTTCGATATCGCCCAACAGGCAGACCGGCACATCGGCACGCCGCGCGAAGCCCATGTTGGCGATGTCCCGATCGCGCAGGTTCACTTCCGCGGGGCTGCCGGCGCCCTCGACGATCACCAGGTCGTTATTGGCCAGCAGCCGCGAGAAACTCTGCATGACCGGCTCCAGCAAACTCTGGCGCGACGACATGTAGTGTGCAGCGTCCATGCTCGACAGCGCTTTGCCGTGCACCACCACCTGCGCCACACGATCGGTCTCCGGCTTGAGCAGCACCGGGTTGTGGTCGGTGTTGGCGTCGATACCGCAGGCGAGTGCCTGCAACGCCTGCGCACGTCCGATCTCGCCACCGTCAAGACAGGCGGCGGCATTGTTCGACATGTTCTGCGGTTTAAAAGGGGCGACCCGCAAACCCCGCTGCCTGGCAATGCGGCACAGCGCCGCGACGATGACGGACTTGCCGACGTCAGAGCCGGTGCCCTGAATCATCAGCGCGTCGGCCGTCATGCGGAGCTCGTAAAGCGCACCGAGAAGCCGTGCTCATCGGCCGACAGCCGGGCATCAACGCCATAGACTTGCCGAATGATGTCGCCGGTCAGCGTTACCTCCGGCGAGCCGTCCGCCACGACGCGACCGTCGCGCATCCAGATCAGCCGGTCCGCGATGTTCGCCGCCCGCTCGACGTCGTGAAGCACCACCAGCGCGCTTCCGCCGCTGTCAACGAACTGCCGCAACAGCTCAGCGACAGCGATCTCGTGGCTGGGGTCCAGCGCTGCGACCGGTTCGTCCGCGATCAGCAGCGGCGCATCGGCACACAGCGCCCGGGCAAAGTGCATCCTCGCCTGTTCGCCACCGGACAGCGTGTCGGAACGCCGGTCAGCCAGCTGTAGAAGATCGCAGGCCGTAAGCGCGCGCTCGACCGCCGATTCGTCCAGTTCACTCAGTCGACCGATCGAGGCACCGTGGGCGAAGCGACCGAGTGCAACCACGTCGCGCACGCGGATCGGCCAGGCCAACAGGCGCTGCTGTGGCAGGTAGGAAACTCGCTTCGCGCGTTGCCTTGGCGACAAGGCGTCACCGCGCTGTCCATCGAGTTCGACGTAACCGGACTCGGCCGCCTGCAGGCCCAGCAACGTTCGCAGCAGCGTTGTCTTGCCGGCGCCGTTCGGGCCGAGCAGCGCAACAAGCTCCTGCGTGCCGACGTCCAGTGAGACATCGTCAAGCAGCGTCGCGCCGGGCACGCGAACACAGACGGCATGCGCGGACAGCCTAGCCATAGCTGGTACGTCGCTGCATAGCGATCCACACAAACGCCGGCGCCCCGATAAGCGCGGCGACAACGCCAAGTTTCAGTTCCGACGAGGTCGGCATCAGTCTCACGCCGATGTCGGCGAGCACCAGGATGAGTCCCGCGAGCAGGGCGCTGGGGACCAGCGTTCGAGCCGGGTCATAGTTCACCAACGGCCGCACAATGTGTGGTGCCACGATGCCGACGAAACCGATGGCACCGGCGAGTGCGACTGCGGCGCCCGTCGCCAGCCCGGCGCCGAGTACGATCGCGGTGCGTTGCCGCTTCAGGTTTAATCCGAGGCCACTGGCGGCTTCCTCACCGAGGGTGAGCGCGGTCAAGCCCCGTCGCGACAGCAACAGGATCGCGAACCCGACGACAATAAACGGCAAAACGAACTTCAGGTCGTCAAGACTGCGATTGGCGACCGAACCGAGCATCCAGTTGATCATGTCCGACAGCGAGAACGGATTGGGGGCCAGGTTGAGCAACAGCGACATGGCGGCGCCCGCAAAGCTCGATAAGCCGACACCGATCAGGATCAGCGTGACCACGGACTGCACGCGCACAGCGGCCGTCGCCATCAGCAGCGTTGCCGCCAGCGCGCCGAGAATCGCAAACACGGGCAGCAGAAAAGCGGATGCCGCCGTCAGCCCGTAATACAGCGCAAAAGTCGCTGCCAGTGACGAACTCGCCGTCACACCCAATACCCCCGGGTCGGCAAGCGGGTTTCGAAGCAGACCCTGCAACGCCGCGCCGCTGGCGCCCAGCGCCATGCCGACGACAAAGGCGGCGAGCGCTCGAGGCAGGCGAATTTCCCAGACGACGATGATGTCGCCCGGCGTCGATTGCCCGACAAGGGCCGCGACGATCCGCGAAAACGCCATCGGCGTCGAGCCCAGCGCACACGCGGCCAGGATCGCGACCAGGGCGGCGAGGCCGAGCAGCACATTGATTCGAACGTTGCTCACAGGGCGTCTCAGTCGGCCGCGTCGGCCAGCGCCTCGATAGCGTCGAGCAGGAACCAGCCGCCGCAGGCGGTCCAGGCGCCATCGAGCATCACGACCGGCAGGTCGGTGAGTTGACGCCGAGCAACCGGATGGCGCATCGCGCTCCACATCGCCGGATGGTTGGTCTCGGCGCTGAAGAACGAGGCGGCGACCAGGTCGGGTTGCTCATACGCCAGCCGCTCCAGCGGCAGTGAGCGCCAACCGGCCTCGGTCTGAAAATTGCTCAGGCCCGCGGTGATCAGCATCTCGTGAACCAGCGTGCCGGGGCCGGTGGTGACACCGGAGGGGGTCATGTACAGCACGTCCCTCTGCGCCGAGGCCGCTTGATCCAGTCGCTCGAGCCGGCGATCCATCTCGGCAACCAGGGCTTCACCGGCCGCGCTCGCACCCAGCGCGTCAGCAATCTGCAACGCGGATTCACGGATACCGGCGATGTCGTTAGCGAACGGCACCTGCACTACCGGTACGCCGGCACGTTCGAAGAAGCTCACCGCGTGTGCACCGCCTCCGTAGGAACGAACAATGAGATCCGGTTGCAGCGCCAGCACATCTTCCGCGACCGGCCGCACCTGCCGAAGGCCGGCCGCCGCTTCTCGCAGGTAGGAGAAGTGACGATCGGCATCCGGTGACACCGCCAGCACGCGATCCCTGGGCAGCAGCTTAAGGACGTACTGGTCCGCGCAGAAGTCGAGACTTACGATGCGCCTTGCGTCCGCGTTCGCGGCGCCGCAGGCAACGGTTAAGCTCAGCAATGCCAGCGCGACTCGAGTCATCACGGTGGGCTCAGAACCCGAATCGCACTCCGATATAGCCGGACGTGCCCGGCGTACCATAGCCGAGAATCTGCTGATACTCCTCGTCCAGCAGGTTTTCGATGCGTGCATACAGCTCCACCGTGTCGGTCATTTGGTAACTGCCGGATACATCCACCCGCGTCCACGAGGCAACTTCGCCGTTGGCATCCTGTTCTTCGCCGTTGTACCTGACGAACAGCGAGCCCGATAAGTCGCTCTGCGGGTTGATGGTGAAGGCAACATCGGCCGTAACCTCCGGTACACGAACCAGTTCCGTCCCGTCACCGTCCGTCGCGTCGATACGCGTGACGCTGCCTGAGACGCCCAGCCAGTCGGTAACCTGGTAGCCACCGAATAGTTCGAAGCCGGTGGACTCCGCCTTGGCGATGTTTTCGTAGCCACCGACAGCAAATGAGAAGGTGATGAGGTTGGTGGTGTCCTGATCGAAGTAGGTCAACCCGAGTTCGCCGCGACCGTCATCGCTGCGGATGATTGCGCCGAGATCCCATGCTCGGGATGTCTCCGGTTGCAGGTCTGCATTAGGCTCGGTCGCACCGCAGCAGAAAAAGGTGGTCTGGAACAAGGTGGGGGCCTTGAAGCCCTCACCCCAGCTGGTGGTCAAGGTAAACGACTTGGTTGGGTTGTATGCGGCAGCGAAGCGACCCGTTGTTTCCGCCCCGAAGCGCTCGTGGTCGTCGCGTCGCACACCGGCGCTCAAGGTCCAGGCCTTGGCTGGCTTCAACTCATACAGTGCGAACAAGCCGTCGATGGACGTGTCGTCGCCGTTTGACTCAGTTTCTTCTCGCTCGGCGCCGAACGCCAGCTGATTCCGATCATCGATAGACAGGGTGCCTTGGTATCGAAGTGTGTCTCTGTCCCCTTCGCTCGCGAAGCTGGAAACGCCGTCGGTGAAGTTTTCACGTTCGATTTCAGTTCGTCCGACCAGGAAGTCGTTCTGCAGTCGCCCGTCGAGGCCGGAGAACGACAGAGACACGTTTGCGCTGAGCTCCTCCGTCTGGCTCAACTCATCACCATCGGCGACGTTGCCCTGATCACCAAAGGAAAAGCTGTCGAACTCCGAGTCGGCATCGGTCCAGAGTACCTGGGCCTGCAGCCGGGCATCGACCGCGAAGTTGTAGCCGAGACTGCCACTTAGCGTCGTCGAATCGTAGTCGTCGTCCTCGTCGTTGCCGTTGGCCTCGTCCGCCTTTGAGATGCCGTCAGTCGTGTGACCGCTGTACGCCAGGCGGTAATCGAAACCGGCGTTGGCACCACCAACAGACACGCCACCGCGCAAAGAGCTGAATGAGCCAAATTGCGCAAACGCACTGCCCTCAAAGCTCTCCACGGGTTGCCGAGTGATAATGTTGACGACGCCACCTATCGCGTCGGTCCCCCACAGCGTCGACTGTGGTCCCTTGAGAATCTCAATGCGCTCGACGTTGGCCGGGTCGAGCCGCGCAAAGTTGTAACCGCCGCCGGGCGAGGTTGGGTCGTTAACGACAACGCCGTCGATGATCACCAGGGTTTGTTCACTGGATGCGCCACGGATGCGCACCGAAGCGGAGCCGCCAAAGGTGCCGTTCTGGTTGATCGTCACGCCCGGCGCCGTTGCCACGGCGTCCAGTACGTACTCGACGCCCATCGCCTCGATTTCTTCGGCCGTAATGACGGTGACACTGGAGCCGACCTCGGTCAGCGCCTGCTCAAGCCGAACACCGTAGACGATAATCGAATCGTCAGCGCCTTCGGTGTTGGTGTCCTGCGCATACGACAGGGAATGGTAGGAAAGGCCTGCAAGGCCCAGGATGGATAGTTGCTTCCACATGGAATTCTCCCTGTTGCCCGATCGTCGACTCGGTCAACAAAACGACTTCGTGGTCTCGCGGCTTGTGCGCGACGACGGACCAACGACTGTCGTTTCACGGGAAGAAATGCATCCGGTCCACAAGGCTATGCCCGGCCCTGGACGAACGACGCGATGGCAGGTTTCCTGGCTTGTTGATCACTGTCGCTGACCGCCTTCCCGGGACCGGGTCCCAGTGGCTTCGAGGTCAGCGGCTACCAACTTACAGTTGCGGGTACAGCTCCGGATTCGCACCGGATTCCCTCTTAGCCCCTCCCCAGGGGCACCATCTGGGCACGAAACTAGTCAATCAGCGTATGGCTGTCAATTGCGGTTTCGCCTTAGAAATCGATACCGCGCTGTGCCTTGATTCCCGATTTGAAGGGGTGCTTCACCTCGACCATTTCGCTGACGAGGTCCGCATACTCCAGCAACGCAGGTTTCGCATCGCGCCCCGTTAGGATGACGGCGGTGTTACTCGACCGGGCATCGAGCCCGGCAATAACGTCGTCGGTGTCGAGATAGTCGTAGCGCATCGCGATGTTGATTTCATCGAGGATGACCAGGTCAAAATCACCACTGGCCATCATCGCTTTCGCTTTCGAATAGGCAGCCTCGGCGGCGAGCTTGTCCTGGTCTTTGTCCTGCGTATCCCAGGTGAAGCCATCGCCCATCGTGTGCCATTCGACACCGTCGTGACTTTCGAAATACTGGCGCTCGCCGGTTTTCCATTTGCCCTTGATGAACTGGACCACACCGACCCGGCGCCCCCAGCCCAACGCGCGAGTGGCGACACCGAACGCCGAGCTCGATTTGCCCTTTCCGTTGCCGGTATGCACCAGCACGAGACCGCGCTCGGGGTCGACGAGATCGCGAGTCTTGGCGCGCTGCTCTGCCTGCAGCTTCTTCATATCCTGCTTGTGTTGTTCGGCATCACTCATCGTCGGTCTCCGTGTTACGCGGCCAGGGTATGCATTCACCGTAGCCGATTTTCGTGTTGAAGCTTTCCGGCTCGTCACCGTCGGCAAGCACGACCCGGATAAACCCGGCGTGCGTTACGAGGACGCAGCGTTGCTCAAGGTCACGATACGCTCGAACAGCTTTTATCGCACGGTCGCGCACCATCGCCACGCTTTCTCCGCCGTGCGGCCTGGCCGAAAAAAAATCGCCCGCCCACGCGTCGAGCTGGTCACGCGGAATGTCCGACCACTTGCGTCCTTCCCAGCGGCCGAAGTCCATTTCCTGCAGCCTCGGATCTATCGACGGTTCAACGCCATAGGTCTGACCGATGAGCTCAGCCAGACGACGACAGCGGCTCAACGGGCTGGTGGCCAACACGTCGATGTGATCCAGCGACGTCGCTATGCGACGGGCTTCCTGTTCGAAACTGTCGTCGAGATCGACGTCGGTTCGGCCGTAACAAACGTCACGTCCGACAGCCGGGCGTGTGTGCCTTATCAGGATCAAAGACACGCAAGCACGCCAAGATAGATGCCGAGCTCACTGATCTGTTGCGTCGCGCCGAGGCAGTCGCCGCTGTAGCCACCGATCTTGCGTTCGTAGAAAAGCCTGGATCCCAGATGGCCGAGCGCAAGACCCACGCCGCAGCCGAGGAGCATCATCGGCGACAGAAATACCCAGACAAGCAGCAGGCAGAACGCGGCGGCGACGGACGCAAACACGAAGCCCCCGGCGCTGATGCCGCCCGCGGTGGGCTTGCCGGTGCCTTCGGCTCGGACATAGCGACTGCTGGCGATCACGAGCACGCTGGACCAGCGGCTCAGGCCGTGCGCAGCGACGATGCAGACGACAACCGTGCTTGCGGGCAGCGCGTTCAGTGCCGCGATTTTCAGCGACAGCACGGACAGCACCGCCAGCAAGCCATAAGTGCCGATGCGGCTGTCACGCATAATCTCCAGCGAACTGGAGGCGGTCAGCCCGCCGCCGATGCCATCAGCCGTGTCGGCCAGACCGTCTTCGTGGAAGGCACCGGTAACCAGAAATATCACCGCGCTTGAAATCAACACCGCGACCAGCTGCGGAAACAGCAACAGCGACAGGGTGTAGACCGTCGCCGCCAGCGCCCCGATCAGCATCCCGACCACGGGGTAGTAGCGAACGCTCGCGGCGATGCGTTGTTCGCTGTAGGCCGATTCGAGCGTGACCGGAATACGCGTTAGAAACTGCAGGGCCAGCAGGAAGGTAAACAGCTCGGAACGCAATTGGCGGATCATGACGGCCCGCTGATGCCGGCGCTGTCGAAACTGGCCATGTCACTCATCATCGCCGCGGCCGCTTGCACCAGCGGCCAGGCCAGCAAGGCGCCCGTGCCCTCACCAAGTCGCAGTCCCAGGTCCAGCAGCGGACGAACAGACAGCGCATCGAGCGCCGCCCGATGGCCGTGCTCGGCCGACTGATGGGCAAACACCATCGCCCGCTTCGCCGACGGTTCGATGCTGAGCACCACGGCCGCCGCCGCGGTCGCGATGAATCCGTCGACAATCACCAGCGTGCCACG
>JBCDJX010000131.1:0-8533 GCA_038747355.1 Pseudomonadota bacterium | reverse complement strand
TTACCGCAGGCCCGTTTCCAGGCGGCCGATGACCATGCGCTGGATTTCGCTGGTGCCTTCGTAGATCTCGGTGATCTTGGCGTCGCGGAAGTAGCGTTCCAGCGGCATTTCCTTGCTGAAACCCATGCCGCCGTGGATCTGCACGGCCTGGTGGGCGACGTACATTGCGGTTTCCGAGGCGTGCAGCTTGGCCATGCTGGAGTTCAGCGTGTTTTTCTGCCCCGTCTTCGCGTATTCAGCCTTAGCCCACGCGGCCTGCATGACCAGCAACCGGGACGCTTCGATACGAACCTTCATGTCGGCGATTTTGTTCTGGATGCTCTGGAAACTGCCAATAGCGCTGCCGAACGCCTGGCGATCGCGTGACCACTCAAGCGATGCTTCGTAGGCGGCCTGGGCAATACCCAGTGCCTGTGCGGCAATACCGATGCGGCCGCTGTCGAGAACGGTCATGGCGATCTTGAAACCCTGGCCTTCGTCGCCGATGCGATTCTCGACCGGGCACTGATAATCAGTAAGCTCGATTTCACAGGTTGCTGACGCGCGGATCCCGAGTTTCGGTTCCGTCTTGCCCCGTGCAAAGCCGTCCTGCTCGGTATCGATGACGAAAGCTGTAATGCCCGATTCGGTTCCGTCGGGCTGCTCAGTCTTGGCGAAGACAATGATGTACTTCGCGACCGGTCCCGACGTAATCCAGGACTTCTTGGCGTTGATCACGTAGTGCGAGCCGTCTGCAGACAGCACAGCTCGGGCGCGCATCGCCGCTGCATCCGAACCGGACTGCGGTTCTGTCAGGGCGTAGGCGCCGTTGACTTCGCCCGAGGCGACCGGTTTGAGAAAGGCATGCTTCTGTTCCTCGCTGCCGAACTTGAGCAAGGGGACGCCGAACAGCGAGTTGTTCACTGACACGATGGTGCCGTGCGCGGCATCTGCAGCAGAGATCTCGGTCATCATCAGCACGTAGCTGATCGGGTCGAGGCCAGCACCGCCGTATTCTTCGGGCACTTCGACCCCCATGAAACCGAGCTCGGCCGCCTTGGCGATTGTCTCGACAGGGAATTCACCGCTTTGGTCATACTGTGCGGCTACCGGTGCAATCTCATTCTGCGCAAAATCACGCGCAGCGTCGCGGATCATCTCCTGATCTTCGGTCAGTGCAAACTGCATATGTCCTCCTTGAGTGCGTGGAATTATACGAGTGGACAGCGTGCGACCCATACAGCATGCATGGTAGCGCCACGCATGGCGACAACGGGTCTTGGGCCGGTGGCTCAAAGCGCATAGAATCAGCGGTCACAGGCGTTGACCACAACGCCATAACCCATCAGGAGAACAGACTATGCCAATCCAGGCCGGCGAAACCATGCCCAGCGGCACCTTCGGAATCATGACGGACTCTGGTCCGGGCGCCCTGACCACCGATGAGCTCTTTTCCGGCAAGAAAGTGGTGTTAGTGTCGGTGCCGGGCGCGTTTACGCCGACCTGCTCGATGAATCACTTGCCGGGTTTCGTCGAACAAGCCGATGCTATTTTCGGCAAAGGTGTCGACACCATTGCGTGCACGGCGGTAAACGACGTTTTCGTGATGGATGCCTGGGGCAAGGACCGTGGTGTCGGCGACAAGGTAGTCATGCTGGCCGACGGCAACGGCGACTACGCCAAAGCACTTGGCCTGGAGATGGACGGCACTGCGTTTGGTCTCGGGCATCGCGGCCAGCGATTTGCAATCGTGGTGGATAACGGTGTCGCCACGCACGTCGCCGTGGAGGCACCCGGTGCGTTTGAGGTCAGCAAAGCCGAGTCGATCCTCAGCAGCCTCTGAGTCACCTCGCACAACGAAAAAGGCGCCCCGAAGGGCGCCTTTTTTTGTGCCTCGCTTTCGGGCCTTAGCTGTCCAGCGCCTCAGTAAGCTCCGGTACAACATTGAACAGGTCGCCAACGAGGCCGATATCGGCAACCTCGAAGATCGGCGCCTCCTCATCCTTGTTGATCGCCACAATGGTCCCGGCATCCTTGATTCCCGTCAGATGCTGGATAGCACCGGAGATGCCGATCGCAATGTACAGTTCGGGCGCAATGATCTTGCCGGTCTGGCCGACCTGCATCTCGTTAGGCACGTAACCCGCATCGACGGCCGCGCGCGACGCACCGACGGCGGCGCCCATCTTGTCGGCCAGCGTGTAGATGATGTCGAAATTCTCCGAACTTGCCAGTGCACGGCCGCCTGACACCACCTTGCCGGCGGTCTGCAGGTCCGGGCGATCAGACTGGCCGGATTGCAGTGACACGTAACGTGTGTGATTCGGGATTTCGGCATCCGTTGAGGTCTCTGCAACCTCGGCGTTACCACCTGCGGACGCTGCCTTGAAGGACGCGGTTCGAACGGTCGCAACGACCACAGCGTCAGCAGGAGCGTCCACGCTGACGATGGCGTTGCCAGCATAGATCGGTCGCTCGAATGCGTGACTGCCGTTTACCTTCATGATGTCGGAGACCTGGTTGACGCCGAGGAGGGCAGCGACGCGCGGCATCAGGTCTTTACCGAAGGTGGTCGACGGGCCAAACACGTGGGTGTAGCCGTCCGCGAGACTGGCCACCTGCGGTGCCTGTGCAGACGCCAACGGACTGGCGTTGGTCGGGTGGCTGATCGCCAGCACCTTTTGCACACCGTCGATGGCGGCGGCTTCTGCGGCCACTGACGACGCGTCATCCGCGAGAACGGCGACCGTGATGGTCGCACCATTGATCTGAGCGGCGCAGGTGACACACTTGGCGGTGCTTGTATTCAGCGACGTGCCGTCGTGTTCGGCGACGATAAGAATATTGGCCATCAGAGAAGCCCCTTGTCTTTCAGTGCGGCCAGCAGGCCGGGTACATCTTCAACCATGATGCCCTTCTGGCGAACCGCCGGCGGGGCAAACGAACTCTCGTTAATGACCGGAGGCCGTTCGATGCCGAGTTCGCCAAGGGCGATCTCATCGAGCGGCTTCTTTTTGGCCTTCATGATATCCGGCAGTTTTACGTAGCGCGGTTCGTTGAGGCGCAGGTCAGCCGTCACGACCGCCGGAAGATCGATTTCGATGGTCTCGAGGCCGGAATCCACCTCACGCGTCACCTTGGCTGTGTTGCCCTCGAAAGCGACTTCAGACGCAAAGGTCGCCTGTGGTCGTCCCCAGATCGCTGCCAGCATCTGTCCTGTCTGGTTGTTGTCTTCGTCGATAGCCTGTTTGCCGAGCAGCACCAGGTCCGGCGATTCACGATTGATGATCTCCTGGAACACGCGGGCCCTCGACAACGGATCGAGCGGTTCATCGGTGGTCACGAGGATGGCGCGATCAGCCCCCATGGCAAGGCCCGTGCGCAGCTGCTGCTGCGAATCGGCCGTGCCGATCGACAGGACGATCACTTCACTGGCTTCGCCTCGCTCCTTGATCCGCAGCGCCTCTTCGAGCGCGATCTCATCAAACGGGTTAATGCTCATTTTCACGCCGTCGGTCTCGACGCCAGAGCCGTCGTTCTTGACGCGAACGCGTACGTTGTAATCGACCACACGTTTCAGGCCGACAAGAATTTTTTCCACAGTCTGTCTCCGCAGGCTTTGCGCCCAAAAAAAGACGGGCAACGCCCGTAGCGACATTGTCTCGAAGCCTCACGCTGTGTACAAGGGGAGCCATGCTGCGCGATGAGCTGCTCTGTACCCCGCACGAACTGTCAGGTCTGATAAAGACTGGCCGCGTTAGCGTGCTGGACTGCCGTTTCGACCTGATGGACCCGCAGCGGGGCCAAACCGCCTATCTCGACGCACACATACCGGGCGCAGCTTATGTTCATCTCGACCACGAATTGTCCGCGCCCGTGGCGCCGCAGACCGGCAGGCATCCGTTGCCCGAACCGGCTGTCGCTGCTGCCATGTTCGAATCAAAAGGCATCCGCTCAGGCAGTCCGGTGGTGATTTACGACGATGCTAACAACGCGATTGCCGCGCGTGCCTGGTGGATGTTGCGCTGGCTGGGCCACCGGCATGTCCGCCTGCTGGACGGCGGCTTCGCGGCCTGGCGGGCACAGGGGTTCGCGCTGGAGGCGGGCGCCGCGGCGATTCACGCCGGTGAGTTTACGGGATCGGCGGCTGAGAACCGCGTGGCGACCGTTGACGAGTTGGAGAAGGGCCTTCGGGGAGCGTTGGTGGATGCCAGGGCCAAAGTCCGCTTTGACGGCCGTTCAGAACCGATTGATCCGGTTGCCGGCCACATTCCCGGGGCGCACAACTTACCGCTGGATCTCGCGCTGGACGGCAATATGCGGTTTCTGCCGAAGGAACAAGTGGCCCGCCTCTGGGTCGATACAGTGGGCGATGAAGCCGATGTAACCGTTATGTGCGGTTCCGGGGTTACGGCCTGCCACCTGATCGTCAGCGCGTTGCTGGCCGGTCGAGCCGAGCCCCGCCTGTACGCGGGGTCCTGGAGCGAATGGATTCGCAAGATCGACAGACCGATCGCCAGGAACTAGTGGATTGCGGACGATTTCAGCGGCGGAAGCGGCTTAACACCGTCTTTGAGGCAAGTCATACTACACGCAGGAGCAAGGTTGACCTGTCGGGAAAAAGTGTCCCGGCCCGTCATATCAATTTCTTTTTTAATGCATAAAAAACAATTATTTATTGTATTTGTCTGCAGTAGTTTATTAGCTTGTGCAGGTTCCGGTAGCCCGAATTCCGCCGCCGGAAATCGAGCATCGGGTGGCTCAGACTGCATCACCGAGGGTACAATTCGAAGCTACAAGGTGCTGGACGGGTCGAATCTCGTCGTCACCGCCATGGCACGCCGCCAGTATCATGTTGAGCTGGCGCGTCGGACCAACGCACTGAAATTCGCGAACAGGATTGGCTTCAATTCGTCGGGATCGCGAATCTGCGGCGGGTTTGGATACGTCGTTGTTAACGACAGCTTAGGCCCGGACCGCATCAGGATTGCCTCGATCCGGCGTTTGTCGGACGAAGATTACGAAGATTTGCTGTACCGGTTTGAGCAAGCCGGCAAACAGCAGCCTCCAGAGCCCGAGCCCGTCGAGGGCGCGGAGGTAGAAGAGCTCGACTGATTGACCGCAACTTGCGAGCGGCTTCTCAGTCATGCAATCCGCATTCTCCGTGCGGACCCAGCCCGGCCGGTCGTTTAGACTGGCCGGGTTTTTTCGTTCTGGGCTATGCTCGCGTCTTTGCCGGAAATATTCACGATGACCGCTGCCACACTCGATGTGAGTCACGCCCTGTCGGGTGTCAAATACGAGATCAGGGGCCAGCTGGCCAACCGCGCGCTGGAACTCGAAAAACGCGGTTATGAAATCATTTCACTAAACATCGGTAATCCGGGTTTGTTCGGTTTTCGAACCCCGGAAACCATGCGCCTCGCAATGATTGAAAACCTGGGGCAGGCGGAACCGTACTGCCACCAGAAAGGCATCTTCCCGGCACGGGAGGCGGTGGTGATGCAGCAGCAGGATCGCGGCCTGCAGGATGTCACCGCGGACGACGTCTTTGTCGGCAACGGCGTCAGCGAACTAATCGACCTGTCCCTGCGCGCGCTTCTGAACCCCGGCGACGAGGTGCTGGTTCCCAGTCCGGATTACCCGCTCTGGTCCGCCGCGGTCACGCTTAACGGCGGAATCGTGCGTTACTACGACTGCCTGCCCGAAAACGGATTCATGCCGGATGTCGAGCAAATACGTTCACTGACAGGCCCGAAAACGCGCGCAATTGTCGTCATCAATCCGAACAATCCCAGCGGCGCTGTGTACCCGGAAGCCGTGTTATCCGGCATCGCGGACATTGCGAAGGAAACCGGCATCGTCATCATGGCCGACGAGATTTACGATCGCATGGTTTACGACGAGGCCGAATTCACACCGTTGGCGACGATCAGCGGCGACGCGGTCTGCCTGACCTTCTCGGGCTTGTCGAAAGTCTATCGGGCCTGCGGATACCGGGTCGGCTGGTGTGTGTTCACCGGTGATCGCGATCGCGCACGACCCTACGTACACGGCATGGAGCTGCTGTCGGCGTTGCGCCTGTGCAGCAACGTGCCGGGACAGTGGGCGGTACAAACGGCGTTGGGCGGTTTCCAGAGCATTGATGGTCTCGTGCAGCCGGGTGGTCGGCTGTACCAGTCGCGGCAGCGGATCATAGAACGCGTCGAAGCCAGCCCCTTCCTGACGCTGACGGCGCCCATGGGAGCCATGTACGCGTTTGTCCGCCTGGATCCCCGCATCAGCACGCGCTTCGATGATCAGGCTTTTGCGCTTGAACTGCTGGAAAGCAAGCACGTGCTCGTCGCGCCAGGCAGCAGCTTCAATACCCCGTATCGCGATCATTTCCGGATTACCACACTGCCGGATTCGGACATGCTGGACACGGTTTTCGACCGAATTGACGAGTTGCTTGAACAGCACGCAGGATGAACGACTGGCTTGACCAGCTCATAGCGACCGAGGCCACGATTCTCACGGCCAACCAGCGTCTCGCCGCGAGCCTGACGGCGGCGGTCAATGAGCGTCATAAAGAGCTCGGAAGACAGGCCTGGCGCCCCCTTGAGATCCGTGAGTGGCGCGCCTACCTGACCAGTCGCTTTCAGGCGGACAGCGGAACGCAGGCGCTGCCGTTGCGCTTGTCGGCCAGGCAGTCACTGGTGCTTTGGGAAGATGCCCTTCGGCCTGATCTCGAGCCGGGTCAAGAAAGCCTGCCGGCACTTGCGAGGCTAGCGCGCGAGACACGAGACGCGCTGGCTGATCACCGGGTTGAGGTCGACATCGTCGCTGCCACCGCAGCCAGTGACGATCAACGGGTATTCAGTGAATCCCTGCGACGCTATCTCGCGCGCCTCGACAACAACGAGTGGATCGACGATGCCGGCATTCGTGGTTACGTACTTGCAAACGTCGATGCCTACGACTGGCCCGGTCACCTGAGCTTTGCCGGTTTCTTGGAACTCCCACCCATCGCGAGCGCACTGCAGTCGGCGCTCGAAACTCGCGGCAGTGTGTTTTGGCATGAACCACGTTCGCCGCGTGCAGAGCTTTCGCAGCTCGCCTTTGGTGACCGGTATTCGGAACTCCGCGCCGCTGGCGGCTGGGCGCGCGACCAGCGTGAACAGGGAAAGCGAGTCGCCATTGTCGTTGGCGGTCTCGACGCCGCGGCATCTGAAATTGGTGCGCTGGTGCGAGAGGGCTTTACCCCTGGGTGGCAGCTTGATCGACAGGCGGCGGGGTCGGTAAACGTGTCCTTCGGACGCCGGCTGATGGATTACCCGATGATCGCTATTGCGATCGCCGCGCTTAAGTCCGCCTTGTCCGCACGCAACAGCAGCGAACTGAGCGTGCTGTTGCGATCGCCGATACTGGGTATCCACACGGACAACAGCCGCATCCAGGCATCGTTGGACTTGCACACGGTGCCGGATCGTGACTGGACCCCGGCGTTATTGCGCGCCTGGCAGTCGCCCGATGCCCGCAGCAGCCTCGCAGATCTGATGGATCGCCTGGAAGCCATAGCGGTCGAATGGCAGGGCTCGAAACAGACGGCAAAGCACTGGGCCGCGAATGTTGAAGCGGCTCTCGATTCGCTGGGCTGGCCGGGGACGACGCCCCTCGACAGCGACGAATTCCAGTTATTGAATCGCTGGCGAGAACTGCTTGAAGAGTTTTCCTCGCTGACCACAGTGACGGGCAGGCTGACCGGGTTACAGGCGGTTGCGCGGTTAGCGTCACTGGCCTCGGATACGGTGTTCCAGCCTGAGCAGCTGAATTCAGCGGTCGACGTGCTAGGCCCGAT
Organism: Pseudomonadota bacterium; assembly: GCA_038747355.1. Classification (GTDB taxonomy): domain Bacteria; phylum Pseudomonadota; class Gammaproteobacteria; order Steroidobacterales; family Woeseiaceae; genus UBA1847. The sequence goes on along the minus strand of JBCDJX010000131.1, from coordinate 714 downwards.
GGAGGCCGCCGGACAATCCTTCGACGCGCTGTGGATCGCCGGCCTGACGGACGACGAGTGGCCGGGACCGGCGCGACCGTCAGCCTTGATATCGCTGCGTTTGCAGCGCGACGCAGGTATGCGCGACAGTTCCCCGGGGTTGCGGCTGGAGCAGCAGTCGGCGCTCCTCGAGCGCCTGGTAACCGCAGCGCCGTCCGCGGTGCTGAGTTACCCTCTTGCCGAAGGCGAGACGGAGAAGGCGCCGTCCCCATTGCTTACAGCGCTGGCTGCGCACGATGCCGACTGCCCGGATCCGGGCTGGTTCGTGAGCGAGATGATCGAACACGACGCGCTAACCACAATCGCTGAAATCGCACCGCCCGTGCGGCCCGGCGAGCGCGTGTTTGGCGGCGCTCGCATTCCGGAACTCCAGCACGGCTGCCCGTTTGATGCATTCGCGGCCGGGCGACTAGCGCTGAACGAACCGGAACCGTTCAGCCGGGCAATCGGTGCCAGAATCCGCGGCATTCTGACCCACGATGCGCTGTGCCGTCTCTACGCCGACATTCCCGACCAGCAATCGCTCAGCGAACTTGACGGTTCGCAGCTGCAGCAGCGAATCCATCAGGCAATCGAGCACGAGTCTCGCGCCTGGTTTGTCGGTGTTGACGGCACACTCCGACGGATGATGCAGCTCGAGGAAAAGCGACTGCAGGGCGTGTTGCGGGACGTCGT
>JBCDJX010000130.1:0-8562 GCA_038747355.1 Pseudomonadota bacterium | reverse complement strand
CTGACGCGGAGTTTCAGGCCGGCACCGGCACTGACCGCCGGCGTCAAACGATCGTTAAACACAACAGAGCGCGTACGAAGCACGCTCAGCCCGGCAAGGGCGTACGGCGTCACCGCGCGGTCGTCGGCAAGATTCAGCAGACCGGTGAGACCCAGCTCGACCATATCGAGATCATCCACGCCGTCCAGCTGGTGAATACCGAGGCGCCCTTCCAGCGCAAAACGATCCGTCAGCTGATTGCCGAGTGCGAGCTCCAGCCCTCCGAAATCGTCATCGACAAGCCGGTCCTTGTCGTCGTCTGTGTAGACGACGGAAGGCACGAGGTAATTCTGATCAGCAGTGGCAGACGCGCTGGCAAACAGGCTCGCAAGCAGGAGCACAGTCAGGACAGATGACGTTTTCATAAGTTTTCCCCATCGGTGTGTTGGTTGGAAACACGCGGGCACAGCCCTGCCGCGGACGAGCTTCCAGTTTCGTCCTAGCTTGCAGGCTGATGGGGCAAAACGCCGATTTGCAACAATTGTTCACATTGTTGCTCGGCGGTGAGGCGAGCGGTGACGACTTAAGTGTGCAGGGTGACCTCGTAACCCGAGTGCTTGCGGATATTCAGCACCCGACCATCGTCGAACAGCAGATACTGACCTTTGATACCGGAAAGTCGACCTTCGACCTCGGGCAACTTGTCAAAAGTCTGGCTTTTGACCTTCTCCGGATAGGCCTCGACCGGGTAGTCGATTCGGCAGACGTCGACGTCCGGAGTAATATAGTCCCTCAGCGCCGCAGGAACCTCCTCGGCGAGTACCGACTTGCGTTCCACGAGGTCCTCGTCACACACCTGGTTCTTGAGCATACGTTGCCAGTTCGTCCGATCGGTCAGATGCGATTTCATGGCGACTTCGACCAGTCCGGCGGTGTAGCGGTTGGGTACGCGGGCAAACACAATTGCCTCCGATGCACCCTGGTCTATCCAGCGCGTGGGCACCTGTGAGTGTCGCGTAATACCCACTTTTACCGCGGAGCTTTTGGCGAGGTATACGACCTGCTCGGTCAGGCAATGCTTCTCGGCCCAATCCATGTCCCTCGCTTCCCCCTCATGAGCTCGGCAAAGCTCGGGGCGAAGTATGCACTCGCTGGCCTCCGGCGCGTCGCGAAAACAGGGAAAACAGAATCCCTGCCCGAAGGATTTCTTGGTGTCACGGCCGCACTTGATGCAGTTAATCTTGCCGTCGAAACTGAATTTCAGTGACGACCCGATCAATGCGTTCATGTCGACGAGCGTGTCACTCATTGGCAGTTGATAAGCGACGGTATCGTCGAGCGTGCTGCGCATCTTGCGAAGATTGCCGGTGTGGACGGTCATACGTAGGCTTTGGTAGCGGCTAAGCGCGCAGTTTGCCGCCTGTCGGGGAACCGGGCAAACCGCATCCACGGCGGTTTACAGCTTGTTACACGCGAGGCCATGCATCGCCGTAAGCTTCGATCGAGCCGAGGAGGCAACCTGATGCAGCGAGTGCTCTTTGTACTGACTAACCACGACCGCATTGGCCCGGCTGACGACGCTGAAGCGGAGGCGACGGGCTTTCACCTGTTCGAAGCCGCCATGCCGTGGGCCATGCTGACCGACGCCGGCTTCGCGGTCGACATTGCAACGCCCAGAGGCGGCAAGGCGCCCATCGACCCGACCAGTCGCGACGGCAGGGAACCCGAAAGCCTGCGCTTTCTCGGCGACCCGGACGTCTCTGCTGCTATTGAACACAGCCGGGCGCTGGCCGATATGCGGATTGATCGCTACGACGCCCTGTATTTTCCCGGCGGTTACGGTGCCATGTGGGACCTGCCGAACGATGCCGACATCGCGAGGACGGTCTCCGGGTTTTTCGACAGTGGTCGTGTCGTCGCGGCCGTCTGCCACGGCCCGGCAGCACTGGTCGATGTTCGCAGACCTGGCGGCGATTGGCTGGTCGAGGGTCGTGAGATTGCCTGCTTCACGGATGACGAGGAACGAGCGATGAAAAAGGACACGCTGATGCCGTTTCTTCTCGGCACCCGGCTGCGGGAACGCGGCGCTCGTCTGCAGAGCGTCGCGGTCTTTGAAGCGGCTGTCGCTGTCAGCGATCGACTGGTTACCGGGCAGAATCCGGCGTCGGCCGCGGGTGTCGGCCGGGCGATGCTCGACTTGCTACGTTAAGCCTTGGATCAACGCCTGCGGCCGCCGCCGCGGCGTTACGGACTCTCGTCGAAGAACAGAGACTCCAACTCAATGGTCGCGGTGCCGTCACCCAGTGCCGTGCTGATATCTGTCGACTTCAGTATCACGGCCCGCCCTGGCGGGTCGTCCGCAAGTCGAAGATTGGACGTGATGTACAGCTCGTCGATGCCGTCGCCATCGATGTCCGGCGCCGTGGACACGTCGCTGGACAAGGAGGTGAACTGGGATGGCACCGGCAGAATCTGTAACCCCCCGGTCGAGGTCAACGAATCAATATCAAAGGTGGTTGATGCTGCACCGGCGAGCGCAGAACCACGGACAATATAAATCGCGCCCGGTGTGAAGTCGGCATCCTGTAACTGGCTGAACACCACGTCCTCCAGGCCGTCCCCATCAAGGTCGCCCACACCGCGCAGCCGGACCGGGTCCTGTAGCGAGCCTTCTCCGCCAGACCGGACATCGATGAAGTCACCAACAGAAAAGGTCGTTTCATTGACCGGCACAGTGGCGTCGCTCAGGACAATAGGCGACAGCGCGTCACCGAAGACCACGGACCCTTGTCGCGTGTCGAAGGACCCGTCGCCGCGAACGATCAACAAGTCGGCGGTAGCGTCCCCATCGACATCGGCCTGCGCGAGTGACACGGCGGCTTCGCCTTCCAGATCCAGGACGAGCGGATTGAGAGACGCAAAAGCACCGCCGCTCGATGCGAGCAGGTCGCTGCTGGGCAACACCACAGCGGTCGACCCGCTGAGCATTGTCAGCTCCGCTGCCGCGTCACCGTCGAGGTCGCCGATCAACGAGATCGCGCCCACAACCGGCTCCACATCCACATCAAAGGAACCGTCAAACACCCGCGTCGTGACAGCGGTATCAAAATCGAGATTGCCGGACGCGTTTGCCAGTTCACTGCCTGCGATCACGTAAAGACGTCCTGTCTCACCGCCGAAACCCATAGCGCCGGGCAGCGACAGGACCAGTTCGTCACCGGCAGTGCCGTCAAGCTCGGCGGCCAGCCACGACGCCAGCTCGCCGTTGAAATCCACCGGACCGGTGAGGCTAAACCCTTGAGCCGCACTTAACGCTGATAAATTCAGGCTCCCCGACGCTGCGTCGATGGCCGATCCGTAGACAACGTAGCCCCAAGGTCGACGTGTCGGGTCAAGACCGTCGTTACGTGGCTGTCGTGTCGCGATCAGCAGTTCGTCGCGATTGTCAGCATCGAGATCGGCCAGCGAGGTGACGAATACGGTTCGGGCGTTGCCGCCACCCAGCGAGATCGTCACATCGATATCCACGCGGTCCGCTTCCGCCAGGTCGGAAAAACTCAGCTCAGCACCACCGGTGTCGGCAATCGCTGCGGCAAGGCTCTCACCGAATATCACGCGTCCCGATATCGGGCCCGAGCCATCACCTTCACCAGACACCCAGAAATCGTCGGTGCCGTTGCCGTCCAGGTCCGACAGTCGGGTGACGCTTTTCAGGTTGTCATCAAACAGGATGCCGGACGTCACTCGTGACGGCAGGTCGATCAGCGCCAGGTTTACCGAGCAGCGATCAGAGAGGTTGTTGGTCCTGAAATCGGCGAACGCCGTAAACGTCAGGTTCGGCTCGAACGCATCCGCGTCCAGCGCTGTGACCACGCTGAGCTCGCCCGTCGACGCATCCAGCGCGAAGGCATCAGTAACTCGTTCGTCACTGAGCACCAGGTTTTCAAACACCGCTGCCGCCGCGTCACCCTGATCCGGATCCGTTCCGGAGAAGGTGGCCACGATGCCGGTCGCATTCTCTTCGATGGCCTGGTCTGACAGGGCGTTGCACAGCGGCGGTTCGTCCACGTTGGTGATCGAGACGCGCACTTCCCGGTTTACACTCACGGTGCCATCGTTCAGCGTCACCGTCTGGACGTAGACATTGTCGCCGTCCGAGTCCAGCGGGTTCTCGAAATCAAAGGTCTGCGTACTGCGAATCTCGCCGGTGCCCGTGTCCAGCGTAAAAAACTGTCCGTCGCTGGAGTTGCCTATCGTGACGGTCACGGTATCGCCGTCCGTATCGGACACGCTCAGAAAGAAGGACACCTGGGTGTTCTCGCTGAAACTCGGCGACAGGTCACCGGTCAGGGTCGGTGGAGAGTTTGCCGGCGGGGTGGGTGAACCGCCTCCACCACCACCGCCGCCGCCACCGCCACCGCCACCGCAAGCGGTCAGCACGCCAGAAAAGAAAAAGACGATCGTAAGCTGTGCAAAACGTCGCATCGAGACGTCCGTGTCCGGTGGATTCACGCAGATACCCCCAAAGGCTTTTATGTAGTTATACGGGAGACTGTGTTTTGCCTCCGAAAACGAAAGGTGACACACAATGTCGTGCCCGCCAAGGCCCGTTGCATACCGTGCAGGAATGAGGCGAACGGAATCTTGACGATCCGCCAACACCGCATACCGTCAAGGACCGGCCCTGCTGACAACAGCCGTCCCGTGGACAATTTACCGGGATCAGATCGGATGGTAGTGTCGGGTCCAATAACGCGACGGGGTGATTCGATGATTCGACTGGCAATGTTGATTCTGCTGAGCGTGTTTTTCATTGCAACGTCATACGCTGAACCGACGGAAGACGACTTTGCTGAGGCGTGGCAGGACTACGCGGAGGCACGTCGCAAGGGCAATAAATCCCGTACGCTCAAGCTGTCGCGTCGAGTCCTCGACATCGGACAGTCCCTGCTTGCCGACGACGACCCGCGGATGCCGGTGCTGATGGGTAACTACGCGCGTGCGCTCAGTCATAGCGGTAAACGTGAAGAGGCCGCGGCGCAGTATGCGGCGGCGCTGGCGCGAGCAGAGTCCGTGTACGCTGCTGATTCCGACGAGCTACTCACCTTCCTGCAGGCGCTGGCCAGGGAGGGCACCGGCACGGCAGAGTCGGACGCCTACTATCAAAGAGCGTTGGCTATCCGCGAGTCCATCAGCGGCAGGGACAGCGTGGCGTACGTACAGCTCAACTTTGAGCGCGCCGTCTCCCGGTTTACTGCGCCCGGCGAAATCGCGAAGAAAAAGCAACTCGACATGGCGCTGCAGTCTTATCGCGATGACGGTGAAACGGACTCGACCAACCTCGCCTACGCGCTGTATCAGCGCGGGCGAGTTGAAACATCGCAAAAGTCGCAGCAATCGTACCTCGAAGAGGCCCTGGGTCTGGTGAGTGAAGACAGCCTTGCCGGACGTTTCACGTCGATCGAGGCGCGCAAAATACTCATCCGCCTGTATGACGCCCGAGGAGATTCCGAGCGTGCAACAGAACATCTGATCTCGGTGGGCCAACTGCAGGGGAACTCCGGGGAGGACTATCTGCCGGTCATGCGAGCTGCGCCCAGGTACCCGATGAAATACCTTCGTACCGGCACATCCGGCCACGTCGACCTGGAGTTCAGTGTCGACGAACTGGGTTACGTCAGGAATCCGGTCGCTGTCGCCGTGGTCAAGGCGGGTGTGCCGGCCAAAAGTGTGAAATCAGCGTTTGCGGATGCCGCCATCGATGCGGTGCGTCAATTCCGTTACGCGCCGCGTTTCGAGGGTGGCGAGCCCATCGTCACGGACGGCGTACAGACGCGCATATCGTTCAAGATCGAGCGATAGAGACGGCGCACGACCATGAGCCTGTTCGGCAACATCGTCTTCTTCGTATTCGGCGGTTTTCTCGTCTTCCTGGGCTATGTACTGGGCGGCATCGTTTTGTGCCTCACCATCATCGGCATTCCGTTTGGCTTCCAGTGTTTCAAGCTGGCGGGCGGTGTGCTCGCGCCCTTCGGACGGGAGGTTCGCGCCAAGCGACAGCCGGACTCCACCCTGTCGGTTATCCTGAATATCCTCTGGATCATCCTGCCGGGCCTGGAGCTCGCAATCCTGCATTTCCTGCTGGCTATCGTCTTTGCACTGACGATTGTCGGCATCCCGATCGCGTCGCAGCACATCAAGCTGATACCGCTGGCGTTGCTGCCGTTTGGCCGGGAAATGGTCGACGCGGATACGGGGCGTGTCTATCCCTGAGATCGACTGTCGGTCTAGAGGACAACCATCAACTTACCCGTGTTGCCACCGGTAAACAGCAGGTTGATACCTTCGATGGCGCTCTCGAGACCCTCGAGTTTGTGTGCGCGGTACTTCAGTTTTCCCGCCATGAAGTAAGCCGTCAGTGCCTCAGTCATTTTTGGAATGTTGTCCCAGTGATCCGGCATCGCAAAGCCCTGGATCGTCAGGCGCCGCTTGATGATGTTGATCCAGTTCGGACCGGGTGACGGCGACGTCGTGTTGTAGTCCGCGATCATGCCGCAAACAACAACCCGGCCATGCGCGTTCATGCGATTGAAAACCGCGTGTTGGACGGGACCCCCGGTGTTTTCGAAATACAGGTCGACGCCGTTTGGTGTGGCCGCCTTGAGCTGCGCCTCCAGATTTTCCGACTTGTAGTTAATCGCGGCGTCAAAGCCGAGCTCCTCGGTCAGCCAGGCGCATTTATCGTCTGAACCGGCAGTACCGACCACGGTCAGCCCTTCGGCCTTGGCGATCTGGCCAACCATGGACCCCACCGAGCCCGCCGCGCCGGACACGACCAGCGTCTCACCCGCTTTCGGCTTGCCGATTTCAACCAGCCCCTGGTAGGCGGTCATACCGGGCAGCGTCATGACACACAACACCGCCTCCTCGGAAATGCCGTCCGGCAGTTTCTGCAGGCCTTTGCCGTCGCTGACAGCGTATTCGACCCAGCCCATCATCCCCCAGACTCGGTCACCGGCTTCGAAATGCGGGTTACGTGACTCGACGACTTCGCCGCAGCCGCTCGATCGCATGACCTCGCCCAGTTCAACCGGCGGGATGTAACTGTTTCGGTCCTCGGTCATCCAGCCTTTCATCGCCGGGTCGAGCGACATGTGCGTTTGCTTGACCAGGATCTGGCCATCATCCAGGTCCGGTGTCTCCAGGCTAACAACTTCAAAAATATCCGGCATGATCGTGACGCCCGGTCGCTTGACCAGCTTGACGGCGGTGTACTGCATCGTATTCGTCCTTTTTTTCGTTCTTTTTCCGGTGAAGGTGCTCATCTCAGAGCACCGCCCGCACAGCAGAATCTCGGCTCAGTTCGCGACGGCGTTCGCCTGCATACCCTCATCGGGCTTCTGGTAGATACGCACCCAATCGATCAACAAGGTTGCCGGCAGCGCCGAGTCGTCGGTCGGACCACCGGCGCTGCCCCAGGCACCGCCCATCGCAATATTGATGATCAGGTTGTAGGCGTGATCGTACGGCCAGGCCTTCCAGCCGCTGCCTTCATTCATGTAGGTGAAATACAGCACGTCGTCGACAAACATATCGATACGGTCCTCGTACCACTCGACCGAATACACGTGGAATTCGTCGGCCACATCGTTATCAATCAACCGACCTTTGCGCTGTTCCCAGTTCATCCAGAAGTAGGCCCGGTTGTGCACCGTGCCGTGCACATGACCCATTTGGTAACCGACGTGTTCGAGTATGTCGATCTCGCCGGAATTCGGCCATGCATCGCAGGTCGGGCTGCCCTGCCAGTCTTCGCCGGCCTCGCAGTTTGTTGCATACCGGAACGGGTCGGTCGGCAGCATCCAGACGGCGGGCCAGGTGCCCTGACCTCGCGGCACTTTCGCACGAATGTCGAAGCGGCCGTACAGGAAATCAGCCTTGCCTTCGGTATGAATCCGACCCGAGGTGTATTTGGCGCCTTCATAGTCCTCGAGATGCGCCTGGATAACGAGCATGTCGTCCTCGACTCGAACATTCTTCAGGCGATCCGTGTAGTACTGTTCTTCGAGATTGACCTTACCGGGTGGCCAGATGTTGTAGCTCCACTTCGCCGGATCCGGCGGGCCCTCATAGTCAAACTCGTCGCTCCAGACCAGCTCCCAGTCATCCGAGCGCGGTCGATTCTCGCGAACCACAACCGCACTCAGTACCGCTTGCCCGGCAGAAGCCTCAAAACGCACGCTGAGCATACCGTCGGTAACATCGACAGCCGCTGTACCGACCGTCAGGCCGGAGATAATCTGCCCATCGCGCCACGCCATGACGTCAACGTCCTGGATGCGTGTCTCGCCGTTCACGACCACGTCGAAAACGCGCTCGCCGCCACCGATCTCGGTGTGTTCGGCGAAATGAAAGGTCACGTCGTAGCGACCGTTCGGCAGGGCCTTATCGACGGTGATCTCGCCTTCGCGAAAGCTCTGGTACAGCGTCGGGTCCTGTGAGCCTTTGACCTTGTCCATGGTGCCCACCGTGCCGCCGGAGACCGAGGACTCCGCTTCGTACTCAACGCCGTCGATGCCCACG
>JBCDJX010000129.1:0-8663 GCA_038747355.1 Pseudomonadota bacterium | reverse complement strand
CTGCTCGGCGGCCTCGGCGTGCTGGTACCTGAGAAGCGCGACCTGATCGGCAAGTACGGCCTGCGCGCCGTGCTCGCCGGCTCCCTGTCCAATCTGATGAGTGCGGCGCTTGCCGGCCTGATGCTGCCCGCCGTGATGTAATGCCCGTGCGTCGCAGGATCATTATTGATTGCGACCCGGGACAGGACGACGCCGTTGCGCTGTTTCTGGCCTTCGCGTCACGCGACCAGCTCGACATCCTCGGGATAACAACCGTCGCCGGTAATGTACCGCTGGCCCTGACCGAGAAGAATGCGCGTCAGATGTGCGACATTGCCGCTGTCGATGACATCCCGGTGTTTGCCGGTTGTGACCGGCCCATGCAGCGGCTACTGCACACGGCCGAACACGTACACGGCAAGACCGGCATCGACGGTGTGGACGCCGCGGCGCCACGAACACCGCTGCAGTCTCAGCACGCCGTCGATTTCATCGTCGACACCCTGCGCGCCAACGACAAGGTAACGCTGGTGCCGACCGGGCCGCTGACCAATATCGCAACCGCGTTTACCCGCGCCCCGGAAATCGTCGAGCGGGTGGAGGGTATCGTCCTGATGGGCGGAGCCATGCGGGAAGGCGGCAACTACTCGCCGTCGGCGGAGTTCAACATCCTCGTCGATCCGCACGCGGCTGACATTGTTTTTCGTTGCGGTCGACCGATAACCGCGATGGGGCTGGACGTCACACACCAGGTCATCTCCACGCGTGATCGCGTTGCCCGTATCCAGGAACTTGGCAACCCCGTGGCCGAGGCCACCGCCGGCATGCTGGGTTTTTTCCACCGGCACGATTCGAAAAAGTACGGCACCGAGGGCGGCCCGCTGCACGACCCGTGCACGATTGCTTACCTGCTTGAGCCAGACATGTTTAAAACCCGAGACTGCAACGTCAGTGTCGAGACCGAGAGTGAACTGACCATGGGCCACACCGCTGTGGATTTTTGGCGCGTTACCGATCGTCCGGTCAACACAGCGTGGGCCTTTGAGATCGACGCGAGTCGTTTCTACACCCTGCTGACGGACCGACTGGCCCGATTCGGAGCGCCGGCATGACCTCGGTGACCGTGATCGGCTCCGTTAACCTGGATATCTCGGCCAAGGTGAAGCGCCTTCCCGCGCCCGGAGAAACCGTAACCGGCGCCACCCTGAGCCGTTTTCCCGGCGGCAAGGGTGCGAACCAGGCGCTGGCTGCCCGACGACTTGGCGCATCGGTCCGCTTGCTCGCCTGTGTCGGAGACGACTCCACGGCGGACAAAGCGCTCGCGCTGCTGCGCGAAGACGGTGTCGATCTCGACGGCCTGATTGTCGATTCGAAGGCCGCGACCGGTACCGCGCTGATATCGGTGGCCGACAACGGCGAGAATCACATCGTTGTCGCCCCGGGTGCCAACCGCAAGCTGTTTCCGGAGGCGGTGGGTATCGATTCGGCGGATGCGATGATCTGCCAGCTCGAAGTGCCGGGAGAGGTGATCGCCCATGCCTGTCACAGCTTCGATGGCTTTGTTTGTGTGAATCTCGCACCGGCGCGCGAAATCGATGTCAGCGTGCTGCAGCGCGCGGACCTTATCGTCGTCAATGAAGTTGAGTCGGACTGGTATGGGCCGACGCTGCAGGCGTGCAGCGGCATCGTTGCAACCACCTTTGGTGCAGCCGGCGCGGTGCTTGAAAAAAATGGCGGCGAGATCGCGAGAACCGCAGCGCCGCGCGTAAACGCGGTTGATACCGTGGGTGCCGGGGATGCGTTCACCGCTGCGCTGACGGTGTCGCTGGTCGAAGGCCAGTCACCGCTCGATGCACTGAACTTCGCCTGCTCTGCCGGCGCTCTCGCGGCGACCCGGGCCGGTGCACAGCCGTCGCTGCCAACGCGCAGCGAGGTCGAGTCACTCCTCGAGCCGGAAACCCAGCGGTAGCAGCTCGTCCACCGAAAACTCGGTGGTTTCCCCGTCGCCGTCAACGAGCACGATGACGGTCTCGTCATCGCCTAATTTCCGCAATCTTCTGACGGCAGCCGCCACAGGGCGTGCAGGTCTCGATTTCGTCGTGACCGCCGGCGACGACAATTCGCCGGATGCGCCGTGCGCCGCTGGCAATCATCGAGGCAATCGCCCCGGCTTCGGCGCAGGTGCCCTCCGGATACGCCGAGTTTTCGACGTTGCAGCCGATGTGCACATGGCCGGTCTCGTCGACCAGCGCCGCGCCTACCGAGAAATGTGAATACGGACAGTAGGCGTCCTCGCGTCTGGTATTCACAGTCGCTGCCGGCCTGCAACCGCTACATGGCAATAACCTTCGGCGCTGCCGGCGACGTACTTGGGAGAAACGGTCTGAAAGTCGCCAGAACGTCAGTTCTGCGCGTTGATGCCGTCGACGCCGGAGATGCATTTACCGCGGCAATGACAGTGGCGCTGGTTGAAGCGCGGTCGACTGAAGATTCGCTTCGGTTGGCATGCGCAGCCGGTGCGTTCTCCGCGACTGCGCAAGGTGCTTAGCCCTCGTTACCAGTTTGGGCTGGCATTGTGTCACTGCTCGAGACGGAAACAGAGGGGTAACAGATCTTGCACACTAAATTTGTTTGCGTACCCGCCGCCACCGATGATACTTATGATTGTATCGCCATCGGAGAATTCTGCGATTCTTTGGCGACAGCCACCGCAGGGCGTACAAGTCTCCAGTCGTTCGCGGCCGCCCGCAACGACGATACGACGGATCCGTTTACCGCCGCTAGCGATCATCGCTCCAATCGCGTTCGCTTCTGCGCAGGAACCTTCCGGATAAGAAGAGTTTTCGACGTTGCATCCTACATGGATTTCGCCCTTTTCATCGATCAGGGCAGCGCCAACAGAAAACTTCGAAAACGGGCAGTACGCGTTCTGCCGAACGGCTAAGGCAGCATCTATCAACTCGTCATCTTCATAACCCGTCATCTTAAATACCTGCGTTAAGTCTATGAAAGAATAAGTGAATAATAAGGAAATCGCACCCGAATCGAAATCGTTGCAAAGAAACTACACTTTTTTCTCCTTGCTCGACTTGCCTGGCGGTTTTGCGCGCAGACGGGCCGCTTGGTAGGCTTCCGATCTTCAAGTCGGGATCCGCGCCAAGCTGAGGCTTCTTGGCACGTGACTTACTCTTACCACTAAAAAGTGTTTAAAAACAACGATTAATAATCCGAATAAGATACTAGCCCTGCACGTATCACGATCCGACAGTCGCTCAGCTGAGCTTGTCACATAACCGAAACTTCGCTGTCACCTGGAAGTCAATTCTCAGGCCTAGTATCCTCCTCCTGTCGTGGCGTCTAGCGTAGCTGTTGCAAATAAGTGTCAATCGTTTCGAATCGCCCGTCAGACAACGATAATACGCGCCGAACCGCTACTCGCGTCATCGGCCACTTTTGCTCAATCAGAGGATCAAACATGAACACATGGCGCTACTGCACGCGTGCGTTGGCATCGCTTGTGCTTGCGGTCTGCATGGCAGTTCCCGCGTTCGCGCAAGAAACCACGTCCGGTATTCGAGGCAAAGTCATCGATGCCAATGGCGAACCGGTCGCGAACGCCGAGGTCGTTATTCGGGACGATCGAACTGGTATCCGTCGACAGCTTGCGACCAACTCCAGCGGCGTATTCCTCGCCGCTCGGTTGCCGGTCGGTGGACCTTACGAAATCACCATCAACGATACGAAGACGGTGGAAATCCCATTTATCGAACTCGGTGACACGTACAAGTTGACAGTAAATCTGCAGCAGCAGGAAGCCATCGAGGAAATTGTCACTATCGGTCAGCAGGCTTCGATCATTACGACCGCGCCTGGTCCGCAGTCCAACTTCACCTTCGAAGACATAAACCAAGCAGTAGCCATTAATCGCGAGCTGGCGGACGTTTTCGCTATTGATCCACGCATCAATATCGACGCCAGTGGCGGTCGTGGAATTGGTGTGAATTGTGCGGGCAAGAATCCGCGCTTCAACAACATCACTCTGGATGGAGTCAGCCAGACTGATCGATTCGGTTTAAACAACAACGGTTTCGCCACCGCAACCGGGCAGCCATTCCCATACGACGCGATTCAACAGGTCTCGGTTGAGCTGGCGCCATTCGACGTTACCTACGGTGGGTTCTCGGCTTGCAACATCAACGCTGTTACCCGATCCGGCACCAACGAATACGTAGCCAACTTCTTCTACGAGTACACCGATCAGGATTTGATTAATGACGAGCTAGAAGGCAATCCCGTAATCCAGCCAGCGTACGAAGAAGAGAGGATCGGCATATCGTTCGGCGGCCCGATCATCGAAGACAAGCTGTTTTTCTTTGCAGCTTATGAAGAAGCCGAATTGCCTGAGTTCCTCGCCGCCGGACCGGCCGGTTCAGGTCTCGGGGAAGTGCGTGAGTGGTTGCCGCAGGCCGATTTCGATCGCGTGGCGTCGATTGCGCAAAACGTGTACGGCTACGACCCGGGTGGTTCGCCAGGCAACGGCAATCAGTCCGATGAGAAATATCTGCTGAAACTTGACTGGAATATAAACGACAGCCACAACCTTGCGGTGATCTACAACTACTATGACGGTGTGGAAAACCGCGGCTCGGACAACGACTCGAACGAGTTCGAGTTTTCCAATCACTTCTACGACAAGGGTGCTGAGTTCACGACGTACACCGGAATTCTTCAGTCGCAGTGGACCGATTTGTTCTCGACGGAAATTTTCCTAAGCACAAGCGAGATGAACGACTCGCAGGTGACTGTCGGCGATCCGGATTTTGGTGATCACCAGATCAGTTTCAACGGACGATCGAATACGATTTATTTGGGTGCGGACGATTCCCGACAGGCCAACAGCCTGAACACAGAATCCACCTTCATCAAGTTGAAAGGACAGTATCTCCTAGGAAACCATGTGCTGACGTTCGGTTACGAGCAAGAAGAACTCGACATCTTCAACATTTTCGTTCAGCACAGTCGCGGCGGCGAATGGGATTATTTCGATGATTCTCAGGGCAATCCGGAAGCCTGCGCCGCGCTGACGGCGCAACAGCGGTATAACGACACCCTGCTTGATGATGCGGATCCGACCCGAATCGGTTGCGGTCTTTCCGGCGTTGATCGCTTCGAGCTGGGTCGTCCAAGTCGTGTTTACTATGGCTCAGGTGGCGGTACCAATATCGCCACAGACGCTGCCGCGGTATTCGCGAACACAAGTCATGCTCTATACCTGCAAGACGAGTTGTATTTCGATAACCTAAACCTGTCTTTGGTCGCTGGCCTTCGCTACGAGTGGATCTCATCGAGCGATACCCCGAACTTCAATCAGGCGGCGACTGACATCACTGGTATTCGGAACGACACGGGTCTCGATGGCATTAGCCTCCTGCAGCCTCGAATCGGTATCACCTGGGAAGCCACCGATTCTATCGACGTCCGCGCCGGTGCCGGGCTTTACTCCGGTGGTAACCCGAATGTCTGGATTTCGAACGCTTGGTCGAACGACGGCATTACGAACGTCCAGCGGCGCTTGGACAACTTCAGTGGCGCGTTGTCGGTGTTTGACGGCACATTGGCTTTGGTAAACGCGGGTCGTCCGGGATTCGATGTGCCGCAAGTCCTGTTCGATCAGGTTGCGGCCACCACTGCCGCCGACGGGTCTGACGAAGGAGTTGTACTCATCGATCCGGGTTTCGAGCAACCTAGCGAATGGAAGTTCAGCCTTGGCGCCACTTGGGATACGAATTTCCTCGGTGGACTGACACTGGACGCGGATGTTCTTTACACTCGTTTACAGGATTCGGCTTACTATATTGACTTGTCACAGGAGGTTGTGGGCCGGACTATCCTCGGGCAACCGATTTACGACTTCGTGAACGGCGAAGAGAATCTGCTACTGACGAATTCAAGTGAAAATGCCGATGCGTTCGTATTTTCGATCGGCGCCCGCAAGGAGTTCGACTTTGGCCTCGATTTGACCTTCGGCTACGCGTATACGGATTCTGAAGACATCGTTCCAATGACAAGCTCAACCGCAGGTTCGAACTTCAGTAACGTTGCAGACAACGACATCAATTTCCCGCGTCCAGGTACGTCTAACTATCAGGTACAGCATCGCATGACACTGCGTGCGCAGTATGCTGACACTTTGTTTGGCGAAAACTTGACACGTGTCTCACTGTACGGTTTTCGGAAGTCGGGGCAACCGGCCAACTTCGTTCAGAGCTCGTCTGATCTGGAAGGCGATGGTTTCTTCGGTCGACACTTAATCTACATCCCGACGGCAGACAATGACCCGAACGTCATTTTCGCAGACGGCTTTGATCGGGTTGGATTCAACAACTGGATAAATTCGAATGGGTTTGATCGTGGTGAGTTTTTGAGGCGCAACGCTGTGGAGTCCGCTTGGAGCACTCGCTTCGACTTGCGAATAGATCAAGAGATACCGCTGTTTGTCGACGGACTACGTGCGCGCGCCTTCCTGAAGGTATTCAACCTCGGCAACCTTCTGAATGACGACTGGGGCCGCCAGTTCGACGCACCATTCTTCTCGCAGGTGGCCGTTACCTCGAGTATCAACGCAGCAGATGGGCGTTACATCTATGAAGAGTTTGAGGTTCCGGAGTCAACAGAGCTGGATACCTTCAACTCACTGTGGGAAATGCGCTTAGGCTTCGAGATCAATTTCAATTGACGTCACCGTTGTTCTGACACGAGGGCCAGCTTTCGCTGGCCCTTTTTTTGCGAACCTGGTCAGGGATGTCTGGACGCGCGACACCCTCGTTTAACGGCATAGCAATGCGCGAGCGCGGGCAAGAAATTCGACGAACCGAGATTTCGCCGGCATGAAAGCGTCCCATCCGGAACAGGTCGGCGAGAGCTAATACTTCACCTAAAACTGATTATTGGTTGAGCTTTGTCGCTTAAAAAACTGTTTCTACAGGGTTTATAATTAGAGTTCTCGGCTGATGCCTATTTTCGCATTTTACGCGATTGGTACTGAATTCAGCCGAATTTTCGTGACAACTTGAACAACGTCAAACGGCTGTGTGCGTTGTCGCGTTTTTTCAACAGTTTAATTTCCTGACGACGGATTTAGTGTGGAACAGTGTCTGGCAGCGGCGCCTCCAGAAGAGGTGGGTAGTTGCTCTCTGTCGTGACAAAGACGAAAGCGCCGTCCTCGGACAGCACCGTCGATTCAGCGTCGCGAAAGCCGCCGAGCGAAATGACGTCGGGTCGCTGGTTCAATGCATCGAACCAGGCCTCGCCGTCCTGCCGACGGTAAACGAACAGGTAGCGATACGTCATCACCACCGCGGTACGCCCGTCGTCGCTAAAATCCATGGCTGTGGGTTGCCAGTGCCAGTCCTTGGTTTGCGGTGCGAGTTCCACGTCGATGCGTCTCGGTGGCGGAAGACTGCGAATCTGTCCCAGCTTTTCCGCGGTCACGACATCGTCCGTCGGTGTGAGCGGCACACGATACAGCTCCGGGGGGCGGCTGCGTTTGCTTAGGATGTACACATAGCCGTCTTCAATATCGACGGCAGCAGCCTCGGCATCCCGCGGCCCGTCGGGGTAACGAAAACGGATTCGCCACGTCGGTTCGCTGCGCACCTTGTCATCAGCCTCGACGTCCGGTTCCTCGACGATGTACAGCGACAGGGTTTTGCGTTTACTCATGTTGTCGCCGATGTCCGCGACGAGTAGGTAAGGGATGTCGTCGAGTGTGAATGACGCGAGGTCTTCCCAGTCGCGATTCTTCGATGGGTCCACGGTCAGTCTGCCGCGATGCGCGCCGCTCGCATCGAAGGCGTAGAGTCTGGGCTTCCCTCCGCTGTCGTTCATGGCCCAGAGCACGCCGGGATGAATCTGCGAACGGGCGAGTCCCGATGCTTCCACGAGTTTGTCCTGCTCGATTATCGCAATCTGCTCGACGGTGGGTTGCGCGGCCGCTGGCATCGACAGCAGCAGGAATGTCCATAGCCTAATCATGGCCGTGATTTTAGACGGCCCCGTTGCGCACGGCGAGTCGGGTAAGCCCTTGCGAGGCTTTAGGCTCCAAAAACCGGACGCAAAGGAGTAGAGTTCGCAGCCCGAAGAGAGGACTTTATGGCCAAGCACATCAATGCAGCACCCGGCGACTTCGCCGAGACGGTGCTGATGCCCGGCGATCCACTGCGCGCGCAGTACATCGCCGAAACGTACCTGGACGATCCCAAGCGTGTCACCGACGTTCGCAACATGTGGGGTTTCACCGGCGGCTACAAGGGACAGGCCATTTCGGTAATGGCACACGGTATGGGCATTCCGTCCGCATCCATCTATGTCCATGAACTTCTGAGTGACTATGCCGTCACGCGCATCATGCGTGTCGGCAGTTGTGGTACCTCGCATCCGGACGTGAAGTTGCGCGACCTGATTATCGCGCAGGGGGCATCGACTGACTCCGCTGTGAATCGCATGCGATTTGGCGGCTACGACTACGCCGCTCTCGCGACCTTCGAGCTGGTCCGCAAAGCGGTCGACATTGCCGAACGACACGAGGTTCGTTACCACGTCGGCAACGTTTTCTCGGCGGATCTTTTTTACACGCCCGATCCGGATATGTTTCAAACGATGGCGAAATACAACGTCTACGGCGT
>JBCDJX010000128.1:0-8749 GCA_038747355.1 Pseudomonadota bacterium | reverse complement strand
CTGTCCTTCGACCTGCAGCTGACGCCACCGCAGGTCGCGTCCGTCGTCGATGTGCTGGCGGATACACCCGAGACCTCCGTGGCTTTGTGCCACTGCGGCTCACCGTGGGACCAGACACCCTCGGGACTCAAATCCTGGCGCGAGGGCCTGCAGTTGCTGGCCCAGCTGCCGCAGGTCAGCTGTAAAATTTCCGGGCTCGGGATGTTCGACCACGACTGGAGCGTGGACTCAATACGACCGATCGTTGAGGCCTGCGTGGACACCTTCGGCCCGCAGCGCTGCATGCTGGGTTCGAATTTCCCGGTCGACAAACTTCACGCTGACTACTCGCGCATCTGGCGTGCGTACGCCGAGATCCTGGGTTCGCTGTCGGACGAGGCGCAGGCGCAGCTCTTCGGTGATACCGCCCGGGCGTTTTACCGAATCGATTCGGCGAGCTGATTCGCGCCCGCGAGCATCATCGAATGGTCGGAGCTGAGCAGAAACAGGCTGGCTCCAAGCTCCTGCCAGCGCGGCAACTCAGACAGGTCCGGGGTGAACAGGCCGACCGTGGTTCCCGCGTCTGAACACACCCGGCAAATATCGGCGACCGTGTCGACGACGGCATCGTCCATCGGGCCTTTGCCCATCGCGACGGCCAGGTCTATCCGGCCGATGAACACGGCATCGACGCCGTCGACCGCGGCAATCTGTGCCACCTGGTCGAGCGCCGGGATATCCTCGATTTGCACGATGACCGTGGTGTGCGCGGCGCTGTCCGCGAGGTGATCGGGCATCGATTTCGTGCCGTAGCCGGCGGCCCGCGGTGAACCCGCGTAGCCGCGGCCGCCGTCACCGAAGTGGCAGGCCTTGACGATGTGCGCCGCCTGCTCCGCGTTGATGACGTGCGGAACAACAACACCGTCTGCGCCGCTGTCCAGCGCATTGCGCAGTTGCGTCGTCGAGTCATCAGCGACGCGCACCAGACACGGCATATCGGCAGCACGAAGCGCGGCGATGCAAAGATCCGTATCCAGTCGTCCAAACGGTGCATGCTCCGCATCGATGGCCACCACATCCAGCGTGGAAAGCCCGAGTACCTCGGCAACAACGGGTGACGGCGTCTTCAGGAACGTGCCCATCATCGGATTGCCGTCCAGCAAGGACTGCCTGAACGTCTCGCGCTTCATCGTGCTACCCCCAGAGTTTGCCGGACGCGATGGCTGCACCCTCGACCATCGCGCCGAGTTTGGCGTAAACAATATTCTCGTCGACCGCACCAAAACCGGCGAAGGTCGAGAAACCGCAGTCGGTGCCGGCGATAACGCGCTCGCGACCGACGATGTTCGCGAAGCGCAGGATGCGTTCGGCAACCAGCTTCGGATGCTCGATGAAATTGGTGGTCGAATCAATGACGCCGGGGACAAGCACCAGGTCATCCGGCAGGTCAGCCGCCGCAAACACCTCCCATTCGTGCGCATGGCGGGGGTTCGACGACTCGAACAACAAAGCGCCGACCTTGGCCTCAAGCGCAATCGGCAACACCAGCTCCATCGGCGCGTCGTGGTGGTGCGGACCTTCGTAGTTGCCCCAGCAGACATGCAGGCGAACCCGGTCTTTGGGAATGTCGCGCAGGGCATGATTCAGCGCGTCAACGTGCAGTCGCGCCTGGTCTGCATACTCGGCGTCCGGCTTGCCCTTGAACAGCATGTGTCGGCCGAGGCCGAGGTCGGGGGAATCCAGCTGTAACACAAGGCCAGCATCGACAATCGCCTTGTATTCCACTGCCATCGCATCGGCGAGCGCGAACAGGTAGGCCTCGTGAGTCTCGTAATGCTCGTTGGGCTGGAACAGCGCAATAACCCCGGGCGATGCCGCGTTCATAAAGCCTTCCGTTGGCGGGCTGGCCTGCATCGCAGTCACCATGTTGTCGATGTCGGTCTCGGCGGGCCCGGTGTCCTTGACCCGAATCTCGCCGACGCAGCAGGGCCGTCGGTAAGTGGGTGTGCCGCCCGAGCTGGCCTGTCGCTCCAGGAAGGACGGAAATTCTTCGAGGTCGCTGGGCGGCTGTCTCGCACTGTCGCCGTCAAAGCCGGTGATGCGATCCTTGATGTACGTCGCGTAACTGATTTTGCTCATCTCGCCGTCGCTGACGAGATCGACGCCGGTGGATACCTGCTTCGCGACCACATCCTGGACCGCGTCGCGAATGACCGTTTCAGCGCCATCCGGCGTCTCGCCTTTTTCCAGCGCGAAGACCACGTCAGTGACGGCCTTCGACCTGGGCAGGCTGCCCACGTGGGTGGTGAGGATTCTCTGCTCGCTGGTTTTCATGGGGGGCTCCTTAATGTTCCAGCAGCTGGTGCAGAGCCGCCGTCACGGCGTGCGGCTGCTCCAGCGATGCGATGTGTCCGCAGTGATCGACCACCTTGAGCGTCGCACCGGGAATGCGGTCCGCCATCAGTTCATGGTATTCAACCGGACACAGGTGATCTTCCGCGCCACAGAGCACCAGGGTTGGACAGTCGATGCTCGCCAGCATCGGAACGCTGTCGACCCGGTCCCGCAGTGCGACGGACTGTTGTTCAAAAACGGCCGGACCGAGGTCGAGCGCCATGTCGAGCAACAGCTGCAGCAGTGACTCGTCCTGCCGGTTGGACTCCGCCAGGTACAGCGGCTTCAGTTCCTCGATGGCCATCTCGCGAAGGCCACCGGCCAGTACCGTCTCGATTTGCTGCATGCGGATGGACTGGCGCTCCGGCGCATCGGCGTGCGGATTGGTGTCCAGCAGGGCCATGTGCGTGACCCGCTCTGCGGCCTGGCGCCAGATCTCGAACGCCAGGATGCCGCCCATCGACAGGCCGACCACGGCAAACCGCGGCGGCGCATTCGACAGCGCCAACGCCGCCATGTGCTCGATACTGTCGGATCGGCGGGTGTCTGCAGTTTCCGCCGGGTAGGGCAAAGCCGCGGCCTGTGGCTGCCACAAACGGGCATCGCACATCATGCCCGGCAAGAAAAGAACGGCATCCGCCGGCACGCGCTAATCGTCGGCGAGTCGCGCCGAACGACCGCGTATCGGAATGCCGGAAAACGCCCGCTTCTCCGGCGACAGCTCGGGGTTTTCGATACGCTCAAGCAACATCGACGCGGCGGACTGCGTCATGCGCTGCACCGGCTGGCGCACCGTCGTCAGTGCGTAGGCTGAATACCTCGCCGGGCCGACACCGTCGAATCCGACGATCGAAATATCGTCGGGCACCGACAGTCCCAGGGCCTCACGCGCCTCATCGATGCAGCCGATGGCCATAACATCGTTGGCCGCGATAACGGCGTCCGGTGGCGAGCCGTGCTTTTCGACCAGCTCGGCGAAACACTCCCGGCCGGTTTCGTAACCGAAATCGCCCGATACGGTTGTGATGTCGGTGATACCGAGCCGACGAAGCTCATTCAGCGCGCCGGTTTTGCGCTCGACGCTGACCACGGAGTCGACCGGCCCCTCGACCACACCGAAGGATCGGTGCCCCGCATTCACCAGCTCATCGACCAGCCAGCGCTCGCCCTCTTCCTGGTCGCAGCGAACCGAGCTCGCTTGCTGGCCGGGTGCGGTCCGGTTGTACAAGACCACCGGGATCAGGGCATTGTCGATCGTTTCCAGTTGCTCGGGACTGAACATTGCCGCCGTCAGGATGCCGTCAACCCGGTACTGCAACATCTGCTCAACCACGGTCTCGGTGTCGCTTTCCCGCTCGAGGGCGAACAGCAGCACCCGCACACCCTGTTCCGAGAAACGCTGGGTCAGCTGTACCAGCACCTCCGGGTAATAGAGGTTGGTCAGCTTGGAGATGACCACGGCGACCATATTGGAGCGCTGCGTGATCAGGCCGCGGGCGATTGCATTCGGCCGATAGCCCAGCTGGTCCGCCGCGGCCATGACGCGTTCGCGCATGGCTTTCGACGCGCTGGCGCCGTCCTGGAAGACCCGCGAAACAGCGGATTGCGAGACGCCGGCGAGCGCCGCGACGTCGGACGACGTCGCCCGCTTCTTGCCGGGCTGGGGGCTGGCTTCGACTGGTTTTTCTTGTTTTTTCATCGCCGCTCGCGGTTTCACCCGCTTCCAATGTCGGTCGATGGTAGGCAGTATTGCATTCGTATGCAATTCGGAGCTCGCAATGACTGACGCGCTCGCCGGGCAACTGGCGCTGGTGACCGGTGCCGGCCGCGGCCTGGGCCGCGCGTGTGCCGAAGGGCTGGCCAATGCGGGCGCCCGGGTCATTGCCGTGGCTCGCTCCGAAGACGACCTGGCCGCGGTCGCCGCGCACGACTCCGGCCGCATCGAGGCCCTGCGAGGAGACGTTACCGAAGACGCGTTTGTCGAGCGCGTCGGCCAGATTGAGAACCTGTCGATCCTGGTCAACAACGCCGGCGGCAATCGCCCGGCACCGTTTGTCGATATCGATCGCGAGTCGCTGGATTTCGTGCTCGAACTCAATGTTCGCGCGGCGTTTCGGGTGGCGCAGGCCGCAGCGCAGGCCATGATCAGGTCGCAAACACCTGGATCCATTATTCATATGTCATCGCAAATGGGGCACGTGGGCTCACCCGGGCGCACGGTGTATTGCATGACCAAACACGCGATCGAGGGCCTGAGCAAGGCGATGGCTGTCGAGCTGGCCCCGCAGGGGATTCGCGTGAACACGGTGGCACCGACTTTCGTCGAGACGCCGCTGACAAAACCGATGCTGGACGACCCGGAGTTCAGGGATTTCGTGTTCGGGATGATCCCGATGGGCAAGCTGGCGACCGAAGACGATGTCGTCGCTGCTGTTCTGTACCTGGCATCACCGTCGGCGGGCATGGTAACCGGGCACAGCCTGGTGGTCGACGGCGGCTGGACGGCCCAATAACACTATGTGAGGTGGGGGGATATGGCTGACTTTGGCACACTCAACTGGACGATCCTGATCGTCTACGTGTTGCTCAACCTGCTGCTCGGCTGGGTGCTGAGCAAGAAGGTGGAGACGGCGGAGGACTTCTACCTCGGCCGCCGCACAACCCCGTGGTGGGCGATCGGTGTTTCTGTCATCGCCACTTACGTGAGTGCGCTGTCCTTTCTCGGCGGGCCGGCCTGGGCGTATTCGGAGAGCCTGGCGGTTGTCGCCATACACCTGAATTACCCGATCGTGGTGTTCCTGGTAATCACGATCTTCCTGCCGTTCTTCTTCAATTCCGGTGTCGCCTCCATCTACGACTACATGGAGCAGCGCTTCGGCGCCTCGTCGCGGGTCGTGATTTCCGCCGTGTTCCTGGTCTCGCAGGCATTGACGTCGGCGGCCATCCTGTACGCCACGTCGCTGGTCATCCAGTTCATCACCGGCATCGACGTGCGAATGGCGATCTTCATTGTCACGATCATTGCGCTGATCTACACCATGATGGGCGGCATCACCGCGGTCATCTGGACAGATGTTATCCAGGCAGGCGTGTTGTTTATCGGCGCACTGATCATCTTCTTTGCACTGATCAACAACATGCCCGCGCCGCTCGGCGAGGTGTTGGCCAACCTCAAGGCGGCCGGCAAAACCAACCCGCTCGACTGGCGACCGGACCTGACGCTCGAGGCCACGGTGTGGTCCGGCGTCATTGCCATGACGTTGTTCCACGTCACCGTCTATGGCGCCAACCAGATGATGGTGCAACGAACGCTGGCCGCAAAGAACATCGGTGACGCCAAGAAGTCCTTCCTGTTGATGGGCTTCGCGGCTTTCTTCATTTACTTCCTGTTCTTCTTCCTCGGTGTGCTGCTGTACGGCTATTACGGCGGCCGGGAATTTGAGGACGGCAACACGATCATCCTGACGTTTGCGACCGACTACGGCCTGCCGGGGCTCATGGGCATCATCGCTGCCGCGGTGGTTGCTGCGTCGATGTCGTCGCTGGACTCGTCATTCAATTCGCTCGCCACCATCTCGACCGTCGACTACTACCAGAAATACGTCAAACGCGACGAGTCGCCGGAGCACTACCTGAAAGTCACGCGCATCTTCACCGTGGTCTGGGCCTTCCTGATTATCGTGCCGGCGCTCCTGTACGTGAACAGCCAGGGGTCCATCCTGCAAACGCTGTCGCAGATCGGCTCCTACTTCGTGGGCGCGAAGCTCAGCATGTACGGACTCGGTTTCTTCTCCAAGCACACCACCGAGAAAGGCTTGCTCGTCGGTGTCGCCGTCGGCTTCGTGGCCATCTTTTTCCTCGCGACGCAGACCGACATTGCCTGGCCGTGGTATTGCCTGTTCGGCGGCGGCATCAACATCATCGTGTCGTGGGTAGCAAGCCTGCTGATCGACGGCAAACAGGATGAATGGTCGCCGTACACCATCAAGGGACAACAACAGCAGTTCGAGTCCAAGGGTCTGCCGCAGAAAGACGGTGGCTGGTACCTCGTGCCTGGCAAGGTCGACAAGGTCAGCTGGTACCTGCTGGTGTTCTTTGTCGCGACGATGGTTTTCCTTTATCTGTTCGAGGCACTGCTCTAGCGGGCCGGACGTATCCCGATGAAAACGATTGAAGACAGCAAGGCCGTTTTCGCCCGTTTCCGGGACGCGCTTTACCATTGCGATCGTGACGGACTGCAGGCCACGCTGGCTGAGCTGGTGAGCCCCGACTGCGACATCACGCTGCCGCATCCCATCGGTCCGGTCACCGGCCCCGATGCCCTGGTCGACCATGGGTACACACCCTTGCTGGATTCGATCCCCGACCTCGAGCGTCGCGACACGATCGTTGTGGGCGCCGAACAGGACGGCGAACACTGGATCGGCTGCGCCGGTCACTACCAGGGCGTATTCGATCATCCGTGGCTGGATATCCCGGCAACCCGCCACCTCGTGCATCTGCGTTACATCGAGTTTTTCCGCATCGACGGTGATCGCATCGCATCGATGCGCCTGTTGTGGGATATACCGTCGGTCATGATGCAAGCCGACGCCTGGCCGATGGCACCCAGCCTGGGTCGGGAAATCCTGGTGCCCGGACCGGCGAGCAACGACGGTGTCATAGATGACTGCCGGACCGATGAGCAGGCGGCTGCCAGCATGCAGCTGGTCAACGACATGGTGACGGGCCTCGCAAAGTTTGCCGACGGTGGCGCCGAGGCAATGACGCCAGAGGCTTTCTGGCACCCGAAAATGACCTGGTACGGACCCGCCGGCATCGGCGCCAACCGCCGCGTGTCGGGCTTTCGCAACTGGCACCAGATTCCGTTCTTGAAAAGCCTGCCCGACCGGATCGCGAATACCGAGGCCGGCGGGCGCGACTGCTATTTCGCCGACGGCAACTACGTCGCCTTCTGCGGCTGGCCCGCGATGAGTGCCACGGTCAGCGGAGATGGCTGGATGGGCATCGCGCCGTCCGGCAAGCGCATCGACTTCGCAAGTCTCGACATTTGGCGATGCGAAAACGGCGTGATCCGTGAGAACTGGGTGATGATCGATATTTTGGATGTCTGGCGACAGCTTGGCGTCGACGTCTTGGAGCGCATGCGTGAAATCACCTTTGCCCGACAACCCAACGACTTCAAAGCCTGATGGACCGACGATGAACGACAGACGACCAGAGCAGGGCGAACTGACCCTCAACAATGACCTCAGCAAAACCGGAGAAACCCTCGGCGTCATCGACGCAATGGTCGACGGTCTAAACGATCACGACATCGACGGCATGGGGCGTTTTTTCAGTGAGTCCTTTCGCTGGATCGGCAACGCCGGCTGCGGTTTCAAAAACGGCCTGAAGGAGTTTCAGGACAACTGGCAGCGGCCGTTCCAGGCGGCTTTTTCCGACAAGCTCTGCATCGACGAGGCGCGTATCACCGAGGGTGAATGGTGTGCCGCTTTTGGCCGACAGGAAGCGGTGCACTCCGGCCAATTTATGGGCATAGCACCCACCGGCAAGCGCGTGGAAATTCGCTACATGGACTTCTGGAAGGTGGAAGACGGCAAGATCGTCGATAACTGGGTCATGGTCGACTTTCCCTACGTCATGCAGCAGCTCGGTGTGGATCCGTTCAACGGACAAGGTTGGGAACAACGCGACTCGACCAGGATGCCGGTGCAAAACGGAGCGTAATCACTCGGTCGTTGCGTAGTTCCAGGAGCCGATGATGCGTTTCTCGGGTTTGTGGCGACCGAGGTTTTCACGCTTCCAGGCGACAAACTTGCTGACATCCACTTCGATGGGAACCTGCCAGACTTCATCACCGTAGTAGTGCACGGTGTACTCGTCGAGGAATCCTGCTTCACGGATCGCGGTGAGCGTTTCCAGGTAATCGTTATGGATTTCCGGGTTCTGCGCCATCTTGCGTTCCCAGGTGTCCAGCAGGAGTTGTCGCGCCGAGAATTCGCAGCCGTAGTCGGACACTCGCGCCGGGTTGCTGCCACCGATGTCCAGCTGACAGGCGGACAGCATCAGCGTGTAGGCCACCCAGCTTTGCAGCACGGGGTCGTTGTCCACGAACGCGCGAGGTGCCAGGTAAAATGTATCCCCGTCCGTGACGTGGTCGCGGACGTAAATCTGGCTGCTGCAACCGGCGAGCAACAACAGCAGAAGTGGCACAATTCTCCCAATCATGCCGCAAAGTATACTGAATCCGGGCCGTTGATTCCGAGATCAGCGACACAAAACCTTGTGTGAACCGCATCCGAAACCACCCGGCGAATCCACGATAAAGTCAGGTACTTGCGTTAGAATCCGTCGTCTTTGTTGAGGGAGCCCG
>JBCDJX010000127.1:0-8912 GCA_038747355.1 Pseudomonadota bacterium | reverse complement strand
GCTGGCACATGGTGAGCATAGTGATTGCGGCGATGGCCTGCGGGTTCGCGTATGCAGCGATCAACGCTTCGGCGCGCGACGTGGCGATCGTCATGACCGGTCTTGCCCTGGCCTTCACGCTGTGGAGCCTCGGTCTGATCGCCTGGCAACGACAACCCTTTCTTCGCTTACCGCAGTGGGTGCTGTTCGCGCCGATCGGCCTGCTGGGTGTTTTGGGCGTGCTGCAATGAACGACGGAACGACGCCTTAAGCGGTTATCGTCGAGCGTCAGCCGTTAAACCAAAGCGCCTTTGTTGCAAGGCGTAGCAGCCGATGCGATGTGCGGTTTGCGGCGAAACGCCACGCTGGCGCTAACTTTATTCAGAGTGTTTTGCGCACGATTAGTTCCATCTCGTCGTCCGCGCGCGTTCTTGCCGCGGCGATTTTCCGTGCTGCTGAGCAAGCGCCTGAATTTATTGGAAAAAACGCCTTCCCCGATCACCGCCACCTGAATGTTGCAAATCGACAACAGACGTATTTGCGCGTTATTTCAAATTGGCAGATCATTTTTTTCAGGGAGGAGGGCGATAACGTACTAAGCCAGTTGCAAAAAGCTGGTGGTCATCCTGCCTACGAACCGAGGCCAGAGTGTTTAGTCACTCATGAAACTTATGCCCCACAGAAATTGTTGGGGAAAAACTACACCTAATTCGTAGGGGAAAACCATGATTAGCGAATCGCGCATCAAGCGCATGGTATTCAGCTGGCCACTGTTACTGGCCGGCCTGGGGCTGTCGTTTACAGCCCAGGCACAAGACGACGCGTCGGGCGCCGACGAGCCGGTGGAAGAGATCACCGTGACCGGGTCCAAGCTTCGTCGAGACGCATTTTCATCCATCTCACCCGTCCAGGTTATCGGCGGCCAGGAAGCCGTGGAGGTCGGCACGGTCGACGTCACGCAGATGATCGCCGAGTCGCCGTTTGTCTTCGGCACCCAGCTCGATGGTTCCACCAACGCTGGCTCGACCACGGGCGCTGTGGAAGGGGTGTCTGCCAACGGTCCGGGTGCAGCGACTGTTGCTCTGCGCGGACTTGGCGCCGAACGCACGCTGATGCTCATCAACGGACGTCGACTGTCACCGTCGGGTGTGCGCGGTGCGCCGGTGGCGCCCGACCTGAACTTGATCCCGACGGCGTTGATCGATCGCATCGAGATCCTCACCGACGGTGCTTCGTCAATCTATGGCGCTGACGCGGTGGCAGGCGTTGCCAACATCATCCTGAGGAACGACTTCGAGGGTCTCGAGGTACGGGCTTTCGGAACGTCGCCGGAGCAGTCCGGTGGCGAAGAGAGTCTGGTCAGCATCATCGGTGGTGCGTCCAACGATCGCTCGAGCTTTACCGTCGCTGCCGAGTACTTCAATCGCGAGCACATCTTTAACCGTGATCGCACAGACTGGAACGACTGCCTGCGCAATATCGAGGTCGACCCGGCTGGTAACGAATACTCTGTGTGTCTTGATCGTCGCCCGGACAATGCGACGTTCATTTCCAGCCAGGGCTTCGTGTACTACACGCCGGGCACCACCGATATCGGTGTGCCGGACTGGTCGACCAACGCGGGCGCTGCGGCGTTCCTGGGTCGCCCGGGCACCAACGCGCTGTCAGGCAGCGCGGCTGAGACACCGTACAACCTGCAGCAGGAAGAACTGGATACGCAGCTCCAGGGCGATATTCAGCGCATCAACCTGTACGCAACCGGGTCCTACGATCTGAGCGACAGCAGCACGGCATACATGGAAGTGTCGTACTCACAGCGCAAAAACACGGACATCTTTACCTCGGAGCAGGCGTTTCCGGCGATCCCGCACCTGATCCCGCAGGAAGATGCCAACGGCAACATTATTGTTGATGCGACGGGCGCCCCGGTCCTCGTCGACAACCCGCTGAACCCGTTCGACGCTGAGCGCGCACTGCCCGTTTACTCGCTGCAGGGACTGAGCCAGCGGCGCGAAACGGATATCGACAATTTCCGGGTTGTGCTTGGCGTTGAGGGCGACCTGAACGTCGGCTGGTTTGGTGACAACAACTGGGCCTACGATGCCTTCGTCAGCATCGAAGAGTCCTCCGGCACCTCGGTCCAGGCGGGCATGAACGAGTTCAACGTTCGCGAGTCCATCGACACGCTGCGTTTCGACGCCGATGGCAATCTCGTGTGCGGGCTCGAGCGTACGGCGGGCGGTTTCGGCTTCATCACGCCGCAAGCCTGTGTGCCGGTGAACTGGTATGCAACGTCATTGTTCACCGACAAGCGCTTCGCCACTCAGGCTGAGGAAGATTTCCTGTTTGGCAACGTGATCAACACCACCGAGATTCAGCAGCAACACTATTCCGCTCTGATCACCGGCGACCTGTTCGAACTGCCCAGTGGCACCGTTGCGGCAGCTTTCGGTGCCGAGTATCGCGTCAACGCCATCGACTCTGCGAACGACTTTATCCGCGCACAGGGTCTGTCGACGTCGGAAGCGGTGGATCAGGAAGGCGACACGGTGGGTAAAACCTGGATCGCAGACCTGTACGGTGAGGTTGAACTGCCGATTCTCGACAACCTGACGTTGAACCTGTCCGGTCGCTACACGGACGACGAAACCTTTGGCAATGAGTCAACCTACAGCGCCAAGGTCGAGTTCATCCCGACGGAGGCACTGCGTCTTCGTGCCACAACCGGCACGACCTTCCGTGCGCCAAACCTGCGCGAGCAGTTCCTGGCAGGACAGGCGGGTGTTATCGCGGGTAACAACGACCCCTGCGTCATTCCGAGTGTTGCGATCACCGGTGGCATGTACGTGGCCGCTGATGATCCGCGTACCCAGCGCGTGCTCGACAACTGCGTTGCTGACGGTGTGGATCCCACGGCGCTTGGCCTGCAGGCCAACGTCCTGATCCCGACACAAACGGGTGGTGGTCCGGACATCAATGCGGAAACCTCCGAGTCCTACACGGCCGGTTTCGTGTTCTCGCAGCCGTTCTCGGATGCGTTCGACTTCGATATCGGTGTGACCTACTTCGCCATCGATGTTGAAGATACGGTCGAAGAGCTGAATTCGCAGACGGTCCTGGCGCGTTGCTACAACGACGAGCCGAATCTCGCGAGTCCGTTCTGTAATCGCGTCAGCCGTCGAGGCGTAAACCCGGAAAACAACACGGTGTCGCTGGTGGATGCGTCGTTCGTCAACCTCGGTCTCCAAACCTCTGAAGGCATCGACATCAATGTTCGTTACCGTGATGACTTCAACCTGTTTGGCCAGTTCTGGGACCTGCAGGCAACCTGGACGGCGACCAACTACACGGAGCTGAAAGAACAGATCGACCCGCAGGACCCGATCGACGACCGTGTTGGTGAGCTGGGCTTTCCGGAGTGGAGCTGGATCGGTCGCTTTGATTTCCGCACCGGCAACTGGGGCGTGATTTACCGTACGCGCTTTATCGGTGAATTCGCTCGCGACCCGGAAGACGTCAACGAGTCACAAAACCGTGCGAACCTCGAGGCTTGTACGCTGCTGGGGGGGCCGGTGAATACCTCGGGCAACGGACCCTGCGTCAGCAAAAACGCGGACGACTCGGTGCTCTACCACGACATCACCGCCAACTACACGCGTGATGACTGGTCGGTGGCTTTCGGTATCCGCAACGTCGCCGACGAAGAGCCGCCGCTGATCACGCAGGGCGAAGGCTCGTCGCGCTTCAACCACGTGGTTCAGTCGGGCTACGACCTCGATGGTCGTCAGTTCTTTGTAAACCTGTCGAAGAGTTTCTAAGGTTCTTTCCTGATGGAACAGGAGCGGCGGCCTTCGGGTCGCCGCTTTTTTTTGCTGCCGAGGATCCTGGTATCAGCGAATTCGGCGAACGCGAATCTCCATGCGCATTTCATTCAGGCGCAGTTTGTAACCGCCAAACGATGATTCCTCGATGTTCACGGTCTGGTTTTTTCGCAAGTCGGCTCGCACCTTCCGCGTATCGCCCTTGATCTGCTCCCAGACCTGGCCGTTCTCTAACGTGACCTGCAAACGACCAAACGCAAGCTCACGATAACTCGCCACCGCAAGCTTTTCCGAGCGCTGCAGGGCTGCGTTGCGCTCTTCCTGCGTCTGTTGACGTGCAATGACCTGCTCCGCGCCAATGCCGCTCGGCGGTTGTTGTTGCGAGTTCGTCGCTTCGGCTGCCGCCGAGACAGGGGCTGAATCCGTGGCGGCTGCACGGCTGCTTTTGGTGTCGGCGGTGCCGGAACTCAGCGTTATGCTGGGTGGGTCGATCTGCGTCGCCTCGGTGCCATCGCGCATCAGCAGCGCCGCTTCCAGGCAGGCGATGCGATCGTCTTTACTGCTGGTTTGCTTGCAGCGCTCGACGATCTGTTCCTGCGCGCTGGCGGATGTGCCGAGAATGAGGCCCGTGAATGCAATAAGTGTGGTTGCGGGTCTGCCGTAGGTCATTTGGTCCTAACTCCGGGTGTTCGGTAAAGCAGTTGCGGTACGATCGTTGTACCTGTTTCGAGGTCGCCACCAATGTTGAGTTCCATACTACTTGTTCCAGTCTGGCGCGGGTGTGCCTCGCTGTCGACTCGCCGGGCGGGCTTTCGCCGCTCAACACGACGGGTCGACCCGTGAGGAAAAAAGTTACCCGAGCACTGGTGCTGCTGGCGGCGCTGCTGGCCGTTCTCTACGGCGCGGTGTTCGCAGCACGGCTCGGCGACGCCGAACTCGAAAACAGCGAAGCCATGGATACAGGCCTGCACCGCACCGTCGCCATCTTCGGTGCGACCGGGACAATCGGTGACGGCCTGTTGAAGGCTGTCATCAACGATCCGGCGACTGACACGGTTTACGTCCTGACCCGGCGGTCCTCACCGAGAATCGACGCGGGTGTCGCCTCGGGCGATGTGACGATGGTCCTGCACACCGACTACCAGGACTACTCTGCTGTTGAAGACATCCTGGCAGAGGTGGATTCCGTTTACTGGGCGATCGGCCTGAGCGCGGCCGGCCTGGATGAAGACACCTACCGCGAGATCCATGTCACGTTGCCGACCCGGTTTCTGAGTGAATGGCTCGCGAGCAGCAGTAAACCGGGGCGCTCTTTTCACTACGTGAGTGGCGGTGGTGCGGATGCGGACTCACGCATGATGTGGGCGCGAGAAAAGGCGCGCGCCGAGGGCGAGCTGAGCAACCTGGCGAAGGGGTCGACCGTACGAGTAGTGTCGTATCGCCCGTCGTTCATTTTGCCGACCGACGCCGAAGTCCACATCGGGCATCGAGTTGTGTACGCGATCTTCGCGCCGCTCAAACTTGCCGTGGCGGCAGAATCCATCGGCGAGGCCATGCTCGAAGTCAGCGCGCGCGGTGATCAGCTTCCCAGCGGCGCCGTCCTCGAAAACGGTGAGATCGTCGGCTATCGCGAGGCGTACACGCGCAGGCAGGAATTCGCGCGCGAATAAATTGCAATTGATAAAAAGCGCCGCATCTCTCCCCAGGGAGGAGCAAAGAGATGCTAAAGCGTTTACTCGAAACAAGCCTGCGGGTACTGAAGGTCTTTATCGGTGCTTTGCTCGCCGCCTGGATCGTTTCATTTGACCCACCCATTCGCGAATTCTGCGGGTTCGTGGGATGCCAGCCTGTCTACTCGCACGCGCACTGGAGCAGCGTGTTGCTCTTCTTTGTTGCCGCTTCCCTTCTTGTTCAC
Organism: Pseudomonadota bacterium; assembly: GCA_038747355.1. Classification (GTDB taxonomy): domain Bacteria; phylum Pseudomonadota; class Gammaproteobacteria; order Steroidobacterales; family Woeseiaceae; genus UBA1847. Next base: position 3,197 of record JBCDJX010000127.1, on the reverse strand, counting down.
GAATTCTGGCAAATTGTACGCAGCTTGCCGCTGGCGCCACCGGAAAAACCCGCTCATGCGCTTTCTGCGCCCCATACCGGCTTAGGATCAATTACCTGGTATCCCTACGGTCATTTGCATGAGCCAGACTACTATCCGCGTTATGCGTATTGCCTCGATGGCTGGCGACTGGACACCGGAGACTGTGCTACCTAGCTTTCCGCGCCTGTCGGCGAAAGATCTGGAGGGCGGATTGGTGATCGCCATTACCGTCCGAGGCATTCAGCCAGGCCCGGCGGTTCAACTCACGCCCGCCTAGCGGAGCCGAATCTCGACGGTATTGTCTGTGCCATCGACGATTTCGAAGGAGGCCTTGGCAAACTTCGGCGGACCGAACCGGCCGCCCTTGCCGCTGAAACCATAGCCTTCTTTTGGCAGGCCGAGCGAGTTGGTATCCATCTTGCCATTGCTGTTTGCATCGTGAAAAAGCTTGATGGCGTAGCGACCCGGCGGCAAGTCGTAAAAACTCGTGGATACCGTATCGCCGGTCACTTCGATGCGCGCCGTGCGGACCGCATCGCCGCTTCCCTTCCACGCCGTTTCGTTGTCGAACAACGCCAGTTCAATGGTGCCTTCGGACAGGTCGATATCGGTCACGCTGACGTCCAGGTCAGCCGCGTTCGCTGCATTTGAAATAAACGTGGCAACCAGGGATACGCCGAGCCAGATCAGAACCGTTTTTTTCATCATCAGTCTCCTCATCAGGGGGGTCATTGAGGACAGACGATAGGCAAAAACAACGCCGGTGAGATGTGCCAAAAGTCATCATTTTCGACTATGACCAACGTCTACTCGGGCGGTAAACGACTGTTCTTGTCCACCGCGGGTTTGTCCGCAGGGTTGGACGGGCTGGCGATCGCCGCTCGGCGGACGTCTGTTATTCTGAAGGTGCCTGACACTGATCGGGTCACTAGAATTCATTTCCTCATTGATAGAGCAAGCAGACGTGCAGCCAGCCGATTTCGCATGATCAACGTCTCCGGCCGGCAGAGTCCACGGCGGCTTGGCTTTGCGTGCGCCCTGGGTTCGCTGTTGCTTGGTTTTTTGTACCTCGCGGCCGCTGGAGCGCCCGCTCACTATCTGCTCGTCAACTTCTTGGCGTTGTCGCTCGGCGTTTGTGTATTGCTGGGGCTGAAGCACACGCAACGACTGGGGCACACAGTCAGAGACCTCGCGATGCTGGTTCTGTCGATGACGCTGTTGCTGACGGCCCTTTTTGGGCAGGAGGCGCACGGAGCGTCTCGCTGGATCGCGATCGGCCCACTGCAGATTCAGCCGAGCTTCGTGCTTGTTCCTTCGATCCTGGTGTACTTCTCCGCAAGACCCAACAGCGTAACCACGTCGACGGTGCTCATCGCTGCATTGGCACTTGCGCTTCAACCGGACCGAGGAATGGCCGGTGCGATGACGTTCGCGCTGATCGTTCTGGCGGTGTTATCGGTCCATCGTTTCGTATTAACCGCGGTCGCAGCTAGTGCAGCGGTTTTTCTGGTGACCCTGGCGCGCCCCGACGATTTACCGGCAATGCCGCACGTCGAACAGGTTCTGTTCAGCGCACTCGAGGTGCATCCGTTGGTCGGTATCGCGGTCATTTTCGGATCGGTACTGCTGCTGGTACCTGGCGTGCCGGGGTTTTTTGCTACGGGCGTGGAGCGCACGATGTGTTTCGCTTTTGCATCTACCTGGTTTGCGCTGATCATGGCTGCCGTGCTCGGGAATTACCCCACGCCGGTTGTCGGCTACTCGGGTGCTGCCGTGCTCGGCTACATACTCAGCGTCGATTGCCTGCCAGATCAGACGCGGACCTGAAGGCGGAATGCCGATTCGGTGTTGCCGGCTGGATCTGGCGGCGCAGCCACTATGAAAGAGCGGCTGCCCATTTCACCAAGGTGTCGCTATCGACACCTGCCCATAAAAAAAGCCGGACCGCCTTTCAGCAGTCCGGCTTGCCAGGCATCCCCGGGGAAGCAGGTCAGCCTGAACGCGTTGCGATCGACGGTGTGATCAGTGTCGCTCGACGGGCAGGGCCGGCCACGGCGATCTGACCGACGATCCAGAGCGTGACCATGGCGGTCGGTACCACCCACCAGGACATCGGCGTGAGGTTGAAGCTCTCGACCATGACGATGTTCAGGCCGATCGCCAGCGCGCCGCCAATGACGACGCCCACCGTGCTGATGATGAAATTCTCAACCATGAAGTGGCGCATGATCGCCGGCTTGGTGGCGCCGAGGGCGCGCCGGATACCAATCTGGCGGGTTCGGCGTGACACGTTGAAGCTTGCGAGGCCGACGATGCCCAGACCGGTGATCGCGGTCAGCAGCGACACAACGAAGGCCAGGATCTTGATCATGGCGGAGTCGCCGAGGTAGGCGCGTGCGCGGGTTTCGTCGAACGTCGTGCCGCTGCGAATTAGACGGGTCTTGTCCGATGAGGCCAGGCGCTCTTCGATGTCGGCCAGCAGGGTTTCTCGCTGCCCGGGCTCGGTGCGTACCACATACACCGAGTAGCCGTCGGCGCGGACGCGCGGTGTCAGGAACACATGCTCGACAGCGTCCGACCAGCCCTGCCACGGCGACTGTAGCTGGTCGATGATGCCGACGATCTCGACCGGCTCGTCCTGGTCGATGTAGACCGTCTTGCCGACCACGGAACCCTCTTCATCGGGAAACAGCGAGTCGGCCAACGCCTTGGTGATTATCGCGTACGGCTCCCAGCCGGAACTGTCGGGTTCGTTGAACACAATCTGTTCCGGCGTAAAGTTGCTGCCGTCGATGAGTTCAACGTCGAACGTCTCCAGCATGTGCTGGTCGCCAAAGTAGATCGCAGCGCCCACGCCGCTCATGTCTTCGCCCGGCTCGGTCTGTAACCCCATCGACCAGCCACCGCCGCGCAGCGGAAACGAGTTGGTGCCGATGGCGTTAATGACGCCGGGTGTGTTGCGCATCAGTTCCAGGTCGTTGAGGTACGTCGCGCGGGTATCGGTCTCGGACGCAAAGCTGATACTCGTCAAGGTAAAGGTGTTGGCCTCGTCGACGCCGCTGGGTCGCGCCATGCTTTGTGCGCGTTGCTGCATGATCGCGATTGAGTTGACCATGATGGCCATCGTGACGGCGATCTGCAGGGCAATCAGGATAGCGCCGCCCTTGTTACGGAGG
>JBCDJX010000126.1:0-9067 GCA_038747355.1 Pseudomonadota bacterium | reverse complement strand
TTGGTGCCCGTGATCGCACGGCCGCGGCGACCGTTGTCCAGCAGCGCGTCAACCGATTCCTGCAGCATGCGCTTTTCGTTACGCACGATAATGTCCGGCGCGTTCAGCTCCAGCAGGCGGCGCAGGCGGTTGTTGCGGTTAATGACGCGACGGTACAGGTCGTTCAGGTCGGAGGTCGCAAAGCGGCCACCGTCCAGCGGTACCAGCGGACGCAGGTCCGGCGGCAGGACCGGCAGCACGGTCAGCACCATCCATTCCGGCTTGTTGCCGGATTCGATGAACGACTCCAGCAACTTCAGCCGCTTCGACAGGCGCTTGATCTTCGTTTCCGAACGCGTACCGGCGATGTCTTCACGCACCTGCAGGACTTCGCGCTGCAGGTCGATGGTCATCAGCATTTCGCGGACGGCTTCGGCACCCATACGGGCATCGAACTCGTCGCCATACTGTTCCAGCGCGTCGAGGTACATCTCGTCGGTCATCAGCTGGCCGCGCTCAAGCTCGGTCATGCCCGGATCGACGACGACGAACGCCTCGAAATACAGGACACGCTCGATTTCACGCAGCGTCATATCGAGCATCAGGCCGATACGACTGGGCAGCGACTTCAAGAACCAGATGTGCGCAACCGGGCTGGCCAGCTCGATGTGCGCCATGCGCTCACGACGGACCTTCGTCTGCGTAACTTCGACACCACACTTCTCACAGACCACACCGCGGTGCTTGAGGCGCTTGTACTTGCCGCACAGGCACTCGTAGTCCTTGATCGGGCCGAAGATCTTGGCGCAGAACAGGCCGTCACGTTCCGGCTTGAACGTGCGGTAGTTAATCGTCTCCGGTTTTTTGACTTCGCCAAACGACCAGGAGCGGATCATCTCCGGCGATGCGAGACCGATGCGAATCGCATCGAAATCATCGACCGGGTTCTGGTATTTAAAAAGCTTTAAGAGATCTTTCATTATTCAGTCTCCAGCTCAATGTTGATGCCCAGTGAGCGAATTTCCTTGACGAGCACGTTGAAGGATTCCGGCATACCGGCGTCCATCTCGTGTTCGCCGTCGACGATGTTCTTGTACATCTTGGTACGTCCCTGAACGTCGTCCGACTTGACCGTCAGCATCTCCTGCAAGGTGTAGGCGGCACCGTAGGCTTCCAGCGCCCAGACCTCCATTTCACCGAAGCGCTGACCACCGAACTGCGCCTTACCACCCAGCGGCTGCTGAGTAACCAGCGAGTACGGACCCGTCGAGCGGGCATGCATCTTGTCATCCACAAGGTGGTTGAGTTTCAGCATGTACATGTAGCCAACCGTGACAGGACGATCAAACACCTCGCCGGTACGTCCGTCGATCAGCGTCGACTGGCCGCTTTCATCGAGGTCCGCGAGTTCCAGCAGGCCCTTGATCTCGGCTTCCGTCGCACCGTCGAACACCGGTGTTGCGGTCGGTACACCGTTGACCAGGTTGCCCGCCAACTCGATGACTTCCTCGTCGGTGAACGACTTGATGTCTTCGACCCGACCACCGGTCTTGTTGTAGACGCTTTCGAGGAAGGTGCGAATCTTCGCCGTCGACTCCTGCGCCTTCAGCATGCCGTCGATCTTCTTGCCGATACCTTTCGCAGCCCAGCCAAGGTGGGTCTCAAGAATCTGGCCGACGTTCATGCGTGACGGTACACCCAGTGGATTAAGTGCAACGTCGACCGGCGTGCCGTCTTCGAGGTACGGCATATCTTCCACCGGAACGATGGTGGAAATCACACCCTTGTTACCGTGACGGCCAGCCATCTTGTCGCCCGGCTGAATGCGGCGCTTAACGGCCAGGTAAACCTTGACCATCTTCAATACGCCCGGCGCCAGGTCGTCACCGGCGGTGATCTTGACCTTCTTTTCCTCGTAGCGGCGATCAAACTCTTCGCGCTGCGACTTCAGGCGCTCCGAGGCACGCTGCAGCTGTTCGTTGGCTTCGTCATTCTTCAGACGAATCTCGAACCACTTTTCGCGCGGCACGTCATCGAGGTAGGCCTTGGTGATCTTCGAGCCGGACTTCAGCTTATTCGGTCCGCCCTGCGCAACCTTGCCGGTCAGCAGGCGCTCAATACGATCGTAGATGTCTTCTTCGAGGATGCGCAGCGTGTCGTCGAGATCTTTGCGGACGCTCTCGAGCTCCGCGCGCTCGATTGACAGCGCACGCATGTCTTTCTCGACACCATCACGCGTGAACACGCGAACATCGATCACCGTACCGTCCATGCCCGGCGGAACACGCAGCGACGTATCTTTCACGTCCGACGCCTTCTCACCGAAGATGGCACGCAGCAGCTTCTCTTCCGGTGTCAGCTGAGTCTCGCCCTTCGGCGTGACCTTGCCGACCAGAATGTCACCGGCCTTTACTTCTGCACCGATGAATGCGATGCCCGATTCGTCGAGCTTCGCCAGTGCCGCATCACCGACGTTCGGGATATCCGAGGTGATGTCTTCCGGTCCCAGCTTGGTGTCGCGAGCAACACACTGCAGCTCTTCGATGTGAATCGTCGTGAAGCGATCTTCCTTGACGACCCGCTCGGAGATCAGGATCGAATCCTCGAAGTTGTAGCCGTTCCACGGCATGAACGCGACCAGCATGTTCTGGCCGAGTGCCAGCTCGCCGAGGTTGGTCGACGGACCGTCGGCCAGCACGTCGCCGGCAGAGATCTGATCACCGCTCTTCACCAGCGGACGCTGATTGATGCAGGTGTTCTGGTTGGAACGCGTGTACTTCGTCAGGTTGTAAATATCGACACCCGGCTCAGCGGCGGTCGTCTCGTCATCGTTAACGCGGACGACGATGCGTGATGCGTCGACCGAGTCAACGTAGCCACCACGACGGGCGACAACGGTCACACCGGAGTCGACAGCCACGGCACGCTCGATGCCGGTACCAACCAGCGGCGCTTCCGAGCGCAACGTCGGTACGGCCTGGCGCTGCATGTTCGAGCCCATCAGTGCGCGGTTGGCGTCATCGTGCTCAAGAAACGGAATCAATGCAGCTGCGACCGAAACGATCTGGCGCGGCGAGACGTCCATGTAGTTGATGTCTTCCGGGTTCGCCAGCGTGAATTCGTTTTTGTGACGAACCGACACCAGGTCTTCCTGGAACTTACCGTTCTTGTCGAGCTCGGAGTTCGCCTGCGCGATGATGTACTGGCTTTCCTCGATGGCCGACAGGTATTCGATATCACCCGTCGCCTTACCCTTGACGACCTTGCGATACGGTGTTTCCAGGAAGCCGTATTCGTTGGTGCGCGAGTACACGGCCAGCGAGTTGATCAGGCCAATGTTCGGACCTTCCGGCGTTTCAATCGGGCAAACACGACCGTAATGCGTCGGGTGAACGTCGCGGACTTCGAAGCCGGCACGCTCACGCGTCAGACCACCCGGGCCGAGTGCGGAGACGCGACGCTTATGGGTTACTTCCGACAGCGGGTTGTTCTGGTCCATGAACTGCGACAGCTGACTGGAGCCGAAGAATTCCTTGACCGCAGCCGCGACCGGCTTGGCGTTGATCATTTCCTGCGGCATCAGACCTTCGGTTTCGGCCTGCGTCAGGCGCTCCTTGACGGCACGCTCGACACGCACGAGGCCAACGCGGAAGGCGTTTTCGGCCATTTCACCGACGCTGCGCACACGGCGGTTGCCGAGGTGGTCGATGTCATCAACCGTGCCGTAGCCATTGCGGATGTCGATCAGCGTCTTCAGGACATCGAGGATGTCACTCTTGTCGAGAACACCAACGCCTTCCGATTCGTCACGGCCAACGCGGCGGTTGAACTTCATGCGACCAACAGCCGACAGGTCGTAACGCTCGGCGTTGAAAAACAGGTTCTGGAACAGGTTCTCGGCCGCTTCCTTGGTCGGCGGCTCACCCGGGCGCATCATGCGGTAGATCTCAACCAGCGCTTCGAGGCGCGTGCTCGACGGGTCGATGTTCAGCGTGTTCGAAATAAACGGTCCGCGGTCGAGGTCGTTGACGTACAGCGTACGGATGCTCTCGATACCCTTCTCGATGAGCAGTTCGATCAGTTCGACCGTCAACTCAGCGTTGGCAGCAGCGATCAGCTCACCGGTCTCGGTGTCGACCACATCGTGCGCGAGGATCTTGCCTTCGAGATACTCGTTTGGCACCGGCAGGCGATCGATCTCGGCCTTGTTCAGGTCGCGAACGTGCTTCGCCGTAATGCGACGGCCTTCCTCAACGATGGTCTTGCGACCGATCTTGATATCGAAGGTCGCGGTCTCACCACGCAGGCGCTCCGGCACCAGGCCCAGCTCAATGCCGTCTTCCGACAGGTGGTAGTCGTTGGTGTCGAAGAACAGCTCGAGCATTTCTTCGTTGGACATCTCGAGGGCGCGCAGCAGAATCGTAACCGGCAGCTTGCGACGACGGTCGATACGGGCGAACACGCAGTCCTTCGGATCAAATTCGAAATCGAGCCAGGAACCGCGGTATGGAATGATGCGCGCCGAGAACAGCAGCTTGCCTGAGCTGTGCGTCTTGCCCTTGTCATGGTCGAAGAACACACCCGGTGAACGGTGCAGCTGGGAGACGATGACGCGCTCCGTACCGTTGATCACGAACGTGCCGTGATCGGTCATCAGCGGCATCTCGCCGAGGTAGACCTCCTGTTCACGAATATCCTTGACCGGCTTCGGCGTGCCGCTGGCTTCCTTGTCGTAAATGACCAGGCGAACCTTGACGCGGATCGGTGCCGCGTACGTCAGGCCGCGAACCTGGCATTCCTTGACGTCGAAAACCGGCTCACCGAGACGGTAGCTGACGTATTCCAGCGCTGCGTTACCCGAATAGCTGACAATCGGAAACACGGACTGGAATGCCGCGTGCAGACCGAGATCGTCGCGCTCTTCGATGGTCTTGTCCGTCTGCAGGAACTTCTTGTAGGAGTCAACCTGGATGGACAGCAGGTAAGGAACGTCAAGAATCGTCGGGCGCTTGCCGAAGTTCTTACGGATACGTTTCTTTTCAGTAAACGAATAGGCCATTCGTGATTACCCTCTTTGTGCGAAAGCCTGCCGGCGACGTGCCGGTGCTTTCCCGTGTGTCATCGTGCTTTGTAAGGTTTGCATCCGCGCGCGGATACAAACCTTACAGAGACGAGGAAGCAGCCAGCCGGAATTTCCGACTGACTGCTGTCTCGAACTGAACCTTTCGGCCCAGGCAGAAGCAATTACTTGAGCTCGACGGTTGCGCCGGCTTCTTCAAGCTGCTTCTTGATCTCTTCTGCTTCGTCCTTGGTAGCGCCTTCCTTGATCGGGGACGGTGCACCTTCGACCGCGTCCTTGGCTTCTTTCAGGCCAAGACCGGTGATCGTGCGGACAGCCTTGATCACAGCAACCTTGTTGCCGCCAAAGCTCGCGAGAATGACGTCGAATTCGTCTTTCTCTGCCGCTGCTTCGCCAGCGTCACCGCCAGCAGCCGGACCCGCAGCAACCGCAACCGGTGCTGCAGCAGATACGCCCCACTCGTCTTCGAGCATCTTTACGAGCTCAACGACTTCCATGATGGGCTTTGCGCTCAGTTCTTTGAGCAGGTCTTCGTTTGACATTGCCATGTCTGTATTCCTCTAAATTGTGAATCCTGAGTCAGGAAAAAATTTAAGCCGCGTCCTGTTCGCCACGCGCGGACATCGTCCGAGCGAGCATCGCAGGCGGTTCGGCGAGCGTGCGTACCAGCTGGGACATCGGTGCAACCATGACGCCGAGCAACATTGCGCGAGCCTGATCGAGCGTCGGCAGATCTGCCAACTTCGCGATATCAGAGCCCGGCATCAGCTGCCCACCGGCTGCGAGGGATACCGCTTTCAGAGCGTCATGCTCCTTGGCGAAATCCTTGATGATCCTGGCGGCGGCACCCGGGTCTTCCTTTGCGAAAGCAAGCAGAAGCGGACCTTTGAGTGACTCTTGCAGACACTCAAACTCCGTACCTTCAACTGCCCGGCGCGCCAGCGAGTTTTTGACAACACGCAGGTAGACGCCGGCGTTGCGCGCTTCTTTGCGCAACTCGGTCATTTCAGATACCGACAGCCCTCTGTATTCGGCCGCTACAGCCGTCACAGAGTCACTCGCAACCGCGTTGACCTCGGCGACAAGTGCTTTCTTGTCTTCGAGTCTTAGTGCCATAAAAACCTCCTGGCTTACGGTTACTAAACAGGTTTCGACCAAGGCCATCGCCCTAGTCGTTACCCACCCAGGGGAATCCTCCCCATGTCGGATGGCAACCGTCGCCAGTCATCTGACTCAGGATTAACCATCTGCACAGGCGGTTATTAAGATCCGGGGTCAGCCGGATCGCCTGTGGTCTTCGACGATCGCCGCATCCTTGCGGCTGTTCTCGAGCCCCGCGGACGGGACCCTCGAATTACGTTTGGTGCTTACGCGTCGACCGTGCTCTTGTCGACTGACACACCCGGGCCCATCGTTGACGAGACCGTGAGTTTCTTGACGTAGGCGCCCTTGGCTGAAGCCGGTTTCGCCTTCTTCAGATCAGCGAGCAGTGCTTCAAGATTTTCTTTCAGGGCCGGCACTTCGAAATCCACACGACCGATCGGGCAATGGATGATGCCCGCCTTGTCCGTGCGATAACGCACCTGCCCCGCCTTGGCGTTTTTCACGGCCGTCTCAACATCCGCCGTGACCGTGCCGACTTTCGGGTTCGGCATCAGGCCACGCGGGCCGAGAATCTGGCCGAGCTGACCGACGACGCGCATCGCGTCCGGCGTGGCGATGACGACATCGAAGTTCATCTCGCCGCCCTTGACCGTTTCCGCCAGGTCTTCGAAACCGACGATATCGGCACCGGCTGCCGTGGCTTTCTCGGCGTTTTCGCCCTGTGCAAACACAGCAACGCGAACCGACTTGCCCGTGCCGTTCGGCAGAACCGTTGAACCACGAACAACCTGATCGGATTTACGCGGGTCAACACCGAGGTTTACCGACACGTCGATGCTCTCGGGGAACTTGGCAGTCGCCAGCTCCTTGACCATCGCCAGTGCTGCATCAATATCGTAGGTCGTGTTCGGATCGACCTTTTCCTGCCAGACCTGCTGACGCTTGCTCACCGCTGCCATCAGTTCACTCCCTCTACGTCGAGGCCCATGCTGCGGGCCGTGCCTGCGATCGTGCGAACAGCCGCGTCCATATCGGCGGCGGTCAGATCCGGCATTTTCGTGGTCGCAATCTCCTCGAGCTGCGCGCGGGTTACCTTGCCCACCTTGACGGTGTTCGGCGTACCGGAACCCTTCGCAACACCCGCAGCCTTGCGCAGCAGAACTGCCGCCGGCGGGGTCTTGGAGATAAACGTAAAGCTGCGATCGTTGTAAACCGTGATCACAACCGGGATCGGCAGACCGGGCTCAACACTCTGGGTCTGCGCGTTGAACGCCTTGCAGAATTCCATGATGTTGACGCCGTGCTGACCCAGCGCCGGACCAACCGGCGGCGACGGGTTCGCCTGCCCTGCAGGTACCTGCAGCTTGATGTAGCTAGTGACTTTCTTAGCCATATTTCCTCTCCGAGTTCGAACGCTTAGCGGGCTTTACGCCTTTAGGCTCCTCGACAGTTAAAAACACCGACGGCCGCAACCGTCGACGAAAAATTTATGGGTCTTACGTCTTCTCGACTTGACCGAATTCCAGCTCGACCGGGGTCGGGCGACCGAGAATCTGCACAGCAACCTGCAACCTGCTCTTCTCATAATTGACGGCCTCGACAACACCACTGAAGTCGTTGAACGGACCGTCGATGACGCGAACGACTTCGCCCGGCTCGAACAGGACTTTCGGCCGCGGCTTGTCGACGCCTTCCTGCACACGCTGCAGGATACGATCGGCCTCCTTCTCGGTGATCGGCGCGGGCCGGTCACTGGAGCCACCGATGAAACCGAGCACCTTCGGCACTTCCTTGACCAGGTGCCAGGTCTCGTCATCCATTTCCATCTGCACGAGCACGTAGCCCGGGAAGAACTTGCGTTCGCTGCGACGCTTTTGCCCTTCGCGCATCTCGACGACCTCTTCGGTCGGCACGAGGATCTCGCCGAACTTTTCCTCGAGACCAAAGCGCTTGATGCGCTCCTCGAGAGACTGCTTCACCTTGTGCTCAAAATTCGAGTACGCGTGAACGATGTACCAGCGTTTGGACACTGTGCTTACCTCTGTTTCCAAGACCGGTACCTAGCTAACCAGCGTGCGTGTCAGCCAGAGCAGACCGGAGTCCAGCGCCCAGAAGAACAGCGACATGATCAGGGCAAAGACGAAAACCGCGATGGAAGTCTGGGTCGTCTCCTCACGAGTCGGCCAATGGACTTTCTTCCATTCGACCTGGGCGCCGGTGATGAAGTGACGCAGCCGGTGACCCTGCGCGCTGGTCAGAGCAACACCGATACCCAATATCGTGCCACCCAGGACCATCAGCACACGCAGCGGCAAGGCGAGATCGTTCTCGAAATAGTAGTAGCCGTAAAGGCCACCGATCAGGATCGCAGCAGCGATCAGCAGTTTGATCGTATCGAGAATACCGCTCTCGCTGGTTTCCGTTTGTGCATTCATGCCTGTTACTCGTAGCCCTCTCTCGAAGGCTCTTTACCTGCCGCCTCCCGGGGGAGACGTGGCAGGCCAGGAGGGAATCGAACCCCCAACCTGCGGTTTTGGAGACCGCCGCTCTGCCAATTGAGCTACTGGCCTAGTCTAATTTCATGTCGCAGCATCAGACTTCTGCGCTGCGCCCTCTAAGTCGCTAATCGCTAAGGTTTGCGGCCCCGCCGCTCCTTAGACAGTGCGTTGTCACGAAGTCTCGATCGGACGCTTTGGCCTTCTGCCTGTCTTTTCTGAAGACACGAACGGCCCGCAGTGCGGGCCGCCCGTCTTTCAGACTGTCTTACTCGATGATTTTCGCAACGACACCGGCGCCGACGGTACGGCCACCTTCGCGAATTGCGAAACGCAGACCGTCTTCCATCGCGATCGGGGCAATCAGCTCAACCACCATCTGCACGTTGTCGCCCGGCATGACCATCTC
>JBCDJX010000125.1:0-9162 GCA_038747355.1 Pseudomonadota bacterium | reverse complement strand
TCGTTCGATCCAGACCATATTGCCCAGCGCGATCATGACGCTGGTTGCCAGACCCAATCCGAGATACAGGAATTTCAGGGCCGCACCCCCAAACGTGCCATAGTGAAGCGGCGACAGTGCGGCTAGCGTTCGGGTTGCGGCGGAGGGTTCATCCAGGCCGGTCGGTGGCAGCCGTTCTCCGGTGACGGCGCTGACACGTTCGCTCACGTAATAGTACAGCTTCGACTGCGGCTTGTAGTTCAGTGTGAACTCCGCGTTTTGGTCACCCCAGAAATTCGACAGGATGTACACCGGCAGTTCGCCGGTTTCGCTGTGGCGACGCGTCGCGATCTCATCAAAACTGATCATCGGTGCCGAGATTCCTGCACGTTCAGCGGGCGCACCGGCAACCACCTCGACCACTTTCTCGGTGTCACCCTTGAACACCAGCATCGCCGTTATTGGCAGCAAAAGAACCACGATGCCGAGCCAGGCGCCGGTAAACGCGATCATCGTCGAGAACGGCAGGCTCCAGATACCCAGGAAGTTATGCGCGTCCTTCCACTTCACGCGAACCGTCTTTTTTGTGCGGTAAGTGAAAAACTCTTTGAGGATTTTCCGGTGGGTCAGGATCCCGGTGATGATCGACAGCAGCATGATGACGCCCGCGATCCCGACAATACCTCGACCGATTTGGCGGCCGCCGAGCGAGTCCGGCCACATCAGGTCACGATGAAAATCCAGCAGCCAGGTCGACAATCCGTCCTCCCGGTTTGGCAGGATCTCGCCGCTCGTTGCATCCCAGCGAATGCTCTGGAATTCGGCGGGTTCATCTTCGGCGGGGCGTACATTCGCAAAGCCGATGTAATACGGCTCGTAGTAGTCCGGCATGTGTACCGCGAGAAAAGTCACGTTGGCCGGATCGTGTTCGCCGATCCACTCATCCACCAGCGGCTGCACCGGTATCGGTGTCTCAGGCATGGCGAGACGTCGCGCCGGGTCTTCCCAGGATTGCAGTTCGTGGTGAAACAGGGCAACGGAGCCTGTGAAACAGACCGTGAACAGGAACAGCCCCAGGCTGATCCCGGTCCATGAATGCGCGTTGTAGATCCTGACTCGACGATCACGTTCCACGAAGACGTCTCCCGGTGGATGAAGCGAATTAAGCTGGCGGAGGTATCTGCCAGGCGGCGGCCGCGCCGATAATCGTCAGCATGACAAGCCCGACGACGGGCCGATACGGTCGTTTGTCCCAATGACACCAGAACATGGCAGCAGCCCAGATAACCGGCGTAAGAATGGAAAACCACAACGCCATGTACTTCACACTCAGTGGCAAAGTCAGCATCAGTGCCGCTGTGCCGAACACCGTTGCCGTCAGCGACCACACGATGCTACTGGTGAGCCTGGGTTTTTTCCAGCTTGCCCAGCCGAGTAATACCACGACAGCGAGCAGGATGGCCCAGATCACAGGCGTGCCTCCGAGGTCTGCAGGCGGAGTCTCAAACGGCAGCCGGACACGGCCCCGGCGTCCATGGCAGCTACAATCAGCTCTTCAAACACCGGGCGAACGGTCATCGTCTGGCGATTCATCCTGCCACCGCAACGATCGGCGTCGTGACAGCACCGAGGACCAGCATGGCGACGCCGCTGCGCAAATGCCAGCTCGGCCAGTAGGTCGCCACCAACAGGCTGAGAATTCCTGCGGCACCGGCGACACCGATCACGATCGGGATCGCGAACTCGAGGCCAACGCTGGCGGCTGATACCAGCAAACTCAGGCAAACCAGGCCCCAGGCCGCAAGTTGCAGGCCCGGTCGTCCAAAGCCGGATTCGCGAACCCACGCCAGCTGCGTTCGTTTCAGGCCGGAATGAAAAAACGCCACGCAGGCGGCGTACAGCAAGCCGATAAAATTAAGCGTCAGCAGCACGGCAATCAGTTGGCGAGAAAGTCGCTCAGCGTTTGATCAATAAAGGAGCGACCGGCGTCAGCGTCGTAGGGATTTTCGTCTGAAATATTGCCGGCAAACATGAACATGGTCATGAACAAGCTCTGGTCGTTGTACGAATCCATCAATGTCAGCGATCCCTGCTCTGCGAACAGTGCAGTCCAGGCCGCTCTGACGTCCGACCAGAACGGCTGGGTCAGTTCCCAATAGTCATCGCCCGCGGTGAAGTCGTGATCGAGCACACGTTCATAGCGGTTGAAGCCCGCCTCGCGGGCCAGGTATGGCGTCTCGCCAGCCAGCTCCCCGTTGTCGTCGAGAACGACCTTCAGGTTGTCCTCCTCGTGGACCCAGCCCGTTGGTGTGATGGTGTGCCGGTTGGTCCCGACGAGGGCGTGATAATCATCGCGCACGCTGAATTCGCGACGGGGCAGGGGTCGCCAGGTTTCATCGCTGAGCCAGCTGGAGTAGTTGGCATCGTGTTGCCACCGGCCGATGGCCTGGTAGCGCGGTGAATCGTCAACCTGAAAAACGGATTGCGACCAGGTTCCAGCCGCCTGGTCCGCCGTCAGTTCGACGCGTTCCCAGGTGTTGTGCCCGGTGTACACATGCAACTCCGTGTCCTGGTATTGCCAATCCTGGCGCCAGTGTTTGACCACCATCGGACCGACAAGCTCATCGTTGTCATTCAGGAAGGTCATCACCAGGATGTGCTGCAGGCTGATAAAATCCGCTCGATCCTCAACGACGTACACATATTCCGTGCCCCAGGACTGGTACGGCCGCTTGGGGACGTAGTCCGGCACGAATCCCACGGTTTCGATGAAGTCGAACGAGGCGCGATAACCGCCTGCCATAGCAAGAATTGCACGACGGTCGCGTTCCTGAGTGGACAGCTCCGGCGCCTGCAGGGCCAGCCATTGCTCGCCGGGCGTCGTGTCCAGAGTGAGCGCCGGGCCGCGGGTTGTTCCACCGCGCGGCTTCATGGCGTCGTCTTCCAGGTACGGCCATGCGTAGGTGAATTGTCGCTCTGACGTCGTGTCTTCCTGGTCATCCGCCAGGGCGGTGAGGGCGATACCGAAAACACCGATAGCCACCAGGCTCGCGAGTTTTGCCATCTTCAGCTCCATGAAAAAATGTCGCGCAATACGTAATGTCCCGCTTGACTCCGCATTGTAAATGAAAATAATTCTCATTAACATCAGTTGAGAGTTTTACCGGGAGAAAAATTATGGCGGCTAACCACACGCGTTTCATGCTCATCGCCGTATCGCTGTTGGCAGCAAATGCGCACGCAAACTGCGAGGTTGAAATCAGTGCGGGTGACGGTCTGGCGTACGACAAATCCACCGTTGAGGTCTCGGCGGATTGCGATGAAGTCACCGTCACGCTGACGCACACAGGATCACTGCCCGCGATGTCCATGGGACACAACTGGGTCCTGACCCTGAGTGACGACATGACGCCGGTGGCGACTGAAGGGATGTCCGCCGGCCTGGACGGCGACTACGTCAACAGTGATGACGCTCGCGTCATCGCGGCAACATCGATAGTCGGCGGTGGCGAAAGCACCAGCGTGACCTTCAGCCTCGACGGCCTCGACGCGTCCAAGTCCTACATGTTTTTCTGTTCATTTCCTGGTCACTGGTCCGTCATGAAGGGTGAATTCAAAATCACCTAAGCGGTCCTGATGCCCAGATCCCGAATGCGCAGCGCGGCACTGCTGATGGCCGCGCTGCTCGTGATGCCTGGCGGCAACCCGATCGATGCGACCGGGCTGCCGACGCGTTACGACGATCCGGACAATCAGCTTATCGACATCCATATGAGCCCCCGGCTGCGGCCGGGCGGGCTGCATCTGAGTTACGACGCGGCGAGCCGCGACGAGCAGTCGCTGCTCGATGTCGCCGGTCTGCTGGCGGCCGACGGTAAAGCGATTTACCACCGCGACTGGTCGGCCGATCGTGAGCGACGCCTTGGACCGGACTTCGACGCGACGCGCTGCGCTGCCTGCCACGTCGAGACATCGCCGTTCGCCGACGACTGGGATGCGTCACCGGTGTTTGTCGTCAAGGCGGGTGACTCAGACGCGCGCCGGGTTTACGGCGAGCAGGTCAATACCCGCCACGTTGCCGAACGCCTGCCCGAGGGGCGGGTCACGCTTCGATACGACGCACGTGAGTTTATCTACGCCGACGGGAGCGTCGTTGAGCTCCGACAGCCAAGGGCGTTTGCGGTTGGCCGCCAGGGCGAAACCTTCGAGGTGGAACTCCGGATCGCGCCACTGTTATTCGGATGGGGGCTGCTGGAGCAGGCCAGCCCCGATTTCCTGTCGAGCTTTGATGATCCCGACGATGCTAATCGCGACGGCATCAGCGGCCGGCTGCTGCGCGACGCGCAGGGACGAATCGCCAGGTTTGGCTGGAAGAGCAGCCACGTGTCCCTCGTCGACCAGGTAGCGGCTGCGCTGCACAACGATATGGGTATCGACTCCGGTGCCCGATGCGCGCACTGCGATAAAGAGATCAGCGACGGCGAACTGGCCGCCCTGGTGGATTACGTGCGTTTTCTCGGTGTGCCGGATCGCCGTCCGGGTGCGACGCAACGAGGCCAGGACCTGTTCGGCGTGGTGGGCTGCAGCGATTGCCATGTGTCGGTGTCGTTGACCGGAGAGCACGACGACGCAACATTTTCCCGGCAGGTTGCCTGGCCGTTTTCCAATCTCGCAGTGCATGACATGGGTGCCGATCTCGCATCCCCGAGCGGTGCAGCCGATGCCCGGGAGTGGCGAACGGCGCCGCTGTGGGGTCTTGGTGTCGTCGAGCAGCGTTTTCCCGAGCGTGGCTTCCTGCATGACGGACGTGCCCGGACGATCGAGGAGGCGATTTTGTGGCACGGCGGTGAATCTCGCACAGCACGTGATCGATTCAGCCGGCTGGATCTCGAGGATCGGCAGGCCTTGCTTCGGTACGTGCGCTCGCTGTAGAACCTTCTGCGTCCGGTCTCTGCCGGCGGTATCCGTCGGTGGCGCAAGAAAGACCGCAGGTTGTCGCTCTGGCTTAAGCTGGCCTATGCTGGCGGCAAATCCCGACCCGGAGTAAACCCATGAGCGAGCTGTTTGTTGTTGCGCATATCCACGCGCATCCTGATGCGGCCGAGCGTGTGCATAAGGCACTAAAGGAACTGGTCGCGCCGACCCGCGCAGAAGCGGGGTGTATTCGCTACGACCTGCACACCCACAATGACGATCCCGCTCATTTCCTGTTCTACGAGACCTGGTCGTCCCGAGAGCATTGGCTGGCGCATATGGAAACGCCGCATGTGGAGGCTTATCGGCTGGCTATCGAGGGCGCCGTGGCGTCTTTCTCACTGGACGAACTGACTCGCGTCGACGGCGAGGCCGGCTGATAACGGGTAAAAAAAAGCCCGGCCTGAGCCGGGCTTGAAGATTGCTGCTTGTTGTCGCCTTAGTCGTCGTCGATTGTGGCGGACTGGCTGCTGACTTCGAGCAGCGGCGTGTCGTTCTTGACCGCGTCGGTCCACATGAAGGCGTCGGTCCACATGAAGGCATCCGTCCACATGAAGGCATCGGTCCACATGAAGGCGTCAGTCCACATGAAGGCATCCGTCCACATGTAAGCGTCGGTCCACATGAAGGCGTCGGTCCACATGAAGGCATCGGTCCACATGAAGGCGTCAGTCCACATGAAGGCGGCGCTCCAGGTCTGGTCTCCCCAGAGCTGCGCGGTATCTTCGACAAAGATGGCGTTCGGGGCTTCCGGCACGCGCCGCATCAGCGGAGACAGTGCCTGGCCATTGACGACGCCGGTTTCGGCAAGTGCGGCATTCACGTCGAGTACACCGGCGCCGGAGCTGACCGGGTCGGCGGTAATCTTGCGCGCCGAGCGCATCAGGCGGGCCTTGACCGTTGATGGCGACAGCATCGGGTCCTGGTTGAGGAGCAGTACCGAGGCGCCGGAGACCGAGGCGGCTGCCATGCTGGTACCCGACAGGGAGAAGTAGGCTTCCGAGCAGACCACGCCGCAGTCCGGCTTACGATCCGGCATGTCGCGCTTCAGGCGGCTCTGGCCCGGTGTCGTCGAAATAACGCGGTTACCCGGGGCGATCAGGTCCGGCTTGACGACGTGGTCGATCAGCGTCGGGCCGCGTGAGGAGTACGTGGAAACGTAGTCGTCCGAGAAGTCGTTCGGCGTGCCGTTGTCGGTCAGTGAGCCAACCGTGATCAGCTTGCGTGAGTGACCCGGGCTCGTGATGGTGAAGTTGCCGTCGCGGCCGAAGTTACCGGCCGAGGTGACGACCACAAAGCCGGCGTCCCACAGTGCTTCAGCGGCGACCACCAGTGGATCCGTCTGGTTGGACTCTTCCAACGCTTTGCCGATCGACAGGTTAACGACCTTGATGTTCATCGCGCTGCCGTACTGCAGCAGGAAATCCAGTGCAGCGATGGCGTCCGACGTGTAACCGATGCCGGCTTCGTCGAACACGCGCAGCGAGTAGATTGACGTGCCCGGAGCAACACCGGTGAAGGAATCGCCCGACGAGGCGCCGGTGGAGGCAATCATGCCTGCGACGTGCGTGCCGTGACCGAAGGGGTCGAAGCTGTCATAGCCCTCGACAGCGATCGACAGGTTGTCAACGACAAACTTGATGTCTTCGTTGTCGTCATCGACAACCGCGCGGAAGCGGAACATGGTCTCACCGGTCAGGTACGGCGTGAGTTCAACGGCTTCGCCGTAAGTCGTGCCTTCCGTATCGTAAACCGCGACGTTGTTGGTCCAGCTCGAACCGCCGTCGGTGGAGATATCCAGCGCGAAGGCACCATCGTCATCATCGAAGGAGACTTTGTAGTCGAACGTCAGGTACGCGGTGGCGGCCTTCTTGAGGTTGACCTCACGGCCGATCCAGGCGCCGTCTTCGGCTTCGTCAAACAGCAGGCAGCTGCCTTCGTTGTCGTCATCGTCGTCATCGTCATCATCGTCGTCATCGTCTTCACGACGAGCGACCGCATTGTCGAAGCACTTGGAGCTTTCAATCTTGATCTCGATGTCACCGTGGGAGACGTGACCGTCGTCGCCGTGCTCGATCCAGGTCGTTCCAAGCCACGACGATGATCCGTCGCTGTTCTTGTAGTCCTCGGATTCGAAGTTGTCCGCGAAGGTGCCGGTGACATCGTTATCGATGGCAGAGACACAGGGTGTGGTGGACACGATCGACAGCGCATTGGAACCCCAGAAGCAGTCCAGGCGTCCCTTGACGTCGAGATCCGGGTGGTTAGCAACACCGGAGTCGACGACGGCGACAGCCACGTTGCTCGGAGCGGCCTGCGAACGCATGTAGGTTGCCTTGGTGCCGCCGGCGCGCATAGCGATCGAGCGGAGCTTGACGGTCTGGCTCGTCGAGTGGCTTTCGATCGGTTTGTCGTTGGCGACAAAACGGACGCCCGGCAGATCGCGCAATTCGTCAACCTTGTCGGCTGGAACAACGACCTTTCGCATGCGCATACCGTCGAAGTCGCGGGTGACGGTGCCGCCAAGCGCGTTGATACTTTCCACCTGGCTGTAGTTGAGCGCAACCGAGTAGCTAACCAGCAGCTCGATATCCTGATCCTCTGCCAGTGCGGTGTTTGCCAATGCCAGCATCATGCTTGCTGTCAGAAGCAGTGCCTTGGTAATGCCGTTCCAGTAGTTCATCGTGTTCTCTCTGTTAGAGCGGGCGATGCCCGTGCCCAAGTCCATTTGTGGCTTATATTTGAAAACATTCGTTGATTCGGCGGAGGTGCAGGTCAGCTTGACGAGTTTCTGCAGGGTGTGAACCGCGTCACATAATGCGTGTGTCAAATTCATGCGACGCCCTCCGGTTTGTCGAGTAATGGAAACTTCCCGGTGCCAACCTTAAGGTTGCCGGCGTGGCGCGCCCGGAACAGGATCGACGTCGGTTCGATGTTGTCGGTGTTGAAGCCCCGGCTGGCGGCTGCCTCATCAATACCGAGCAGGCCGACCCAGGCGTTGCGCTGGCGCTTCGACTCGTACATCAGGTCGTCCGCCATGTTGATGACCTCGTCCAGGCTGGCTTTCTCGGCATGGCCTTTGAACAGCGGGAAGGCAACGAAACCGATCGAGCAGGTCGTGCGGACGATCTGGCCATCCTCGAGCACGAAGTCCGAACGCTCGATGTGCGAACGAATACGCTCAGCCAGTGCCTGGGCTTCGCCCGGACGGCTTTGCTTCGCGACGACGACAAACTCATCGCCACCCCAGCGGACCACATGATCCGACCGGCGGCAGGTCGACAACAGGACGTCGCGAATCTCGAGCAGCACCTGGTCGCCGGCGGCGTGACCGTAGGTGTCGTTGATCGGTTTGAAATTGTCGAGGTCGATCACCATAAACACCAGGTCAGCTGCATTGCTCATATCGATACCGGTGCGTTCCGCAACCTGGTTGCGCGCAGAACGCTGCAGGTCCTTGGAGATCTCCTCAAACACGAAGCGACGGTTGCGCAGGCCGGTCAGCGGATCGCTGAGGCTGCTCTGGTGGAGAGATTCATTCAGCAAGGCCAGTTCTTCGCTGCGCTGCGCCAGTTCATTGGTGCGCTCATTAACCTCGCGCTCCAGTCGCTCGCTGTATTCCTCTTCGCGGCGGATCTTGCGACGGTGGCCGAGCCAGAAGAACACGCAAATCTGCAGGAAGGCGGCAACGTAGCCGAAGTAGGCCCACCAGGTATCCCAGGGGGCAGGGGCGACCGTGACCGGCAGAGCGATGCCGGCATGGTTCCAGACGCCGTCGGCGCTGGCGCCTTTGATACGCAGCACATAGGTACCGTCATCGAGGTCGGTGTAGGTGATTCGGCGACGATGACCGAGGTCAATCCACTGCTCGTCAAATCCCTCGAGCTTGTATTGGTAGCGGTTGTTCTGCGGCGATGAGAAGTCCAGTGCAGCGAACTCAAATGAAATGCTGTCGTCGCGGTAGTCGAGATCGACGACACCGCTTTCCGGCACGCTCTCTTTGCCGCCGCCGCCGAGGAAAAAGCCGGTCAGGACAATCGGCGGAATGGCGGCATTGGCCGTGAGGCGTTCGGGCTAGAACTCGTTGTAGCCCTGCAGGCCACCGAAGAACAGCGTGCCGTCCTCGCTGCGATGGTGCGCACCGAAATTGAATTCCTCACCCTGCAGCCCGTCCTCACGATGCAGCTGGCGGAAGTTGCCCATGTTCGG
>JBCDJX010000124.1:0-9439 GCA_038747355.1 Pseudomonadota bacterium | reverse complement strand
TGTCGGATCGGTCGTATCGAGCGTGTACTCCCAGGTACCGGACGGAAGAATGGAGAACGTGCCGTACTGCGTCGCCGTGCCGTTTTGCTCAACCAGCAAATCCTCACCGGCATCCGGGTCGATGATCGTCACCATGTCCATCAACACATCCGTGCTGTCGCTGTTAATGGCACCGACGAGATTAAAGAACGCTGCCGGCGTGTTTCCGCCGCCCGCGCCCGCATCAAAGACCGAGACGTTGGCATCCACAGAGTTCGGGTAGTCCGTGGAACCAGAGAAAGAATCTCCGACGGTGTAGCTTTCGAAATCGTCAGAGAACTGCAGCATCGTGCCTGCGGTGTCGGAGTAAATCTCGATGTTGTCGACGAAGTACGAACCGAACGGGATCACGGTGCCGTTATCACCGAAGCGCCACTGGATACGCTCAACACCCTCACTGAACCACTGATCCAGGTCGACGAAGTCGCTGTCAACAACAGCGGCCGTGGAGAAGGCTCCCCCGCCGAGTGGCTCGCCGTTAATCAGGATGGTGATCTGCTCGGTTTGCGACATGTCCCAGATGATCTCGATGTCGTACCACTCATTGGGTGTAAACGGCGCTTCGATGATGCCGCCCGGGTACGCGGCGTTGTCCGTGTTGCGCACCAGGAAACGCGGCGCTCTGGGGCTGCCGTCCTCGTTGGTGGCATTGCCCTGTATGCGTAGATCGACGAGCGATTCCGACGAGCTGCCCGACGAGCCGTACAAGGTGATGTAGGCGTCCTTTTCATTGCCGTCATCAGCGAGTGCTACCGTTTTCAGGAATTCAAATTTGAGCCTTCCCTGTAGCAGATGCGGATCCAGGTCACGGCGCAGTTCGCCGGTGTCACCGTTGATGGTGTTAGTGATCTCTACGACCTGGGTCAGCGCAGTTATGCGAATAACGAGAGTGGCCGTGGTGCCATCAGCCGACGTCAATACGATCGTGTCGTTGATCGATCCGCCAACGTCCAGGCTGTCGACCGCCGGATCACTTGTATTCAGCGTGTACGTCCAGATACCGCCTTCCGTAATACTGAAGGTTCCGTACGTCGTCTGAACATCGGTCTGCGCGACAATCTGATCTTCACCGAAATTCACGTCTGTCACGGTAACCGTGCCTGTCAGAGCGTCTGTCTGATCATTCGGGATGGTCGCACTCAGGCCATCAAAAACTGCCGGTTCCGGCGCGTTGTTGATCGCGCTTTGCACAACCAGAAGCGCATTGCTGTCGAGGTTACCAGCCACCGGAGACATCGCTAGATTCATGACGGCCGCATTGAAATCATCGACGGTCGACTGGGCGAACGTGCCATCGACAAGGTCGGTGCCGATTCCGTTGATGACGTCTGCAGCTGTAGCGGCCGAATCTGTTGCGTCCAGCTGGGAAATCAGTGCAAGCGCAGTGGCGTAGCGTCCGGCGTTGTCGTTGGTCGCCACTGCGGCCGCCAGGTCAGTGGGAGCGATTAGAGTGATGTCTCCACCTATACCGAAGTTGACGGCGGTTGCCGCATTGTAGGTCGAGATAGCCGTGTTCAGATCACCGGCCGCTTCCGCGAGTTGCGTGGCGATTTCGGTGAGCGGTGAGACAGTAAAAGTGGCGTTACCATCAACATCCACAACCGCCCGTGTCGGCGGTGCATCCAGCGTGGCACCCGTCGCCTCATCGATGTAGGTGCCACCGATGCACGAAATGAACGCGGCGCCGTCGACCGGAACCAAATCGCCAAAGCTGACCGAACCGCCGGCAGTCGTGCCAGAACCCAGTGCAGGAGATACAACCACACCGGTCGCGTCGACTGCAGAAATCTCGCAGACCGCACCGTCTACGAGTCCGTGCACGTAGACCGCGCTGAGGCTAAACGCGGCCTGAATCACGACGGAAGCCGACTGGACGGTTTCGCGAAGACCCGCATTGTCGGTGTAACGAGCAATGACCGAAACTGACGCGCGACCCTCGTTGCTAGTTAGTTCGTAGGTCGTCGACGTCGCTCCGGTGATAGCGGAGCCGTCCGACACCCATTGGAAACTCTCGCTGCCCGCTTGGACACCATCGCTGTCGGCGATCGATACCGACAAGGTACCACCGACAACGGCGTCACCGCTGATCGTTGCGATTCCGTTGGAGCCCTCCACACGAGGTGTGCTATCCCGGTCACTGCCGCAACCCGCAAGCGTTGCGAACAACACGGCATAGAAAATGACTTTATGACTCATGACTCTGAACTCCCACTTAGATCCCGCTCAACAGGAACGGTCCGCGATGAAAATGCGGTTGACGTCAGACTTGGGTGAACGGCATTGCTGCCGGCAATGTGCAGCTGGACACAAACGGGAGTGCCAGGCAGACACTCGAAAGCGTGATTGATCCGCATGGTGTACCCCCCCGGGACAGCTGCGTGATTTGGTTTATTGGCCAACGCACCCCCTAGTACGTCGGCATTTCTTCGGAAGAGCCACTCCGGGGCGTATCAACGAACTCTCGCCGAAGCCGCACCTTCCTGCAGTGGATAGACTCTCACCTGTCATAACAGGTGTCAACCAAGCAATCAGAACTTAGTCGATAAATTGGTCATACCAATTTTCTGGCGTCACGTGGAATCACCGTTCGACGGCGCTTTCGTCTCAGCGGATGCGAGCACGGGCCGCCAATGCGCTGCCGTTTCGATCGAAATGCGCCGGATCAAGCGCCAGAGGTTGGCAGGTTGAATGCTGCCGCGACAGGATCGACCGTGGTTGGTCGTCAGCGAAAGATCGGCAGTGATGAGCGGAAATCGCGACCGCGCTTAGGACATCCTCGGTCGGCGAACGGCCTAGCGGGGAACACTCAGGCGGGTTGTTTTTCAACACGGACACGTGTTGGACGAAGTGGCCGATCTGCCCGGCTTAGCGATGCCGATTTACGTCGCCAACGGCAAGCGTCTCAACGGTCTACATGGAGCTTTCGGTGGGTCATGAGCCACGCCTCGCCCGTCTTTTGCCAGTTGATCCGGTAGAGTCCCGACGCAACGAGAACCGGTGGCTCCCCGGGAATGACGTGGGTCACCATAAAGACGTGCTCCGTAAGCGCCTCGGTTTCGCTGAGTTCATGGAAAACCAGCCCTGAAAAATGATGCCGGGATTGCCGACCGGCGAGCCGAACTTCGTGCGCCTGGCGGGAATACTGCGCAATAGCCGCGCGACCTTTGGCCAGCGGTGGCTGCTGTTGCGCACCGGCGAGATGCCATTCCATCACGCCATCTTCAGTGAACAGTCGGGACACCCCATCGGCGTCTTTCAGGTCCCAAAGTCGCCCGTATTCAGTGACCTGGTCGGCGATAGCCTGGCGATCGGGATTCGACATGCCTTTAACAGGCGCGCAGCCTGCCAGCAAAAGCACCGTCGTAATCCCTGCAAGAAAGGGCACAGCTCTGCGCATCGTATCGCCTCCTTTTACGCAACTTAGACCGGCGAGTTGGCACAAAACTGCCATCCGCTTGGCAATCTGCAGACCCCGCTAGAGCGTCACCGCTATTTTGGCCAGTTGGTCTGGCTCGAGTAAGCGAATCCGCCGATACTCGATGTCGATCAGCGACTGATTTTTTAGCCGTTGCAGCTGCGTGCCGAGTGCGTATCGTGACACACCGACATTCCGGGCGAGGATGGATTGCGATAGCTCGACCGTATTGTCCTCGTCAGCATTCTCCAGCAGAAACTTCGCCAAGCGGTTTTTGAGCGGCAACGTGAGCTGGCTGTGCGCGAACGAAATCGCCTGTCTGACAGCCCAACCCAGGCCAAGGATCACGCCACGTCGCACCACCGGGTCGCTGTCGATGAGTGACCAGAGCGCGCTGCGATGAACGCAGGTAAGTGCACTGTCTTCGACCGCTTCAAACAGAAACGCAGCCGGTTTCTCCGCAATTGCCGCAGTCAGCCCCCAGGTCGAACCCGCGGCCTTGTAGCCGTAAATCGACACGTCGCCTTGCGCATTCATGATCGAATAGGAAAACCGACCGCTCTCAATCAGGAAGAGGTTCTCGAAATCATCGCCGATCGACACGACGATCTGGTTCTTCTTGTACGCCCGCCGAGTCCCGTGAGAGCGAAGAATATCGATGACCTCCGCGGACATCTCGGCTTCGTGCTGCACACCACGTTTCGGTTTGCGATCGCCCATGACCCTTGAATTGCCAACATATTGGCAGAAATCCCCCTCCAACGCGCTACCTTCGGAGCATAGGGGGGATAACAATGACATTCAAAACCAATCTAACGTCAGCTATCGCGCTAGCGACGATGACCGTTTTCGGCCCGGTTGCCGGGACACAATCGGATTCAACGTCCAGTGGCGACACTGATGACGTCGACAATCGCCTGGAAGTCATAACGGTCACTGCGCAGAAACGAGAGCAGGACGTGCAAGACGTGCCGATTTCCATTTCGGCGTACTCCGGGGACTTCATTGAAGAATCCGGTGTGCAGACGCTGCAGGACATTGCGCTCTATTCGCCCAACTTCCTGTTGCCCAGTTCCAGCCAGTTAACCAATGCGCGAATCCAGATTCGCGGTGTCGGATCCGTCGGCAATGCCGGCATCGAGCCGTCCGTCGGCGTGTTCATTGACGAGGCGTACTACCCGCGACCCGGTTCCGTCCTCGGAAATCTGCTGGACATCCAGGCCGTTGAGGTTCTGCGCGGACCGCAGGGCACCCTGTTCGGTCGCAATACCGCCGCCGGCGCGCTGAATATCCGAACCAACGATCCGTCGCTCGACGCCAACAGCGCATCGTTCACCGTCGGCACCGGCAGCCCGGATGCGTATCTCGGCAGCGTGGTGCTCAATCGTGTCCTGTCCGACGACGCGGCCGTTCGCTTTGCCGCACAATACTCCGACCGGGGTGGCTTTGGCACCAATCGCCTGAACGGCGACGAATACGGTGCACGAGACGATCTCGTGCTTCGCGGTAAAGCACTTTTCAATGTAAACGACCGCTTTGCTCTGAAGGTGTCGGCCGACTATTCGGAAATCAACTACGGCGGCCAGACCGTTGAGCTGCTGGCGGATACGATTCCGTCACCGGCCTTTGCCGGCACGATCGCGGCGCTTTTTGGTCCTGAAGCACGCGATGAATTGCTCGATGCGTCTGCCGACCCGTTTGATCATGACATCTACCAGGACCATCGCGACTTTTCCGATGACTCACAGTGGGGCGTGTCGGTGCACGCGGACTTCGATCTCGCGTCGGGACATACGCTGCGTTCAATTACGTCGGTACGCAACTGGGAGGCGAACAACTTCGGCAGCTCGCTGCGACTCCCGGTTCAACTCTTCCCGAGGACTCAGGACTTTGCCAACGATACGCTGAGCCAGGAGATCCAGCTGCTGTCGCCGACCGAGGGGAACTTCGATTATGTCGTCGGCGCTTACTTCTACGATGAAAGCTACGAGATTTTCGAAAACTCCGATCTCGGCGCCCAGTTTTGTATCCCGGTTGTGGCCGGCCTTGCCGGTTTGCCCGCCGCACAGGGTTGCGCCGCCGGACAGCAGGAAGGCGCAGCGGTCGGCGACTTTTCGCAGGATCTGACAAGCTACGCGGTGTTCGGGCAGGGGACATGGCGCCCCTCTGATCAGTGGGCCTTTACCGCGGGCCTGCGTTGGACGGACGAGGAGAAGGACGGCGCGTTTACGAGCACGGTCAATAACCCGTTCGTAACCGCATTGGGCATACGCGCCGCCGAAGCACTGCCGACCACCGCGATCAGCGAGAGCCAGGTCACCTACTTTTCTAACGCGAGCTGGTTCCCCAATGACGACGTCATGCTCTTTGCAACGTACTCGACCGGTTACAAAGGTGGCGGCTTCAACACCCAGGGCACCTTCCCAGCCCTGACGCCGGATCAACGTGTCTTTGAAGCTGAGACCTCCGACAACTTTGAGATCGGCATTAAGAGCCAGCTGCTGGACAACACGCTGCAGGCGAACATCACGGCGTATCGGATGGACCTCAAGGACTACCAGGATCGCGCCTTTGACGGCATCTCCTTTATCACCCGAAACGTTGGGGAGTTGCGCCAACAGGGCATTGAAGCGGACCTGATCTGGGCACCGCTTGATCAACTGACCGTCATGAGCGGCCTGTCATATCTCGACTCGGAGTTTCTCGATTACCAGAATGCCTCTCCCCTGCCCGGCGGTCCGGTGCAGGACCTGACCGGCGGTGAAGCGCATTTTTCACCCGACGTGCAGGGTTCGCTGGTTATCGATTGGAAGGACTCACTCGGCAGCAGAGACCTCGAGTACTTCCTGCGCGGCGAAATGCAGCACATCGGCGATCAGAACCTCGGGGCGAACACCAACAACAATCCCCAGTCCATTCAAAGCGCGTACTCGATTCTGAATGCGCGCATGGGTCTTGCGGCCGAAAACGGAAATTGGCGCCTTACCTTGTGGGGGAAAAACCTCACAGAAGAGGAGTATTGCACCGCCATTTTTGATCAACCGTTCGGTGGACAGTTGAACGGCACCAGCAACCTGCAAACGCCGCAGCGATGCGTCGTAGGCCTCCCCCGGACCTACGGCCTGGAGCTGAGCGTCTGGTTCTAAGGGTCGACCCACAGCCAGAACAGAACATTCGTTCGGCCTCCCTTTGAACCCGTGGCCGGCGCAACACGCCGGCCATCTTTTTTCATCACCCGTCACCAGAGAGGCTGGGAAGAACGCCCTTGGTCTCTGTGTCCGACCTACGTGGAGAAGAACGTGTCAGAACTTCCCTTGATCAAAACACAGCAAGACATCGAGAACATCGAGCAGGTCCCCTGGCGCGACTACTGCCCGGAAATCAGCACCTACGACGTGATCAGGCGCTCGGCAAAACAGTTTACCGACCTGCCGGCGCTGCTGTTCCTGCCGTCCGGATCCGCGGACGAACAGCCACACGCCGTGAGTTTCAATGAGCTGCTGTCCCGGGTGACGCAGACAGCGAACCTGCTGCATTCCCTGGGCGTGGGCGCGGCCGACGTCGTGTCTTACATCCTGCCAAACCTTCCGGAAACCCATGATGTCATTTGGGGTGCGGAGACCGCAGGGATCGTCAATGCAGTGAATCCGCTGCTTGAGCCCGCGACCATTGCTCAACTTCTCGCCGCCGCTCAGTCCAGGATCATCGTCACAACGCCGCCACTGCCCGGCCTGAACCTGTGGGATCCCGTGGTGGCGGTTGCTGATCAACTCGAACACGTGACGACGGTGCTTTGCGTGGACCCCTCGGCGTACTTCGGGCTCCCTCCTGCTGAGCTGCCGGCCAAAACGCCCAAGGGAAAACCGATCCTGCACTTTCAGGACGCACGCGACGGTCAACCCGGGGATGAACTCGTCTTTTCTCGCGACGTTCGCCCGGCGGATATTGCCTCGTTGTTTCACACCGGCGGAACAACGGGGATACCGAAGCTGGCGCCACACACGCATGAAAACGAAGTGTTCAATGCCTGGTTGATCTCGCGAATCACGCGCCTGGAAGCGGGCGACAAAGCGGTTGTCGGCTTACCGCTGTTTCACGTTAATGCCGTCATCACGACGGGACTGGCGTCCTTTTTTTCCGGCGTCGCTCAACTGATGCTGGGGCCGATGGGATTTCGCGGCCCCGGTGTTGTCGAAAATCTGTGGCGAGTCATCGCGCGTCACAAGGCCGCATCAATGTCGGGTGTGCCAACCATTTACGGCGCTCTTATGTCGATTCCGAAAGACGGACTTGATCTGAGCGCGTTCAAGTTTGCAGCGGTTGGTGCCGCGCCCTTGTCGCCGGACCTGTTCCGCAATTTCGTCGACTACTCCGGCGTTGAGCTGCTCGAAGGCTACGGCCTGACGGAAAGCACCGTGGTTGCCACGACGAATCCGCTCGGTGGAGAAAAGCGCGTCGGCTCGATTGGACTGAGGCTCCCGTATCTGCAAATCCGCTGCGCCGAACTCGATGAGCAGGGAGAAGTGCAGCGATTCTGCGACGTCGACGAGATCGGCACCGTGGTTATTCGCGGACCCAGTGTATTCCCCGGCTATTACCAACACGCAGAGAGCGGTTTGAGCACCGACGGCTGGCTCAACACCGGCGATCTCGGCCGGCAGGATGCAGACGGGTACTTTTGGCTTACCGGGCGATCCAAGGATGTGATTATTCGCAGCGGCCACAACATTGACCCCGGCAGCATCGAAAACACGCTGGAGGAGCACGACGCCATCGCACTCGCCGCCGCGATTGGACAGCCGGACGAGTACGCCGGTGAATTACCGGCGGCGTACATTCAGCTGCAGCCCGGCGCACAGGTTGATGTTGACGAGTTGCAGGCGTGGGCAAAGTCGCGAATACCTGAACGCGCCGCGGCGCCCGTTTACCTGGAAGTGCTCGAATCACTCCCGGTCACAGCCGTTGGCAAGATTCACAAACCACCGCTGCGCGAAATGGCGACACGACGCGTCGTGGCAGACAGGCTTCGGCAAGCCGGACTGGACGCTGAGGTCAGCGTATTGAACGACAGCCATCGTGGTCTGGTTGCCGTCATACACTCGGCTGAATCGGATACTATTCGGACCTTGGTTGAAAACTTTGCGCTGGCTATTGAATTCAGGCCCTAGTTTTCGCGTCGTGCTCGGGCAGAGCGCATTGGATCACATCACTGATGTCTGTCGAGGATTGTGTTGGCGTCTGGCGAACGCAGTCTCCGACCCTTGCGTACGAGCACCAAGGCATAACGGAGCAGCAGTTTGAGCAACTACCCTCACCTCTTTACCCCACTCGATCTCGGTTTCACGACGATCAAGAACAGAATCCTGATGGGATCGATGCACACAGGATTGGAGGACGGGAACCAGCATGATCGCCTGGCGGCCTATTTCCGGGAGCGAGCACGCGGCGACGTCGGACTGATCGTGACGGGTGGGTATGCACCGAACCGGGCCGGTTGGGTGAAGCCTTTCGCCGGCAAGCTGTCGACACGTGGTGAGGCGTCCAAGCACCGAATCGTGACGGACGCGGTGCACAAGGAAGGCGGCAAGATCGCGATGCAAATCCTGCATGCAGGTCGTTACGCCTATCACCCCTTCGCCGTTGCACCGTCAAAAATTCGATCACCGATCACGCCGTTTACACCCCGAGAGTTATCAACTGCGGGCGTTGAGAAGCAAATCCAGGCCTTTGTGAACTGCGCGGCACGCGCTCGCGAAGCCGGCTACGACGGAGTCGAAATCATGGGCTCCGAGGGGTACTTCATCAACGAATTCCTCGTGCGGCACACCAACCAGCGGCAGGACCACTGGGGTGGCAGCTACGAAAACCGGATGCGACTGCCCGTAGAGATTGTGTCGCGAACTCGTGAGGCGGTCGGTGACGACTTCATCATCATCTATCGACTCTCGATGATCGACCTGATTCCGGATGGCAGCTCGTGGGATG
>JBCDJX010000123.1:0-9579 GCA_038747355.1 Pseudomonadota bacterium | reverse complement strand
GTCCGGTGTTTTCATCAAACAGGCGCTCGAGTCTTACGACTGGATCGATATCGAACGATTCGGCGAGGCCGCATCCAATCAAGCCTGGCTGTTGGCGCAACATGCCGACACCGACGTTGCGTTCCAGGCGGACGCACTGGACCGAATGGCCGCGTATCTGGACTCCGGCGGTGTCAGCAAGCGCAACTACGCGTATTTGTGGGACCGGGTTGCGGTCAACCAGGGGAGGCTGCAGCGCTACGGTACCCAGCCTGAGTCAGGCTGCGTGGACGGTCAGCTCACTCTCAAGCCAAGTGAAGACCCGGATAACCTGGATGCAAGACGGCAAGCCATGGGCATGGGCCCGGTGGCGGATCACCTGGCGCAGATGTCCGCCAGGCGATGCTGACAGGGAAGCGGATTAACTAACGAGGGAACGCCGCAATCGGCCCGATCTGGTGCGATCGACAGATTTCGATGTCAGTGACGCCTTCGATGTCTCTGTAAATCGTCGTTAGTTCGTCGATCACCTCGTCAGCCCGCTGCTGGGCCAGCGCCCGGTCCGGTCCTTCGAACACAATAAACACACCGTCCTTGAGATTATCGAGGTAGTGAGCGCGCGCGATGACGCCCGCGTTGGCTTTCTCCTGCAGCAGCGTTATCCACTCGCCAAAGCCCTCAAAAAAGGCGTCCGATGTGAGCTCGCCGCCGGTTACCGGCTTGCCGCAAATCACGAGCACGTTGCCTTGTTCAAAGGCGAGGTCCGCCGGGTCGTCCTCGGCATGGGTATCGTGACTCGGCGTCACCGACAGGCCAGCGATGAGCACAAGCACAGCGCTGATTCGGGTGATTGATGATTTTGCGATTGGCTTATTCACGATTACCTCCTCGAAACGATGCAGTGAGCTACCGCGTTGATAGCCTGGGGCTGCTCAGCCAGACCCAGAAACTCAACGCGATGGCGCTACCCGATACCAACGTCATGACGGTGCCGGGGACGAAGTTGACGTAGCCGGGTATATCCACAAACAGCAGGTAACCGACGTCAGCGAGACCGCCGATCAAACCGGTTACCCATATCGCCGTCATGCTGGCCTTCCAGATAAAGATCGCACCGATCACCGTGGCAAGGCCAAACCAGCCGAGGTTCCACCCATGCTGGTTCAGGACGCCTCCGACCGCCGCGTGGTAATCGTTGCTCAAAAGGCTCGGCTCAACCGCGTCCGCGATTGCCTGAAAGCCGGCGGTTGCATCACCGCTCAACACGATAAAGCCCGCCAGCATGTGCACGAGTCCCCATATCACCCAGAGCACCGAGGAAACACGTAACGCGGTCTGTTTTGCTGTGGTCATTCCTGAATCTCCCTGGGCCCATGCCGCCGACGTACGGCAACCGAATCACGCTTTGGCAATTGAAGCGTGGCGACCGTTTCGATAAGTTGATTTTGTCCACTATCAGCAAAGTAGTGGACAAAGTCAACTATTACGGGAAGCTATGCAAGACACGACAATCGCAATACAGGTCGACCGCTTTATGCGGCGCATTCACGGCGGGCTGAACGCCAGGGCGTCCGAATTCGATACCGAAAATGTGGGTCCCGGCGGCGGCATGATCCTGATGACACTCGCCGATGTAGAGCCTGCGCCGGTTCAGTTGGTCGCCCGCCTGATGGCGCGCGACAAGTCGCAAATGACACGCGCGATCAAGTCGCTGGAGAAAAAGGGCCTGATAGCCCGGGCGTCGGAAGCGTCCGATGCCCGGGTCAGCCTGCTGCGTTTGACCGCCAGGGGGCGCAAGGCGGTAAGCCGTATGCAGGGCGCGCTGGCAACGGTCATCGGCGAGATCCTGACGCCGCTGAACCGCAAGGAGAAGCAACAGTTGGAAGACTTCCTGACCCGCATCGATCCCAATTGCCTGAAGCTCCAGCAGCGGAAGGTCGGCACGACCGATAACTGACCACCGGATTGCCACATTTCCTCAGCATCCTGCATGGCCGTGAAACGTTGACGTCCGGGGAGAGGACATGACTCACAAACCACGACGCCGGGCCGCTGCGGGATTGATCGATAGGCGGTCTTTTCTGTTGTACGGGATCGCAAGCCTCGCCGCCCGCAACGTCGACGCATCGCCAAACCCTTCGCCGTCGCATGCATTTGTCGATGAAATTCAGTGCCTGGAAGTCACACACGGCGGCCGACTGGGGGTCGCGCTGCTGCCGATCAGCGAGCGCCGCCCACTCGGCTACCGTATCGATGAACGCTTCGGCATGTGTTCGACCTTCAAACTGCCGCTGGTTGCCATGGTGCTGCGCCACGCACAGGATGGCGGACTGTCGCTCGATACACCCGTCGTCTACACCGCTGAGGACATCGTGCCTTACTCACCGATCACTCAGGGCAATCTCGACAAGGGTCAGATGACGATTGCCGAGCTTGCCAAAGCCGCACAAATGAACAGCGACAACACGGCGGCGAACCTGCTGCTCTCGCTGATCGACGGCCCACGTGGTTTCACCGCGCGTGTGCGTCAAATGGGTGATGCGCTGACTCGACTGGACCGCTACGAACCGGCGATGAATCTCGTACCGCCCGGTGAGGTTCGCGATACGACAAGTCCGGCGGCGATGACCAAAACCGTCGAACACATTGTCTTCACCGAGTTTCTGTCGGAGATAAACAAACAAACGCTGAGTCAGTGGATGCAACAAACCACAACCGGCAGAGCGCGACTTCGAGCCGGGTTTCCAGGCAACTGGCTCGCCGGTGACAAGACGGGCACGGGTCTGGCCGAGACAATGCCAACCCGCTTCAATGACGTGGCTGTCGTCTGGCCCTCCGAGGAAAACGACGGCTTTGTCCTCAGTGCGTACTACGAATCCGGTGGACCGTTTGGCGAGTTTCGACGAGAAGAGGAATCGGTGTTACGTGCCGTCGGCCAGGCCGCCGCTCGCTATTTCGCCGCAACATACGACGTCAAGCCTGCTTCCTGAACGGCGGTCGCGACACCCACCGACGCCCCGATAACGCGGGCGCCAGCTGCCTGCACGGCCGATCCGCCACAAATACCGATACAATGCCCGTTCGCAGTTTTCGGGATGCCACGACATGCTTCAGACACCGTCGAGCCCGCCGCTGAATCGGTTTTTTGAGCCGGAACGGCTGGCACAGGTGCTGAAGGCCGTCGCGTTCTGGGTTTTTTTCCTCCTGGTCCTGACCGGGCTTCGACACCTGCAGTTGCCGGGCTTCGGTACAGCCGCCGCGCCTATCGCCGGTGCCCTTCTGCTGGCTGCGATGCTGATTCTGATTGCGGGATTGAAGACCTGGGACGGCGAGCTGACGGAAAGTATCGGGTTGCGCCTGCACGCAAAGATTCCTTCGCAGTTCTTCGTGGGATTGTGCGCAGGCATCGGCGTTGTCGCTGTCATGATGGTGGTCATGGTCACTTTTACGTCGCTGGAGATTCATCGCTCCGACCACGACAGCATACTCGCCATGCTTGGCATCTCCTTCCTGATCCTGTTCGTCCTAGCACTGATGGAAGAAGTGGCATTTCGCTCGTATCCCCTGTTCAAGTTGCTGCAGGCCTGGGGCGTACGGCCGGCCGTCTACATCACGTCAATAGCGTTTGCGTTCTATCACGGGCTGGCGGCGGAGAACCTGCTGGGCCCCGGAGTCTGGGGGCTGTTCTACGCATGGATGGCGCTCAAAACCGACAGTATCGCTATGCCAACCGGCTTTCATGTGGGGCTGAACTGGGTGCAGGCGTGGCTGGGAATGAAGCCAAAGTACGGCGAGTCTATCTGGGAGCTCTCTCTCGGGTCGGTTGGCGGTATCGCTGACGCCGAGACGGTTGGTCTGCTGATGCAGCTTGTCCTGTTGCTCATCGGAATCGTCCTCGTAGAGCGATTAATCTCGTTGCGATCACGGACGGACTGAGCGTGGACTCCTCAACAACCCTGCGGCGGCTTGCGGCTTACACGGGACTCGCAGCGGTCGGGTTGTTCGCTATTGCGCTGGTTGTTTTTAGCGGCCTGGATGCCGACTTCCACACGTTTGACGACTATGTCAGCAAATTGGGTGCGCGGGGAAAACCTTACGGACTCTGGTGGAACCTCATCGGCTTTCTGCTGGTCGGCCTGCTGTTGGCCGTATTCGGCTATGCCTACGGGCGCATTCTGAATGACAAGCTGGTCGGTACGCTGTTGGTCGTGTTCGGCCTGGGTTTCGCTCTGACCGCGATTCCCATCGACGAGACCGACGGTGTTTCCGGCTTGTCCACCGCGCACATCCTGGCGATCTGCCTGGGACTGGCCGCGTGGATGTTCGCGCTGGCGCGACTGGCGCACGTGAGTACGACCAGCCCGAAAGCCCGACGTGCGGCGAACTTTGCCGCCGGGCTCTTTTTCATCCCGCTGATTGGTCAGGCCCTGGAACTGTGGCTGATGCCGCACACGCACCGCCTGGTGTTTGTGATCGTGTTTGGCTGGCTTGTTTGGACGGCCGTCCAGCTACTCACTGAGCAAGACGCCCAAGCTGCCTAGCCGCCTTACGCAGCTGCCGGCGAGCGGCTGATCCAGCGAAGTTGGACAACAACGCCGACGAGAAACAGAACGAAGACGGCGAGGTGACTCATTTTCATGATGGGATCGTTGATCGATGTCAGGATCGGATCACCGACCGGCAGTCGCAGCAGCGAATCCGTGACGGCGGGCAGGCAGTGAAACAGGATCGTTGCAGAAAAACTGACGGCCTGAATCTGCCTTGACCACTTGCCGAACAACTGCACCGCTTCTGCGAGCATGCCGGTTGCCAGCGCGACCAGTGCTGCGACGGCCATGATGTGTGCGACGCCAAAGACGCCGTGCTGGAAAATCATGAGCGCCGTAACGGCGGTCACCAGTGTTGTGACCAGGTAGATCTGGCCGCTGCGCCGACGGTAGGAGATTTCCTTGTATCGGAAGAGGGTCACGGCCCCACTGACAAGCGCCACAATACCCATAAATGTATGGAACCAGCCTAAGGGGATGATCTCTGGCAACGTTGTTCTCCTTCGATGCTGCGGTGTCGATCAGGAATCAGTATAGCCTAACGCTGGACAGGCCTTGCCGGGTACCCCCGACCGATCGATGACCGGCCGGGGACCAACGCCCCTAATCAGGCGCTACCGGCTGGAAGTCCGCCGGCACCGTGAACAGCTGCGGTGACAGGGCCGTATCGAACACAAAGCGCGTTTCCAGCAACAATCCGCCCGGGAGGCGACCTTCCAGAAGCACAGGCTGCTTGTTGCCAACATCACTCCAGAGGATCAGCTTGATCTCATCAATGACAAGGCTGTGGCCACTTACCGAACGTCCGTCGATAAGACGCGTTTCCGTTAAAGCCACCGCTTCGCCCTGAAACGTTCTCAGCTTTTCCACCCATTCGGCGTTAGCGTCGCTTTCGCGGTATCGCTCGATCGGCTGATCGAAATAGCGCTTGCCGGGCAGCAGTGTCGAAAAGGTCCCGGCGTCGACGTTCAGCACGTGTACGATGCCGGCTTGTTCGATTCGCGTATCACCGTCTGCATTCGCCCGCACCCGGACGCTGACCAGCTCGTCACCGCCGGTCACGATAGTCGTCTGTACATCCACCGTCTGGAACGATGAGAACCAGGCCTGGACTTCGGCAAACGCGGTGCCGCTGCCGCCCGGAACAAGCAGGTTGAGCGTGAGGGCAAGGCCCGTGATCAACACCGCGGCTGTCGCAAAACGCGGGTTCCAGCCGAAGGCTCTCGACTCCGGCTTCGCCGGCAGACCCTGTCGCAGACGCGCGGCGGCTTCTGCCACAGCCTCATCGTCAGCGGATTGACGGGCCGACGCGATGTAAGGCTCCAGGAAACGTTCGTTGTCGTTGGTGTGAGTCGTGTCATTCATGGTTTTACTCCTGCTCGCCGAGCTGCAACTGCGCCCGGAGCTGGTCACTGAGTCGTTGGCGGATTCGGTGCAGGGCTACGCCGACCGCGCTTTCCGTCATGTCGAGCTGTCGGCCAATCTCGGCCTGGCCAAGGTCTGCCAGGTAGTAGAGGCTGAACAAGGTCGCGTCACGCTGTTTGAGCGATGCGACCGCGTCCCTGAGCGCTCGGGCGCGTTCGTCCGCCTCCGCTTCCGCTTCCGGTGTGCTGCCGCCGCTAATGTCGTCGGTGCCCTCAATCGGTCGACGCTTACGCAGTCGATCGATAGCCCGGTTCACCGACAAGGTTTTCAGGTAGGCCGGCCAGTTCTGGATGGCGACCGGTGGTGAGCGCAGCAGTTTTTCGGCGATATCCTGCGCCACGTCTTCGGCATCGTGGAGACTGCCAAGGACGCGAATCGCGGTGGCGATCATGAGCCCCGCGTGCGCGTTCAGCGCGTCGATCAATTCCCTTTTTCGAGCTGTGCGCTGACTACGCCAGCCCGCCAAACCCCCGGTTAGGCGCGTCATACGCTGTACTCCTGTTGTGGTCATGTGAGCTCCTGTTTATCGAGATTTCAACAACAGGACGCGCCAGCGGCGAGAATCTTACAAAAAGTTCGGCGAATGCGGGCTGATCTGCCCGCGGTCGCTGTCTAGGAGCTGTTGGCGACCGGCTCCCGCTGCTTGCGGGTCCGTTGTGCGCGGGCTTCTTCCGGTTTTTCCGTGAACACCGGAACCATCGAGCTCCAGACGCCGTCGCGGCGGAGCCGGTGATAAATCGCAAAAGCCACGTGCGCAATGATGAGGTTTACGCTCACCCAGTAGCTGGCTTCGTGTGACCAGAGCACAAAAGCAAACGTCAGCGGCGCGTTGATGGTCGACGCGTACAGGCCGCCGATCATGAGACCTGTCACGGCCAACGCGGACAGACTCACGTACATGCCCAGATGAATGGCACGTTCGATTCGAAGCAGCCGTGGCGTTGGACCCGGGTGGAGTTTCTCTCGTCGCCGTGACGTCATGTAGAGAAAACGAAACAGCAACAGTACGAGGAAGACGAGGGCGAAAATCGTTTCCTCGATCAGCAAAGTCACGTCATCAAGTTCTTCAACCTCGTCAATTTGACGTATCAGTCCAACGGCCAGCACGACGATAAAACCCCAGTGGAAGAGTCTTGCAAGCCAGCTGTGGGTTTCGTTGCGCCGTTCGCGGGTCATTGATCATCCAGCGGCGTGTCCAGAAACGTGGTTCTGTCTTTGAGGACCTTGAGCGTGGCATAGGTGAGACCCGCCAGCACAGCTGCGATGATGGTGGCGCGCTCCTCGGCTACGGAAAACTCACCCTCGGCGGCATCGCCGACCAGGCTGAACAAGCAGACAAGGAACATCAGCGCGAACAGCCCGTTCTTCTCCTGTCGCAACACCTTTCTCCAGTTGAAGCGCATTGTTGGCGGAGCGTAAGCAGAAAACGACGGCAGGAACGCCGGTGTCGTCTCCGCCCACAGCAGGTACTCCGCCCCGAATTTGGCCCGGAGGAAGGACTCTTCTGCATACACAATGCGCTCGTAGTAGATCCAGAAGGCCAGCGAAAATACGGCGACAAACCAGATATTGCCCGTCAACATCGTCACCGCCACCCACATCAGGAAGTTGCCGAGATACAGCGGGTTCCGGGTAAGCGAGTAGGCGCCGGTGGTGTTCAGTACCGCGGCGACCTGGCCTGCCCCGGTATTTCTGCCCGAGGTGTCTTTCGGTGTATAGCCCACGGTTGCCGCCCGGACGGCCAGACCGGCAAGTCCGACAACCAGGGCGCCGCCCTCCAGCCATTCACTGATCCAGCCCTCACTTGCCAGAACATCGAAGCGCTCCTGGTAGGCCTTCACGCACAGGCCCAAAGCCAGCAGTATCAACGGAATATAGCTTCGATGCCTGAACAGAAAATCGCCCTGTGTCTTTAAGTCTTCCTGCAATGCCACTGTCGTAGATCCCTCGTCTTGTTGGCGAGCAGCCGTGGGTGTGCGACAGCGTATTGGGGTTCGGATGCCGGGTAAGCCCATGTTTCACGAACGGCGCCGAATTTTCACGAGCCGTCCGGTTCCGGCTGCGAGTCGTCACCTTGTCAGGGCCCCCGAAACCAGCTGCAACGGGCGATCGCGCAAGACTTTGGTCGATCAGGCGAGCCAACCCAGACGGTATTTGGCTGCGGCGTGACCCGAATGGGCGTCCGCTATACTGCACGCCGAACGCCCGAGAATTGCTGGTTGCTGGAGCTAAGATGTGAGCGAGATTTCCTTTGACGACTTCCTGAAGGTCGAGCTACGGGTCGGCAACATCGTCTCGGCTGAAGCGTTCCCTGAGGCTCGAAAACCAGCTTACATCCTGCACGTGGATTTCGGTGATGACATCGGTGTGCGCAAAAGCAGCGCCCAGATCACGGACCTTTACCGTGTTGACGAACTGGTTGGCCGACAGGTGGTTGCTGTCATTAATTTCCCGCCGAAACAAATCGGACCTGTTCGGTCGCAGTGTCTCGTGACGGGTTTCCACAATGACGCAGGCGAGGTGGCACTGTGTGTGCCGGACAAAGCCGTACCACCAGGTACGCGATTGCTATAGGCCCGAAAAACGGCGATCTGCTTGTTTCGAATGAAGGTTACGCGAGCCGATCGCCCACACGCCTCTCTTTCGTATCTACGCTTGCCCAGCGCGCCGAAAACTGACATATACCGTGGCTGCACCGACCACGCACAACGCGGAGGCCAGCCACAGGCCCGAGACAAACCCCACCGACGACGTGATAAACAAGGACGCCAGCGCGACGCCGATCATCTGCGCGACGCGACTCGCGGTGTTGTTAATACCGGATGCCAGTCCCTCGTCGGCTTCGTTGACGCTGGCCATGACACCGGCTGTCAACGGCGCGACCAAAACCGCAAACGCCAATCCGGCAACGGTCATAGGCAAGTAAAGACTGCGCCATGCAGCGGCGCCCTGTTCAACGGCGAGCCACGCGAAACCGATCGATGAGAGTAACGCGCCGGTAGTCAGCATCGTTTTCAATCCAACGCGCTCCGACAGGGCGCCAAACGTGGGTGACAGAAACGCGACGCAGAGAGTGAAGGGCAAAAACACCAGCCCGGCCTGCATCGAGCTCATTCCGCGGTGCTCGACGAGCTCGAACGGCAGCAGGAAAAATACCATCGACAAGCCGGCATAGATGGCGACCGTGGCTAGATTGAGACCGGCGAACCGACGACGACGGAACACGTAAGGCGGTATCAGCGGGTGATCGGTCCTGCTCTGCCAGTACCAGAACGCGGCGAAAAGACTAGCGGCCGCTACAAACAGCATCAGCGTCATCGGCAGCGCCAGCGACAGGGCCTCTTCGTCTGATCCGCCTTCCGCGGGTCCGATCGCGGACATCGCAGCGACCAGTGCCAGCAACCCGCAAGCGAGCAGCACGGAGCCGACGACATCAAACCGTCCTGGTTTTTCCGACGGGCGGTTAGGTACAGCAAGCAGCAGGAGTAACGCCACGACCCCTATGGGGACGTTGATCCAGAACACCGCTCGCCAGCTGAAAACCTCTACCAGCCAACCGCCCAGCAAAGGGCCCCCGGCGGTCGTGAGCGAGGACATTGCCGCCCAGATGCCGATCGCCCGGGTTCGC
>JBCDJX010000122.1:0-9592 GCA_038747355.1 Pseudomonadota bacterium | reverse complement strand
TTGGCGCCGTGCGGAATCGTGCCGTCGAGAATCGCGCGTTTCAGTACCAGGAACAGCTGGTGATACAGCGGTGCGCGCGCGACCGCCTCCGTCTGCTCGACGTTCCAGTTCAACGACAGTGTCTCGAGGAACCGGCCCGCGCCATCGGCGCGGGTTTCTGCAACGCTGTCTGGCGCTTCAGGCATTCGGCGACACCGGAGCCGGCAGATGCGTTTCCTCGAGCGCGCGAGCCTTGATTTCGTCGATACTGCCGCCGAAATTAAACAGGCCCTGTTCGCCCCGACCAGCGCGCATGTCCTCGCGCAGCGACGTGGTCGCTGCATCGTCCACAGCGCCGTCGCTTAGAACGACGCCATAACGTCTGGCACCGTCCACCGAGACCAGTCCGCGCTGCACATCCACCTGCACGAGCGCCGGGTCGCGTTCCAGCGGGTCGCCCCAGCCGCCGCCGCCCCAGGTGTTGAAGTAAAGGACGTCGCCTTCCTTCACGTGTATGCCGTCGCATTTCGCGGGCAACCACTCGTCCGAACCGTCAGTGCGCACCAGGCGCTTGGTGGAACGCATGCCGGGGTCACCACCGCGAACACCCCACGGGTAGGTCAGCCAGCGCTCGTCGTGGATTGCGATCTCGCCGTCGGCGAGAAACTCATACGCCACCGACAGCCCATTACCACCGCGATGCAGGCCCGCGCCACCGGAGTCTGCGATCGGCTCATAAGCCACGATGCGCAGCGGGAAGTACGCCTCAATAAATTCATTCGGTACGTTGGTGAAGCCTGGCCACAGCGAGTGCCCGTCAGGCCCGTCGCCCACCGGTCGACCCGGCACGCCGCCGAAACCGATCTGGAACAGCTGGAACCACTCACCGTTCTTGTCGTATCCCGAGTAAAACAGGTGCGGGGAATCCGAGAAGCCGGCGGCGTTCATCGCATCGGGTGCGCCCTGCCCCAACACACCACCCATGACGTCGAAAATTCGACCGAGTGCGTGGGTACGACCGGACAGGGCCGCCGGGAACTTGGGCTTCAGCAGGCTGCCGTCCGGGATGCGCACGTCCACCAGCTCGTAAAAGCCGTCGTTGAACAGGATCCCGGGGTCGAACAGGTTGATCGTGAATGAGCCGAAGAACATCTTGAACATTTCTTCGTTCAGGTAGAAATTGATCGAACTCTTCGCCTGCGGATCGGTGCCCTCGAAATCAAAGATAGCCACGTCGCCCTCACGCCAGAGCTTGCAGGCGATTTTGTAGGGTCCCTTGCCGACACCGTCGTCACACACGTAGTCCTCGAAGTACTGGGGCTGCTCCGGCACGATCATGTTGATGATCGCGCGCATCGCCTCGAGGTTGCGGTCCAGCATGATCTGCATCGTCGAGTAGAAAATATCGTCACCGAAGCGCTCGGCAATCTCGACGCAGCGCTTGCCAGCCGTACGGCAGGCGGCGACCAGGGCGTTCAGGTCAAAACGGTTCCACTCGGAGGTGCGCACGTTGTGCAGGATCAGCTCGAGCACGTCTTCCTGCAGCTCGCCCTTCTTGTAGAGCCGGGTCGGCGGAATGCGAATGCCTTCCTGGTAAATCGTCTCGGCCTTGATCGGTATCGATCCCGGCACCATGCCGCCGTTGTCCGACATGTGACCAAACATCGCTGACCAGGCCATGTGCCGACCGTCCTTGAAGATCGGCACGAGCACGATCCAGTCCGGCAAATGCGACACCGCCGCATTGGTCATGTACGGATCGTTGGTCAGGATAATGTCGCCTTCCTCGATATCGCCGTCATAAGCTTCGAGGAAACCGTGGATAAACGAGCCGAACTGGCCGACCACCATCTTGCCGTCGCGGTTCGCGACCATCGGAAAACAATCACCCTGCTCGCGGATACCCGGGCTCATCGCGGTGCGGAACAGCACCGCATCCATTTCCACCCGCACGTTTCGCAAGGCGTTTTCAATGATGTCGACCGTCACCGTGTCGACGTCGACGAGGTTGAACGGCGTGTTGTTGGTTTCAAGAATCTGTGCAGTCATAGTTCAGCCCTACTCAAGCCG
The DNA here is from genome assembly GCA_038747355.1 of Pseudomonadota bacterium. Taxonomy (GTDB): domain Bacteria; phylum Pseudomonadota; class Gammaproteobacteria; order Steroidobacterales; family Woeseiaceae; genus UBA1847. The sequence continues at coordinate 7,543 of JBCDJX010000122.1, read as the reverse complement.
GGTTAATCAGCAGGTTGCCGACCTTGTCGACAGTCGCGACGTAGCCCGGCAGTACCAGCGTGGTGGAGTCCATTTCCTGGACGATCGCGGGACCGGCCACCGCCGTACCGACGCCCAGCTTGTGACGGTCGAGGATGCTGGCCTCGTGCCATTCGCCGTCGTAGTAGAACTGCGTGTCGTGGATCGTCGCATCGGCCAGCGACGTCTGTTCGGCACTGACCTCGTCGAGATCCGCCGTCAGGCTGCTTGCCGCCTTGACCACCGCGCGAATCATCACAATTTCGTGGTCCTTGCCGTGTGCAAAAGTGAACAGTTGCTCGTGCTGGCGATCGAATTCATCCGTCAGTACGGCAAGCCCGGTATCGCGTAACTGCTCCTCGGTGACCGTCAGCGACAACTGGAAGGCCTGACCGGCGTACCGAATGTCGGCCTGGTAGGTGACCTTCTGCTGGTCTTCGCCGATGCCGTCGGCTGCGAAGGACTCGCCGGCACGGGCTCTGAGTTCATGCAGCGCCGACACAAATTCATCCGCCGAAATTTCGTCGACGCGCTTCACGTAGGTCCTTGATGCCTCGTCCTGCACCTGCGTCGTGGCATCGCCATAGGCACAAAGCACACCCGGTCCCGGCGGCACGATGACCGGCCAGGCGCCCGTCAAGATGCCCAGGGCGTTGGCGTGCAACGGTCCGGCGCCACCGAAACCGACCAGTGCGAAATCGCGCGGGTCGTAACCTTGTTCGACGGACACCAGGCGCAGCGCGCCGAGCATCGATTCGTTGACGATCTTGATGATGCCCTCGGCGGCAGCCATCAGGTCAATGCCCATCGCATCGGCCACCGTCTGGACCGCTTTTTCCGCGGCCGCACGGTCGATCGTCATCGCGCCACCCAGCTTCACATCGGACGGCAGGTAGCCGAGCACGACGTTGGCATCGCAAACCGTCGGTTTGTCGCCGCCCTTCATGTAGGCCGCCGGTCCGGGGCTCGCGCCCGCCGATTCAGGTCCGACACGCAGGGCCTTGGTCAACTCCGGCACGAAAGCGATGGAACCGCCGCCGGCGCCCACAGTACGAACATCGACGGACGGTGCGCGGACAGTGACGTCACTGACGCGCGTTTCACGCCGGATGCGTGCCTGGCCGTCCTGAATGAGTGCGACGTCGGTGGATGTGCCGCCCATGTCGAAGGTCAGGATGTTGTCGAAGCCGCCGCGTTGGCAAAAATAGATGGCGCCGGCAACACCGCCGGCGGGACCGGACATCAACAGGTTGACCGGCGACTCGGCCGAGGCGCGGGCAGAGGCAAGGCCGCCGTCGGAACGCAGGATCGCCAGACTGACGTCGTCGCCCATTCGCTCCTCAAGCGACTTCTGCAGGTTCTCGACGTATTTCGATACCTCGGGGCGGACGTAGGAATTGACGACGGTGGTCTCCGTCCGTTCGTACTCCTGCATCTCCGGCACAACGTCTGAGCTGATGGAGATCGGGATATCGCCAAACACGGTTGCGGCCAGGTCACGCACCTCGGCCTCGTGCGCGCCATTCACGTAGGAGTTCAGCAGGCAAACGGTCAGCGCCTCGACCTGGCCGGTTGCTTTCAGCGCTTCGAGATCGCGGCGCAGGGTCTCCGTGTCCAGCGCGGAAACCACGTCGCCGTCGGCGCCGATGCGCTCGTCAGCTTCGATCGTCAGCTCCAGCGGCGCCATCAACGGCGCTTTCATGTACGTCACCCAGCCGCCCAGTCCGCCAGGGCAGAAGGAACGAGCCACCTGCAATACCTGCCGGTAGCCCTTCGTCGTGATCAAACCGACGCTGGCACCCTTGCGGGTCAGTACCGCATTGGTGGCCACTGTGGTGCCGTGCATGACACTGCCGATCTGCTGCGCATCGATACCGGACTCGTTGCAGATCCGGTCGATGCCGTTGAGTACGCCGATCGAAGAATCCTCTGGCGTCGACGGCACCTTGGCCATGTAGGTTTTGCCGGAGCCCTCGTCGACCAGTAACAGGTCGGTAAAGGTACCGCCGACATCAACCCCGAGACGAAACGTCATAAATGTCCCCTTGCGTGTCTTGCTGCCGCCAGCGCGGCCGTAAAAAAAGCGACGTCACTAGATGATCGACTTCGCTTTAAGTGCCTCGATCTCCGACTCGCTCAAGCCCAGCAGCTCGCCGTAGACCTCATGGTTGTGCTGGCCGAGCTGTTCCGGCCCAGTCCAGCGAATCTCGCCCTGCGTCTTCGACATTTTCGGGAAGACGTTTTGCATTTTCAGATCGGGCCATTCCGCAGTCGGCGTATCGACAATGGCGTCGCGCGCCCGGTAGTGCGGATCGTCGAGCATCTCCGGTGCGCGGAAGATTCGACCCGCGGGAACGCCGGCGTCCTGCATCAACGCATCGACCTCGTCGACGGTCAGGGTTTTTGTCCAGTCGTTGATGATGGCGTCGAGCGCCGCCATGTTGGCGCCGCGCGCAGTGTGGCTGTTGAAGCGCTCGTCCTCGGCCAGTTCGGCTTGCCCCATTGCGTCGACGAGGCGTCGGAAAACGGTGTCCTGGTTGGCGGCAATCAGGAAAATGCCGTCCTTGCAGTCGTAAATGTTGGACGGCGACACGCCCGGCAGCGTCGCGCCGGAGCGTTCTCGAACGTAGTTGCTGACCGTGTATTCCGGGATCGTCGCTTCCATGACGTTGAGCACGGATTCGAAGATGGACGCGTCGATCACCTGGCCCTCGCCGGTGCGGTCGCGGTGATGCAGCGCGGCCAGCGCCGCGTTGCAGGCGTAGGTCGCCGCGAGCGTGTCGCCGATCGAGAGACCGGCGCGGCTTGGCTGGCGATCCGGCTCGCCACACAGGTAACGCATGCCGCCCATGGCCTCACCAATCGCGGCGTAGCCGGCTCGCTTGGCGTACGGTCCGGTCTGGCCGTAGCCCGACACGCGAATCATGATCAGGCCGGGATTGATCTTCGACAGTTCCTCGTAACCCAGGCCCCAGCGCTCCAGGGTGCCGGGACGAAAGTTCTCCAGCAGGAAATCGGCGTTCTCGACCAGGCGCCGCACGAGGTCCTGGCCCTCGGCCTCGCGCAGGTTGGCGGTAACCACCCGCTTGTTGCGCGCGCAGACCTGCCACCACAGCGGGTAGTCGCCGCGGCCCCAGACACGCATGGGATCGCCCTGATTGGGCGGCTCGACCTTGATCACGTCGGCGCCCATATCGGCCATCAGCTGGCCACAGAATGGACCGGCGATCAGCTGCCCCAGTTCGATGAGGCGAATGTCGGTGAGCGGCCCTTTACGGCCGGTCGGATCGGTCATGTCATGTCCCCCGACATGAAGCTGACTTTCGTCTTATTGGTATGGCTTTATAACAATAGAACGAATGTGAGCCAACGCCAGTTACAAACCGAGACAAATCGGTCGGCCCGAGCGGGCGACGGGGTTTTGCTGCGGGGTCAGCGAGTCCGGTCTCGCGTCAGCCTTAGCGGCGGCGGCGGTCGACCTTCTTGAAGCTGCGCGAACCGGGCGCATTCCAGCCATGGTGGGGGTGTCGCGCCAGCCGTTGCCTGTTGCGGAACAGCAGAACCAGCGCGGCACCGGCGATAAAGCCACCGGCGTGCGCCCAGAAGGCAACGCCGCCGCCGGTTGAGCCAAGACTGCCGACGCCGGACACGAGCTGCAGCACGAACCAGTAGCCCAGCATGAACACGGCTGGCACGGCGACCGTCGTGATGTAAAAGCCGAGGATGATCAACAGGTGCACATTGACCCTGGGGAATAACAGGATGTAGGCGCCCATGACGCCGCCGATCGCACCGGATGCGCCGACCATCGGGATGGTTGATGACGTGTCAACAATGATCTGCGCACCCGCCGCGGCGATGCCGCACAACAGGTAGAACACAATGAAGCGACCATGCCCCATCGAATCCTCAACGTTATTGCCGAAAATCCACAGGAACCACATATTGCCGATGAGGTGAAACCAGCTGCCGTGCAGAAACATTGACGACACCAGCGTATGCCACGTTGACGAGCCGCCCAGCGAACACGCGGTCGACTCAGACAGCGGGATGCGGGTGCCGACGGGTACGTTGCCGAGGAGCTCGCCCGGAATCAGGCCAAGCTGACAGATCGACTGTGCGAGCTTCGGGTCGCTGCCCAGCCCCTGCAGCAGGAACCAGGCGATAGCGTTCAACACGATCAACGCAACGGTCGCGATCGGCGTCGTGATCTGCGGATTGTCGTCTCGAATCGGAAACATATCAGGGCACGTTTACCGCGGACAAAATGAAGCGGCGCGGCTGTCCGGACTCACGGTTTGTCACTGCGGGGCTCACCGCGCACCACACGGAATCAGAAAATGGCTTCGAGAACGACACCGGCGATGATCAGCGCATTTCCGGGTAACGCGAAACCCAGACCGTAGCAGCCGAGTGCCATCAGCAGGCAGGCGACCGTGATCAGGTGATAGTTCATGTCCGTCTCCGCTGCGCCGCCTAGCCGATCGGCAGCACCGAGGTGTGCTTGGTCTCCGACAACACGATACTCGAATGCACTTCCTGTATCCCGTCAAGCTGGGAGAGTTTCTCAAAGAAAAACTGCTCGTAGGCCTTGATGTCCTCGGTCACGATCCTGAGCAGGAAGTCGACATTGCCGAGCAGCACGTAACAATCGAGAACCTCCGGGTAGCGTTGCACCGCCTCGGAAAACGCAGACAGATTGCTTCGGCCGTGCGACGTCAATTTAACGTGGGCGAACACCATGGTGTTGAGGCCGACCTTCTCACGGTCAATCTTGGTGGGCTGGTCGCGGATAACACCGGCCTCGCGCAGACTCGCAATTCGGCGCCAGACAGCGGATTGCGACTTGCCGATTTTCTCGCCGATCGCGGCCGCGTTGATGCCGGGTTCGGTCTGCATCAGGCTCAAAATGCGCCGATCAGTCGAATCAAGCCGGATACTCTGCATATTCTATGCTCCTGAATACTTTTTTCCGCATTGTATATGATCTAAACAACGAGTTAGCCACATTTTTTGCAACGAAATTCGCCGTACAGGGGACTATATTGTCGCTTCCATAAACGTCGTCTCGGGGGTGACATGAGCGTTTTCGACCATCCGGAATTCGACGATCACGAATCCGTGCATTTCTTCGCCGACGCGGCGACCGGCCTGCGCGCGATTGTGGCCGTGCACTCCACCACGCTTGGACCCGGCGCTGGCGGCTGTCGCCGCTGGGAATACAGCGCAACTGAAGACGCAGTGACCGACGTGCTCCGTTTGTCGCGCGGCATGTCCTACAAAAACGCCGTGGCCGGCCTCACCTTTGGCGGCGGCAAATCCGTCATCCTCGCGGCTCCCGACGCCCCCAAGTCGCCGGAGCTGTTTCGCGCGTTCGGCCGCGCGATCGACTCGCTCGGTGGACGCTACGTCACGGCTGAGGACGTCGGCATCGCGGTTGAAGACATGCGCACGGTTCGCGAAGTCACACCCTACGTAACCGGCGTTTCCGACACCGGTCACGGTGGCGACCCGTCACCGTTTACGGCATTGGGTGTTTACCTGGGTCTCCAGGCGGCGGTTCGCGAACGTCTCAACGTTGATACCGTCGCCGGACTCACCGTTGCCGTACAGGGTGTCGGTCACGTGGGCCTCAACCTGTGTCGACTGCTGCATGAGGCCGGCGCCAAGCTCGTCATCGCTGACGTCAACCCGGCGTACATCGACGCAGCGATCGACGAATTCGGTCCGACCGTGGTCGCGCCAGAAGCCATCCTGTCGACAGACTGTGACGTACTCGCCCCCTGCGCGCTCGGCAATATCCTCAACTCGGAAACGATCCCGCAGCTGCGGGCAACGGTGGTGGCCGGTGCCGCCAACAACCAACTCGGCGTCGACAGTGACGGCGATTCGCTCCGGGAACGCGGCATCCTTTACGCGCCGGACTATGTCATCAATGCGGGCGGCATTGTCGCTGTCGCGCGCGAGTACCTCGGTCAGGCTGACGACGACGCGATTCGCAAAGAAATCGACGGCATCGCAACACGCCTGACCACACTGTTCCGAAATTCGGCCTCGTTCGGCACCAGCACCAACCGCCTTGCCGATGAACTGGCCCGCTCGCTGATTCGCAGCAACGGCAACGACGACACCCGGCTTACCGCCTGACGCCCTGAAGGACCTGAATTAATGGCGACCAAGAAATCCCGACTGCACATTCCGCGCCCGACGGCGCGGCCCGGCGACAAGCCGGATTTCAGCTATCTTGAGCTTAGCCCGGCCGGCAGCGTTGATCGTCCGCCGGTGTCCTCACGGACACGCGACATCGAAAATCTCGCTACCGATCTTGTGCGCGTACTCGATGATGATCATGAGGCCAAGGGACCGTGGAACCCGAAGCTCGAGCCCGCCGACCTGCAGGTCGCCCTGCGCTGGATGTTGTTGAACCGCGTCTTCGACGACCGCATGTGGCAAATCCAGCGCCAGGGCCGCATCTCGTTTTACATGCAGTCAGCCGGTGAAGAAGCGGTCTCCATTGCCCAGGGTATGGCTTTGCGCGCCGGCGACATGTGTTTCCCCTCGTACCGCAACCAGGGCCTGTTCATGCTGCGTGGCGTCAAGCTGGTCGACATGATGTGCCAGTGCCTGTCGAACACCAACGACATGTGCAAGGGGCGCCAGCTGCCGATCATGTACCACAGCAAACAAGCCAACATCTTTTCCATTTCCGGCAACCTCGGTACTCAGTATCCGCATGCGGTTGGCTGGGCGATGGCATCGGCGATTCGCGGTGAGGACCACGTCGCGGCGACCTGGGTCGGCGACGGCAGTACCGCGGAGGCGGACTTCCACCACGCGCTGACCTTTGCGGCGGTTTACCAGGCACCGGTCATCCTCAACGTCGTCAACAACCAGTGGGCGATATCGACGTTCCAGGGTTTCGCCGGCGGCGAGCGTCGCCCCTTCGCGGCGCGTGGTCTCGGCCTCGGCATTCCGGGCATCCGCGTCGACGGCAACGACCTGCTCGCCGTGTATGCCGTGACGCTGTGGGCGGCTGATCGTGCACGCCGCGGCGGCGGGCCGACCTTGATCGAACACGTGACTTACCGCGGTGGCGCGCACTCCACCAGTGACGACCCCACAAAGTACCGACCAAAAGACGAATGGGCGGATTTCCCTCTTGGCGATCCGGTTGAGCGCCTGAAGCAACACCTGATTTCCGGAGGCCACTGGAGCGAAGACAAGCACGCGGCGCTGAAGGAAGAACTGACCGCCGAAGTGACAGCGGCGTGGAAGGAAGCGCAGAAGTACGGAACGATGACCGAGGGCCCGTTCCTGGATCCGTCGACCATGTTTGACGATGTGTTCGCCGAAACGCCCGATCACCTCGAACGCCAGCGTAAGTACATGCTGGAAATCGAAGGAGGTCGATAGCAATGGCGCAGATGAACATGATCGAGGCCATTCGTTCGGCACACGACGTGGTGATGGACCGCGACCCGAGTGTTGTCGTTCTTGGCGAGGACGTTGGCTATTTCGGTGGCGT
>JBCDJX010000121.1:0-9662 GCA_038747355.1 Pseudomonadota bacterium | reverse complement strand
TGTCGCTGGCACCCATGGCGCAGTGCCGCGAGACACAGCAATACGCACAGCAGCTCATGCTGGTGTGTCCGGAGAACTTTGATCCGCAGGACGAGTTAGAATCCTGCGAGTCCCTGCTGAATCCGGACGCCGAGGCGCCCGTTCCGTGATATGCAAAAAACCCTGGTTGTCCTGGGCATCCTCATCGTATTGACCGGCCTCGCCTGGCCGTGGCTGAGCAAACTGCCTTTCGGGCGACTGCCCGGTGATTTTGTGATCCGCGGCGAGAATTCGACCGTTTACTTCCCGCTCGCAACAATGATCGTCGTCAGCCTGGTGCTGTCGCTCATCGTTCGCCTGTTCCGCTAGGGCCGTCTTGTGCAACGTCCGTTGACGGTCATGGCCCTGTTGGCAATCGCGATTTTCGCAACAGCGTCGTTAGTCAGCGGTGCCGACTACCTGCTGCAGCCGGTCGGTCCTTTTCCGCTGGGAACCCTGCTAACCGCGGCCGGGCTGGTTTCGCTGCCGCTGGCGGCATGGCTGTATGCCGGTGACCGCCGCTGGCTGAACCGGCTGTGTCTGTTTGCCGTAGTGCTGGCTGTGTGCTGGTACCCGGCATCTGCGGCCTTGGCGGGCAACCTGAACCTGGAGTTTTCCGGTCAGCGCGGCGGGTACTGGGTGATGCTGACACTGGCAAGCGCCGTGCTGTCGGTGATGACGCCCGTTGTGGTTCTCGGGGTAACGGTGATCGACCGGTTGCGCCGCGCCTGACGGAGCGGCCGTCTAGACCAGTGGCCGGAAGCCGCCCCAAGCCATCCGCAGGGCGTCAAAGCCGGTATCAGAATCGTCAACCAGTTCGATCATGCGAGGATCGGCAGCCACTTTTTCATTGGCTCGGTCGCGCGCTTCTCGAGACTCGAAAGACACCCAGCCGAACACGACGATCTCGTCGTCGGACACGCCAGCGAGATCAATGAAGGATCGCGTGCCGTCAAGGACCAGGTCGTCGCCAACAAACTCCCGGTAGTCCAGCGCGCCGTGTTCCTTCCAGATCTCGGCGACCGCTGCGACCACGCGCTGATAATCATCCAGCCGATCGCCTGGGATCGGCAGCACGAACCCGTCGATATAGTCCGTCATGTCTCCTCCCGCGCTCAGGGACGTCCCCACTCGAGGCCGGACAGGCACGGGCCAGCCGACGACTGCGCAATCGTCACCGTCACGGCCTCGGAGTAGATGTCGCCCTCCAGCGGCACGTACACCAGTGCAACGTCCTGCTCGGCCATACCGGGCCACTCTTCGAGAATCACCGAGGGCTGGCCGATGCCCGTTACACCGCCCATGTCCTCCGCAAGAAGCGCGTACTCCTCCGCCAGTTGTGCCGGGCTCGTTGAGCTGGCGAAGGATTCGCACAGCATGGCGTACGCCGCAGAAAAGTCTCCGCTGTGCAGCGCCGCGCCGAATGCAGCCGCTACACCGATCAGGGTTTCGTGTGATGCGTTCATGAAAGACCTCCCGTTTCCCATAATAGCCGAATCGTGCTGACTTTCAGCCCGTCGGCCGTGGCGAACAGTGACGCCTTGCGGTAGCTTGCGCGGGATGGAGATTCGGGAAACCTCAGCCGGCGACACCGATTCGGTATTCGCTCTGTACCAGCGTGTCGCAGAAACGCCGGGCGGCCTGATTCGGCTGGCCAGCGAGGTGACGCCTGACTATGTCACCGGCTTTCTTGAGCGAGCATCGACCGCCGGGCTGTCGCTGCTGGCGTTCAACGGTGACCAGTTGATAGGCGAAATCCATGCATACTCACCGCAGCTCTTTGCCCTGTCGCACGTGTGGTCGGAGCTGTCGATTGCCGTCCACCCGGACGCGCAGGGTCGCGGCGTCGGTCGTGCGTTGTTTGTCGATTTTATGCGGCGCGTTCGCGAGCGCCCGGAAATCGATCGGGTTGAGCTGATTGCGCGGGAATCCAACCAGCGCGCCATCGAGTTTTACGAGTCACTCGGGTTTCAGAGGGAGGGTCGATTCGACCGCCGGATTCGCAACGTCGACCACTCGGTCGAAGCCGATATTCCGATGGCCTGGCTCAGACCCTGATCGGTCGCATTACCGGGGGTAAAGAATCAGCTGGGTGCAGGTGAATTTGGCAAGCAGCTTGCCACTCTCCTCGGCAAACACGCGTGACTCCCAGACCTGCGTCGTCCGACCACCGTGCAGGCAGTCAGCGACGCAGTGAATCGCGCCGGACCGCACGGTCCCGAGGTGATTCGATTTCAGCTCGATTGTCGTGAAACTGGTCGCACCCTCCGGCAGGTTGGCCATGCAGCCAAAGCCTGCCGCTGTATCGGCCAGGCTGACGACCGTTCCAGCGTGGAGATACCCGTTAACGGCCATGTGACGCTCGGAGACCTCGAGCCTTGCCTCGGCGCGCCCTTCGTCGAAGCGGAGCAGTTCAATGCCCAGGGTTCCCGGCAAGTGGCCCCGGGTGGACTGGTTGGCAGATTCCGGCGTCAACGCAGTTTCGGTCATGAGCGTTCGGTTGCGCGTCAGTCGTGGTACTGCGGCGACAGCTCGTGCACCGCGTCCACCAGTGCCGAGACGTGATCCGGATCGATATCCGGCGTGATGCCATGACCCAGATTGAAAATGTGCCCCGGCCCCTTGCCGTAGCTCTCGAGCACGCGCGCCACGCCCTCGCGAATCTTCTCGGGGCTTTCCCTGAGCGTCGCCGGGTCGAGGTTGCCCTGCAGGGCAACCTTGTCATTGGTGTAGCGTCGCGCATCCGCCAGATCGGTCGTCCAGTCGACGCCCAGCGCGTCACAGCCCGTCTCGACCATATCGGCAAGCAGCGGACCGGCGCCTTTCGTGAACAGGATGACCGGAATCGTGCGGCCGTCTTTCTCGCGGTTCAGGCCATCAACAATTTTCTGCATGCTGGCCAGCGAAAAGCGACGGTAGTCGTCTGGCTCCAGCGCCGAACCCCAGGTGTCGAAGACCATGACCGCCTGCGCGCCCGATTCGATCTGCGCATTCAGGTAGTCGGTGGTCATGCCGGCAACCTTGTCCATCAGCGTGTCGAGCACCGCCGGCTGCTCCTTGGCGAGGCCTTTGATATGCGGAAACTCGCGACTCGAACCGCCTTCAACCATGTACGTACCGACAGTCCACGGGCTGCCTGCGAAGCCGATCAACGGCACCTCTCCGTCCAGCGCTTCGCGAATCGTCGACACGGCGTTGAACACGTAGCCCAGACCGTCGCTGACGTCCGGCACGGCCAGCTTGTCGATGTCGGCCTTGCTGCGCAACGGACGTTCAAATTTGGGACCCTCGCCGGTCTCGAAGTACAGGCCGAGACCCATCGCGTCCGGTACCGTGAGGATGTCGGAGAACAGGATCGCGGCATCCAGCTTGTAACGGCGAAGCGGCTGCAGCGTCACTTCACAGGCAAGCTCGGCGTTGCGGCACAGGCTCATGAAGTCACCGGCTTCGGCGCGCGTTGCCCGATACTCCGGCAGGTAGCGACCGGCCTGGCGCATGATCCACATCGGCGTGCGCGGTACGGGCTGGCGCATCAGCGCCCTCAGGAACAGGTCGTTCTTCAGTTCACTCATCTGACGGTGGCCTCAATGCTTGCCTGGATAGATTCTGCTGCCGCGCGCGGATCCTCCGCGTCGCGAATCGGGCGACCGACCACGATGTGGTCAGCGCCGTTTTCAAAGGCGGTTTCGACGGTGACCACGCGTTTCTGGTCGCCCTCGGGCCGGTTGTCGACCGGACGGATGCCCGGCGTGATGACCAGTAATTTCTCGTCCACGCTTTCGCGCAGCCTGGCCACCTCGAGACCGGAAGAGATCACCCCGTCGCAGCCGGCTTCGAGGGCGCGGCGTGCGCGTGACAGGACCAGTGCCTCGATATCGCAGTCGAAGCCCAGATCGTCCATGTCGCCGCGGTCGAGGCTGGTCAACACGGTGACGCCGAGCACCTTCAGCGAATCTCCCTTGTTCTCGGCGGCCGCTTCCATGATGGACTGATTGCCGTGCACGGTGACGAAACTGGCGCCGCGATCTTTCAGCTGGCGCACGGCTTTGCCGACGGTTGCCGGGATGTCGAAAAACTTCAGGTCACAGAAGACCTTCTTGTCGCGCTCAAGCAGCCAGTCGAGCAATTCGAAATAGCCGCCGCTCATCATGAGCTCGAGCCCGATCTTGTAAAAGGTGACGGCATCGCCGAGCTGCTCGGTCAGGCGCCTCGCCTCGTCGCAGTCCGGCACGTCCATCGCGAATATCAGGCGATCGCGATTGTCGATGGCTTTGTGAGTCAATGTCTTCCCTCCCCGGGGCGGGGATTCTAGCGTTATTGCCGGCGCATTACCCGCCCGCCGTTCTACTCTCGATACGCTCGTACTCGGACATCGCATAACGGTCGGTCATGCCGGCAATGTAATCGGCAACCACGCGCGCCTTGCTGTGTTCGTCAGTGTCGTTGATCTGCCGGGCAAATTGCTCAGGCAAGGTGCCGGCATCGTGCATGAATGTCCGGAACAAGGTCTCGAGCGTGTGCTTGGCGCGTGCCTCGACCTCCAGTTTTTGCTCGTGACTGTACAGCGACTGGTACAGAAAACGCTTCAGGCCCAGGTGTTGTTCAAGCATCTCGCCGGACATGCTCGCGAGTGGGCGCCCGGCCTGTCGGACCTCATCGATGCTGGCGGGTTTTTCCCGCTCGATATTGCGACGCGTCTCGTAGATCAGGTCGGTCACGACAGCGTTGATCATGCGGCGAATGATCTCGTAGATCAGGCGACGATCACCGAGGTCCGGGTAGCGCGCGCGCACCACCGTATACTGCTCGGAAAACAGCGGCTGTTCGCACAGCTGCTCCAGGCTGATCATGCCGGCCCGGAAGCCGTCGTCGACATCGTGATTGTTGTAGGCGATGGCATCGGCCAGATCCGCGACCTGCGCCTCGAGGCCGGGTTGTTCGCGGTTAATAAATCGCTTGCCGAGTTCGTCGAGGGTGCGCGCATTGTTCAGCGAGCAATGTTTCAGGATCCCTTCACGCGTCTCGAACATCAGGTTGAGGCCGGGGAACTCGGCGTAGCGGGTCTCCAGCTCGTCGACCACCCGCAATGACTGGAAGTTGTGTTCGAAGCCGCCGTAGTCGCGCATGCAGGTATTCAGGACATCCTGGCCAGCGTGGCCGAACGGCGTGTGACCCAGATCGTGAGCGAGGCAGATTGCTTCGGTCAACGGCTCGCTGAGACCGAGCGCAAGTGCAATCGTGCGACCGATCTGCGCGACCTCGATCGAATGCGTCAGACGGGTTCGATACAGATCACCCTGGCCGCTGACAAACACCTGCGTCTTGTGCGCCAGGCGACGAAAGGCGGTCGAATGAATGATCCGGTCGCGGTCGCGCTGGTATTCACCGCGATACTCGGCAGCAGACTCCGCGTAGCGACGACCGCTCGAGTGACGCTCGTCAGCCGCGTAGGGCGCCAGCGTCATGCGGCGGCGGACTCCAGGATGCCGGTCAGCCGGGCCTCGTCGTACTCGCTGCTGACTCGCGCGGCACCGATCCGATCGAGCAGCACGAAGCGCAGCCTGCGGTTCAGCACCTTCTTGTCCATGCCCATCGCCGCCATCATCTCGGCCGCGGGCAGCGTCGGTGGTTTGGCCTCAAGGCCGGCAGCCTCGACCAGTGCCGACAGGCGATCAACGTCGGACTCGGGCAGACCGCTCAGTCGAGCCGCCATGATCATGCCGGCCGCGACCGCCTCGCCGTGCAGCCACTCGCCGTAGCCCTGGCAGCGCTCGATCGCGTGTCCGAAGGTGTGGCCGAAGTTCAGGATGGCCCGGCGCCCGGACTCGCGTTCGTCCTCGGCGACAACCTCGGCCTTGAGCTCACAGGACCTGCGTATCGCATGGGCCAGCGTCGCAGCGTCACGTTCCAGCAAGGCGGGCATCGACGCCTCCAGCCACTCGAAAAAGGCCGCATCGGCGATCGCCCCGTACTTGATAACCTCGGCGAGACCGGCGCGGAACTCTCGATCCGGCAGCGTCGTCAAGGAGTCCGTATCGATCATGACCATCTGCGGCTGGTAGAAGGCGCCCACCAGGTTTTTGCCGGCCGGCAGGTTTACCCCGGTTTTGCCGCCCACCGACGAGTCCACCTGTGCCAGCAGCGTGGTTGGTACCTGGATGAAATTGACGCCGCGCATCCAGGTTGCGGCGGCGAAACCGGTGGTATCGCCGACCACGCCGCCGCCGAGCGCAATCAGCGTAATGTCGCGCCCGGCGCCCATCTCGACCAGCATCGCGAACACCTGCTGCACGGTTTCCAGCGTTTTGTGCTGTTCGCCGTCGGCAAGCTGGATGGACGCCACGTCGCGGGATTCGAGATTCTTGCCAAGCGACTCAAGGTACAGCGGCGCGACGGTTTCATTGCTGACGATCAGGCATTGCGAACCGGTCACGTAGCGCGACAGGTCGAAACCACCCCCGAGGAGCTGGCTGCCGATGACGATGGGGTAGCTGCGATCACCGAGATCGACAGCGATATGGTGCTGCTCTGTCAAAGCGCATTCCGTAGCGAGGTCGCGGCAAGGTTACCGCAAATCAGCGGCCAGTCAGAGCGTGTCGTCCAGCTTCTGGCGGATCTCCTGGACCACGGATGAGACCTTGCGCCCGTTGGTATCCACCACAAGATCGGCCAGCTGCTCATACAGGGGGTGCCGCGTCTGCATCAGCGACTCGAGTACGGCACGCGGATCCTCCGTGTCGAGCAGCGGTCGATGGCGCCCGCGCGATGTTCTGGAGAGCTGCTGGTCAACACTGGTCTGCAGGTAGATGACCAGGCCAGAGCTTGCGAGCACGGTGCGATTCTCTGTGCGCATCACGGCACCGCCGCCGGTCGCCAACACAATCCCGTTACGCCCGGCGATGTCCTGCAGCACCCGCGTCTCGCGGTCACGGAAACCGCTTTCACCTTCCTTCTCGAAAATGTAGGGGATGTCGACGCCGGTACGGGTCTCGATCTCGTCGTCGCTGTCGATAAACGTCTTCCCCAGCGACCGGGCCAGCTGTCGGCCGACCGCCGATTTGCCGGCACCCATGGGTCCGACGAGGATAATGTTGCCCGCTGGCTGGCTCACAGTGACCCTCAAACAAAAAAGCCAACCCGAAGGTTGGCTTTCCTGCTCGCTTTACTCAAGCGATTTGTTGTCTTGCCTAGTTGATGGTCGCGCCTTCGGCGAGGATCCGCGGCGTCACAAAGATCAGCAGCTCCGCCTTGTTGTGCAGGCGCTGGGTGCTGCGGAACAGGCGACCGGCAACCGGAATATCGCCCAGGACCGGCACTTTGGTGATCGTCTCGCGACGTTCAGTCTCGTAGATACCGCCGAGCACGACCGTCTGGCCATCCTTGACCAGCACCTGGGTTTCGACACGACGGGTGTCGATACTCGGCACTGTGCCACCGGCACCGCCGGTCGAGATGACCTGGCCGACGCTGTCAGAGTTCACAGCGAGGTCCATGATGATGTTGTTGTCCGGCGTGATCTGCGGCGTCACGATCAGGCTCAACACGGCTTTCTTGAATTCAACCGCGGTGGCGCCCGAGGCAGCGGCCTGCTGGAACGGGATTTCAACACCCTGTTCGATGGTTGCTTGGGACTGGTTCGCCGTGATGACGCGCGGCGTCGACACGATCTCACCGCGGCCTTCCGCTTCCAGCGCGGTCAGCTCGAGGTCGACCAGGTAGTCACTCTCGAGGACAGCCAGCGAGAAGCGGCCAGCGCCCTCGGCAATCGGCACGTTCACGTTGTATCGGTTGCTGAGCGTCGGCAGCTGGATCGGGAAGATCGTACCGTTGGCCGGGTCAGCAAGGTTATCCAGCGCAGAGCCGATCATCGTGTCGGTACCGGTACCGGTACCCGAGATGACCGTCACGCCATCGTCACCGTTTTCATTGAACGCGGTGACACCGAGACGCATGCCCAGATCGCGACTGAAGTCGTCATTCACAATCACAATGCGTGACTCGATCAGTACCTGCTTGATCGGGATATCCAGCGTGCGCACGAGGCGACGAATATCCTGCAGACGGTCTGCTGTGTCCTGCACCAGCAGCGTGTTGGTGCGAGCGTCGACGGCAATACTGCCGCGCTCGGACAGCAGGGAGTTGTCGCCACCCTGCGAGATCAGTGAAGACAGATCGCCGGCTTTCGCGTAGTTGACCTGCAGGAACTCGGAGTACAGCGGTTCGAGTTCGCTGATGGCCTGCTTGGCTTCGAGGTCGGCGGTCTCACGCGCGGCGATTTCGTCGGCCGGGGCAACGATGATGACGTTGCCGTTCTGGCGCATGTCGAGACCCTTGGTCGTCATGACGATGTCCAGCGCCTGGTCCCACGGTACGTTGCGCAGGCGCAGCGTGACGTTGCCAGACACCGTGTCGGAGACGACGATGTTCTTGCCGGAGGTTTCGGCCAGCAGCTGCAGTACCGCGCGGGTTTCGATGTCCTGGAAGTTCAGCGTCAGGCGCTGGCCTTCGTATTCCTTGGACTCCGAGAACAGACCGGAAACCGCTTCTTCGGTTTCGACGATCGGGTTGATCTCGATCGAGAACTCGTTGTCGGACTGGTAAGCCAGCTGTTCGAAGCGGCCTTCCGCGCTGATGATAATGCGGCTGTCGAGGTTGGAACGCAGTGCGTCAACCGTCATAACCGGCGTTGCGAAGTCGTTGACGTCGAGTCGACGCATCAGCTCCGCCGGCAGCGAGGTGTCTTTGAATTCGGCAACGATGCGCGGGCCTTCCTGGCGAATGTCGACCGGTGTGGACGGGTCGGACAGACGAATCAGAACGCGGCCGCCGCCGTCACGTGTGCGACGGAAGTCGATGCCATCAATTGAGCGAGATCCCGGAGTCGAAGTGCTCATCGGCGTGGACGACTGGGCGCTGGCGAACTGGGTAGATCCTGCGCTGTAGTCGTCGCCTTCGCCGAGAACGACGGTCACAACGTTACCGCTGCGACGAGTCTCGTAAGGCACCATATTGTCGAGGTTCAGCACGACGCGGGTACGACCGTTGGCTTCCGCCGTCAGTACCGTGTCGAGCGGGCCGAGTCCGACGTCGGTGCGACGCGCGGCCTGGCCAAGAGCGGTGTCCGGCAGGTCCAGCGCGATGCGCGCCGGGCTGTCGATCGTGAATGCCAGCGGCTCGGGCGCAGACTCGCTGAGCACGAGTCGCAGCTCGACCTGGTCACCCGGCAGGCCCTGCACCTGGATGTCCTGCAGCTGGTTCGGTGCCTGTGCAAACGCGGCGCCTGCGAACAGGCTTGCAAGCACGAGGCCGGCCAGTTTCGATACCGTGCCTTGCAGCATCGGTTTCACTTTGAGCGTCATTCCCATTACTCCCAGTTCCATTCAGTTCAGTCCGTCAGACTGACAGCGGCGTCTCGTTCTATGTAGCCGCCAATTCCGTCGGAAATGACTTCAACAAGTGCAATCTCCGACTCCGTGATATCTGTGATCCGGCCGTAGTTCTGGCCCATGTAGTTGCCTGGAATCACCCGGTGGATGAGTCCATCGGACGTCTGTACCAGGCCGTAATACGTGCCGCTGATGTCGAGCGTGCCGACCATCGCCAGCGAGTCCAGCGGGAAGCCCTCGAGGTACTCGCGGATACGA
>JBCDJX010000120.1:0-9895 GCA_038747355.1 Pseudomonadota bacterium | reverse complement strand
CTGGCCGCTGCGCAGGCCGACCTCAAACGCGCCCGACGAAACCTGGAACGGACAGAAATTCGCGCGCCCTTCGCCGGCATCTTGCGAGACAAAATGGCTGACATCGGACAGTTCGTGGGACCGGGTGCGCAGGTCGGCACTTTGTTCGCGACCGATTTCGCCGAGGTCCGACTGCCGCTCGCCGACGACGATCTGGCCCTGATCGACCTGCCCGATGCGCGCGACCTCGCGACGCAACAAGAATCAACACAAAACGACGTGTCGCTGTCGGCCGTACGACAAGGAACAGAGTTCCAATGGGACGCCCGTATTGTGCGTACGGAAAACGTCGTCGATGAGGCAACTCGACTCCTGTATGCGGTCGCGAGGGTCGAGGATCCGTACCGTTTGCAGGGTGACGGCGAACCATTACCCATCGGCACCTTTGTCGTCGCCACTATCGGTACGCAAAACCAGCGCCCGATGATTCGCATTCCTCGGCGCATTCTTCGCGGTCTGGACAGATTGGTCTTTCTCGACGACAACAACCAGCTCGCTATTCGCTCAGTCAACGTTTTTCGGTTCGATAGTGACTTCGCCTGGATCGATGACGCCGAACTGGTGGGTCGACGAGTGGTTATCACCACACTCGAAAACCCAATCAACGGACTGCGCGTTCGCGTGCTCGGTGACACCCAGGCCACCAGCGCTGCCGGGGATGACGCGCCTTGAGAAGCCGCGGCGTGACTCAGTTGAAAGGCGTGATCGCGTGGTTCGCCGCGAACCACGTTGCGGCCAATCTTCTGATGTTCATCATCGTGGTCGCCGGACTGATCTCGCTGCTGACGATCCGCAAGGAAATGCAGCCGGCGTTTGAGATCAACTTCATCAATATCGAGGTGGCCTACCCGGGCGCGACCCCCGCAGAGACTGAAGAAGGTGTTGTCGTCAAGATCGAGGAAGCCATTCAGGACCTCGACGGCATCAAACGCGTTATCGGACGTGCCTACGAAGGCGCCGGTGGTGTCACCGCAGAAGTTGATGCGGATCGTGATCTCGATCAGGTGATGAACGAAATCAAGATTCGCGTCGATTCAATATCGACATTCCCGGGATTGTCGGAAAGCCCCATTGTCCGCAAGGTCGAGTTTCTCAGCCCGGTCATTCTCCTGACCGTCTACGGAGACCTCGACGATTTTGCACGCAAAGGTCTCGGACAGGAGATCCGCGACGAATTGCTCGCCGACCCGGACATTAACGATGTGATCTTCTTCGGCGACCGGGACTTTGAGATCAGTATCGAGGTCTCGGAGCTGACTCTGCGCAAGTACCGATTGACGCTCGATGATGTTGCGCAGGCCGTTCGCAACTCGTCGCTGGACCTGCCTGGCGGTTCTATCCGAACGGACGGCGGCAATGTTCGCCTGCGCACGACCGGACAGGCGTACTCCGGCAATGAGTTTTCCGACATCGTGTTGCGGACACTGCCGGACGGTACTCGTCTTGAGCTCGGCGATATCGCCACCATTCGGGATGGGTTTGTCGAGACAGATGCGTTCTCTCGCTTCAACGGCAAACCGGCGGCCACCTTGCAGGTCACGGCCGGCGGCCAGCAAAACGAGCTGGTCACGGCGGCCGCAGTCAAGAAGTACGTAGCCGACAAGCAACGTCAGTTACCCGACGGCGTGCAGCTCGAAACCTGGATCGACCTGTCGTATTACCTCGACGGCCGCCTGCAGATGATGCAGTCGAATATGGCGAGCGGCGCTATTCTGGTGTTTATCGTTTTGTCCCTGTTTCTGCGGGTCAAAGTCGCCTTCTGGGTCATCATCGGTTTGCCCGTGACCTTCCTGGGCTGCCTGTGGCTGATGCCTTTCTGGCCGATTTCCATCAACGTACTCAGCCTGTTTGGCTTCATCATGGTGCTGGGCATCGTGGTCGACGACGCGATCATCATTGGTGAGAGTGTCTATACAAAGATCCGGGCAGACGGACATACGCTGGATAACGTGATACTCGGCGCAAAACGGGTTGCCCTGCCAGCAACCTTCGGTGTGTTGACCACCATCGCCGCGTTTGCACCGATGATGTTTGTCGGTCCACCGGCAGGGTCGTTTTTTGAGGCGATGGGGTTCGTGGTTATCGCCTGTCTGCTGTTTTCCCTGGTTGAGTCCAAACTGATATTGCCCGCTCATCTGTCACGTGCGTCTATTGAGCCAGTCGACGATGAGGACCTGTTCAACCCGCAGCGAAAAATCCCGCTCAGCGAAATGCCGACGCGAGCGTTCCTCAAACTGCAGCGTCGCGTACAACGGGGCCTGCAGCATGTCATCACCAACATCTATCGTCCTCTGCTCGAGCGCGCCGTTGATAATCGCGGCATCACCGCCTGCCTGTTCCTCGCCGCGCTGATCATAACGACGGGGGTGATGTTCAGCGGCCTGACCCGTTTTGTATTGCTGCCGGACCTGCCGCAGGATTTCACTGAAGTCGACCTGTACATGGAGGACGGTTCTTCATCAGAATCCCGAGACGCGGCGGCGAAGCATCTTGAAGAAACGTTGCTGCGTCTCAACGACGAATACGTCGCAGCGAATCCGGGAAAGCCCCCGTTAATTCGAAATCTCGGCGTTTTTTCCGACGGTGAAACTGGTGTTGACCTGTTTGTCGAATTTCCGCGTGACACCGGTCGTGAGCTGACCAGCGACGACGTTATCAATCAATGGCGGGAAGCCGTTGGCGAAATTCCGGGCGTGAAAGAGCTGACGTTTGAGAATGCGGGCCGAATCGGTGGCGGTCCGCCGCTCGGTTTTCAGCTGTCAGGCAGCGACTACCCCACACTGGCCAGGGCAGCGGAACGACTCAAAGCCGAACTCGCTCTCTACGAAGGCGTCTACGACATCAACAGTTCGTTCTCGTCCGGCGCTGAAGAAGTCCGTCTGTCGATCAAGCCGGAAGCGGAGTCACTGGGCTTGAGTTCCGCCGCGCTCGGGCGACAGGTTCGCCAGGCTTTTTTTGGTGAAGAGGCGCAGCGCATCCAACGGGGCAGCGAAGAGGTCAAGGTGATGGTTCGCTATCCCGAGTCCGAAAGGCGCTCGCTGTCGGACCTGCAGAATATGCGCATTCGCACACCGGGCGGCGACGAAGTTCCGTTTTCGGCTGTCGCGGACATGCGCTATGACGAAAGCTATTCCGTGATCCAGCGGCTCAACGGAAAACGCTCAGTGACCGTCGCGGCCGACCTCGACTACGAGGTGGCTGAACCACGAGAAGTCTTCAGTACCGTCGAGGCCAACTTCATTCCTGGACTGCTGGCCGATTTTCCGGATGTCGATTACGCCCGCGAGGGTTCGGCGGAAGAAGAAGAGGAGCTTGTGCTTGAGCTCGCCATCGCTTTTGGCGTTGCGATGTTCCTGATTTATGCACTGATCGCCATTCCCCTGCATTCCTACGGACAACCGTTACTGATCATGAGCGTGATTCCGTTCGGTGTCATCGGTGCCGTTATCGGGCACATCGTCATGGGTAAGGCGATCAGCATGTTTTCCATGTTCGGTTTGGTCGCTCTGGCGGGCGTCGTGGTTAACGACAGCCTGATTATGATGGACTTCATCAATCGCGCCCGTGAACAGGGCATGGCTGCGCGTGACGCCGTTGTGCAATCCGGCGTGCAGCGATTCCGTGCCATCATATTGACATCCTTTACGACGGCGGCGGGGCTGACGCCAATATTGCTGGAAACGAGCACGCAGGCTCAGTTCGTTATTCCAACGGCAATATCCCTGAGCTTCGGCATCGTATTCGCGACCGTGATAACGCTGCTGTTGGTGCCCTGTCTGTATATGCTGCAGCTCGATTTCCTGCGCAGCACTCGCCGTGGCTGGCAGCTGCTGCTCGGCCAACCGACCGGTGACCGGGCATGAGCGACACATTCCGCGCATCGCCAAAGCGAATGACGCGAGGTCGCCGCGACCCGGTTTGGCGGCGCCGGACTAACTTGCGCTTTGCGGATCAGGGCATGATCATCACGGTCTGTGCGACACCTTCAATCTTCGGAGCTCAGCCGTGAAAGCCCATACCGCCAGCCTGATCAACGCCATCGTCCTAATCGCCGTCTCTGCCTGGGCCTACCTGTCCTCGGATTCGCCGTCGATCACGGCGCTGATTCCCGGCTTTTTCGGTGTCCTGCTGATTGCCTGCTTTCCCGGCGTGAAAGCCGAGAACAAGATCGTTGCTCACATCGCGGCGCTGCTGACATTGCTGCTCATCGTCGCACTGGCGATGCCGCTGAAGGGTGCACTTGGACGGGATGACATGGCGGCGGTTGTTCGTGTCAGCATCATGTTGCTGGCAACGGTATTTGCCATGACGATGTTCGTGAAGAGCTTCATCGACGTGCGCCGCGCACGTTAGCAGCAGGGTTAGTCGTTCAGTCGGCGGAGGCTCGATCGAACAGGCGATGCTCCTGCGCCTCGTGCCCGGCCAGTCCGTTTTCCAGCACGTAGCGATAGTGATCCTCGAGGGTTCGTGAGCCGGTCGACGGTGTGGCGTCAGCGTCGTATCGTTGCTGCTTGTCGTCCCAGACCAGCATCGATTCGGTAGCATAGTACCGACCGATGCGAGCGAGCTCCGCCTTGCTCCTGGCGACGCGGCTGATGTGACCCAGCGTGCCGAGCACCGTGGCCGCCGCCCCCAGCACCGCCACCGGCACACGCCGGAATTTTGGCTCCCGGTCGAGCAAGCGAAACAGGATCGTTGCCTGGTCAATGGGCGTCAGCGCCGCTCCCGGCCCGCCGATCGGCAGGATGCGTTCATGCCGCTCTGGCCGGTCGATACAGTCAATCAGGTAATCAGCAAGGTCCGCCTCGCCGATCGGTTTGCAGGCGGTCAGCGTGCCGTCACCGAACACCATGAAAGGCTTGCCCGACTGTACGCGCGCCACCTGACCTGAAAGGGAACGGAAAAAGGCCGTAGGCCGGACGATGCTGTGGCGAATCGGCGATTCGATCAGTTCGCGCTCGAACGCCAGCTTGGCGTGCTGAAACGCCAGTTTCGGCTTTTGCACGCACAGCGCCGACAGCAGGATGAAGTGCTCGGCACCCAGCCCGGCAGCGACCTTCAGCAATCGCGCATTGGCTGCGTAGTCGATGGCCCAGGCATCGTTCGCTACACCGCTGCGTGATGCCAGGCAGGAAATCACGACACTGGGCCGCGTCCCCTGCAGAGCCGACTCGAGCTCACTGCCGACAGTTGAGACGATCGTTTCTCGCAGTTCACTGGTCGACGGAGACGACGGCGCCCGCCGTTGCAGCAGGCTGTGAGGAATGCCACGGGATAACAGCCGCTCTGCGACGGCCCGACCGATATAGCCGGTTGCGCCCGCAAGCAGTACATGTGGTTGGCTGTTACTCATCCGTCGATTTCCGGCTGCAGGGCCGATTGTCGGCCGGGCAAGGTATCGGGACGGCGACCGACGCACGCGTCGCGCGGCCCTTCACCGGTTCTACGATAGCAGGTCAACGGATTGTGTACCGCCGCCATGAATGCTCCGGAGCGACAGATTGACGAGGTGATACCGGCACAGAGAACTGTGCCGGCACATAACGGTGAAGGAAATCTCGCCTAGAACGACACCGTCACACGACCGCCGACCTGGCGAGGCGCACCCAATCGTGTGCCCGGCGTACCGTCGGTCGCCGCGATGTTGTTATTGACGTCATACAGCTCGTCGAACAGGTTCGTCGCATACACTTCGAAGCGATAGCGCTGGTAGTCGAAACCGGCGTTGACGTTCAACAGCGTGTAACTGTCCATTTCGCGCGTGTTGGCGACATCCGAGAACGACGAATCCGTGTGCGTGGCAAAGGTGTTAACGAATACGCCGTTGGTATTGGCGTATCGCAAGCCCAGCGTTGCCGTGATCTCCGGCGCGAAGCGGAATACGTTGCCGCTGAAGTCCTGGGCGCCGTCCGGAGATTCAAAAATGTCGTATTCGGTCTTCGAAATAGCCAGTCCCGAGTACAGGTCCCAGTTGTCGTTGATGTCGTAGTCGAAACTCAGCTCGGCGCCGTAAATCGTGGACTCACCGGCGTTCACCGTGATCGTAAACGCGGAGTTGGTCGTACCGGGTTCCTGGATTGCCACCTGCTGATCCGTCCAGTCACCGTAGTAAACGTTGGCGTTGAATACCCCGCGGCCGTCCAGCACCACCGCGCGCAGCGAGTACTCGTAGTTGAGCAGCTCTTCGGAATCGAAATTATTGACCCCGTTGAGCAGCGTCAGCTCGGACCCGCCGGAACGGAAACTCTTCTTGATGAAAAAGCTGTGCGAAATATCGTCGTTCGCATAGTAAGTCACGCCGGCACTCGGCAGCAGGTTGTCAAAGTCCTCACTCTGGCGACTCTCCGGCACGGTGGACGTAAACGCCGACAGCTGGGTATTGATCAGAAAGATCGCCGCATCGATCGTCAGGCCGCCGCCGAGATCAATGCCGCCGAACGGGCCGCCCGGCTGCGGCAATACGTAGTTTGAGATCGTGCTGCTGGCCGTCGCAAAATCCTGCTCTTCGTTGTCATAACGCAGACCGACGCCCAGCGACCATTTTTCATTGAGGTCGAATTCCCATTCGGTAAACAGTGCCCAGGTCGACGTATCGACATTGGTAAATCCGGTCTGGCGGGTATCATAGAACGGTTCGTACAGCACCACCGGCAACACCGCCGTGGTCGTGAGCACCGCGCCCAGGCCCGGCGAAAAGTCGTCGAACAGGGTCGCGAGGTTCAGGTCCACCGCATTGTCCTGGCTTCGATTGGCTTCGATCTCCGAAACAAACACGCCGGCGGTACCACGCACGGTGCCGCTGTCGTAGTTCAGGCGGAGCTCCTGTGACCAGTTGTTGTCCTCGCTAAAGCGGCTGATCGTGCCGCCGCCGCCGCCAACCGGACGCGCCGTCTGGTCTGCGTCGTTGAATCGAACACGCTCACCGTTCTGGAATCCGGTGATGCTCGTTATCGACAAGGCATCGCTCAGGTCGTAGTCAATCGTCAGTGACGTCAGGTTCGCGTCGGTATCGAACATCGCGATTTCGTTCGCCAGCGCGATTCGGTCTTCGCGTTCGAAGGCGCCGAGGAAGGTGCTGGTGCTACCGAACTCGTTCTCCAGGCGCTGCACAGAGAGCACCGCGCGAAGGTCTTCGCTGGGTTCGTACAACCACTTGAAGCGAAACACGCGGTTCGATGAACCGGCGTAATCGTCTTCACCGCGCGTGATGTTGTCACTGAAGCCATCGGTCTCGGTCGACTCGGCTGAGAGACGGATCGCGGTTACGCCGTCGACAAGATTGAGGTTGAGAACCCCCTTGGCTTCGGCCATGTCGTATTCCCCGGCACCCAGCAGCAGGCTGCCACCGGTCTCAAACTGCGGGTCAACGGTGTTGACGACCACAGCTCCGGCCAGCGCGTTACGACCGAGGTTTGACGACTGCGGTCCGCGGAAAACCTCAACCTGCTCGACATCCCAGAGCTGTCCGGCGCCCGAGCTTTTGACCCAGCCGGTGGCGTAAACCCCATCGAGAATGACCGACGCCAGGTCGGCGCGGTTGGGCAGCGACGCGCCGTCACTGTTACGCACACCGCGAATGCGGAAGCCGAACTGGTCGCCGCTCACGCCGGGCGTCTGCAGGTAGACGTCGGAGAGGTTGTACAGGTTACGATCGACCAGCGTTTTGTTGGTGAACACCGCGACACTTTCCGCGGTCTCCTGCAATGTTCGCTCGATCTTCTGGCCGTAGACGACCAGTTCCTCGACTTGTTTTTCGTTGTCGGACGTCTTTGTCTCGTCGGCGAAGGCAGGCGAAACCAAGGCGCAAGAAAGTAAAGCCGCCAACCATTGGCAGCGAGTTGATGTGTTCATGAACGGTACCCCTAATCCACAGCGCGCAGAGGGTAACGCAAATGAGAATCGTTATCATCCAAAAAATGGCGCCTCGGCGGGATCGCGCGGCGGCTTCGGCTGACTGGGAGTTGTCGCGGCCACCAGTCCGGCAGTGCCTCGCCTATACTCGCCGGATGATCAATCAACAAAAGACGATGCAATGCGCACACTGATTCTTGGCGGTGCCCGGTCCGGTAAGAGCCGCTACGCCCAGGCGCTGGCCGAAGCCGGCAGCGAGCGGCGAGTCTTCATCGCAACCGCCGAGGCGCATGATGAGGAAATGGCGGATCGAATCGCCCGACACGTCGCGGACCGCGGTGAGTCGTGGCGAACGGTGGAGTCGCCGCTGCAGCTCAGCGATGCCATCCGACAGGAAGCCGCGGTAGATACGGTGCTGCTCGTTGACTGCCTGACGCTCTGGCTGTCGAACATCCTGCTTGCCGGCCGAAACGTCGATGACGACGTGTCGGCGCTGACAGCCACACTCTCGTCGGCGCCGGGCCAGCTTGTACTCGTATCCAACGAGGTCGGCATGGGCATCGTGCCGGAGTCCGCGCTCGGGCGAGCCTTCCGGGATCACCAGGGGCGGCTCAATCAGCGTGTGGCCGCCGCCTGCGACACCGTGGAATTTGTTGCCGCCGGATTGCCACTGACGCTCAAGCGCGCAGCAACCTGAGCGCAGCATCCAGACGCTCAATCTCACGCTCAGACGACGGCAGGCCTATGCGCAGATGGCAGCTGCTCCAACGAAACAAGCGGGTATAGATCCCCTGCTTCGCCAGCGCCTCCCAGCAATCAGCGGCGTCCGCGGTTTTGATAAAGCGAAACAGGTCCGTTCCGCCGTCGATCGACAGCCCGTTGGACTCGAGCACAGCGTCCAGGTCACCTCGTTGCTGCGCGAGGCGTTGCCGCATCTCGTGTTGCCAGGACGCATCGCGGTAAGCCTCGGCGCCAATGGACAAGGCCGGACCGGCGACCGGCCAGACGCCGAGCAACGTTCGCAAGGCATCCAGCACATCATCGCTCGCAATCAGCGCACCGAGGCGCACGCCCGCGAGTCCGAAAAACTTGCCGAATGATCGCAACACAATGAGTCCGGGCGCGGGAGCCTCGTCGACCAGGGAGCGTTCCGGCTCGAGGTCTGCGTAAGCTTCATCGACGATCACCCGTCCGCCCTTCGCGGCCAGTTGCTCGCGTGCGTTGAGGATATCGGCACG
Organism: Pseudomonadota bacterium; assembly: GCA_038747355.1. Lineage (GTDB taxonomy): Bacteria > Pseudomonadota > Gammaproteobacteria > Steroidobacterales > Woeseiaceae > UBA1847. Next base: position 767 of record JBCDJX010000120.1, on the reverse strand, counting down.
TGACCAGCGACGACCGTCAGGATTGTTCGGGTTGCAGACGACCAGCGTGTCGCAGTCCGACACATACTGCAGCGGATCCTCTGCCTCAATCACGTGTGCATCCGAGGACTGCCAGCTGGCGAAATGGTCGCCGTAGCTGCGAGCCGCAACGCAAACGCGCGTCGCGTCCAGCACGGCCGGCAACAATCGAATCAGCAATTCGGTACCCGGCGCCAGTATCAGATGCTCCGCGCTTGCCTGCATCGACGTCGCCATCGCGCTCGCACATGCATCGGACTGCTCGCGCGTCGGCAAGTGCGCAGCCACCGCACGAACGTCGCTGCGGTAAGGATACGGCCATGGATTGATACCGGTGGAAAGATCCAGCCACGGCGCCGGCGCGTCAGGAAACCGTTCACGCAGCAGGTCCAGCGCACCGCCGTGCAGCAAGACGTCCCGACTCATCCGGCGAATCCCGCAAGCGCCACGAGCGCGAGGCAGACAGCGACCAGGCTCATCGCCCGCAGATACAGTCGCAGACCGCCAGACACATCCCGCGCATCCGGATCGGGACCATCGGCATTCAGCCAGGGGTCCGTCGTCGTCTCACCGTTGTAGCGCCGCGGCCCCGACAGTCGCACGCCCAACGCCCCGGCCATCGCCGCCTCCGGCCAGCCGGCGTTGGGTGAGCGGTGCTTGCCGGCGTCGTACCAGGCCACGCGGAAACTGTGGGCGCGAAACCCGGCTATCGCGAAGGCCAGAGCCGTCAGTCGGGCGGGCACCAGGTT
>JBCDJX010000119.1:0-10144 GCA_038747355.1 Pseudomonadota bacterium | reverse complement strand
CCGTGCTGCTCCGCCATTACCTTCGTCAGCGCCGCCGTCAGCGTCGTCTTGCCGTGGTCAACGTGACCAATCGTGCCGACGTTTACGTGCGGCTTATTACGTTCAAATTTTTCCTTTGCCATGGCCCTTTTCCCGGGTTGTCTCTGTTAGTTAAACAATCGCGCAGAGCGCTATATATAAGTACACACTGTTTGGCGGCCGTATCCCTGGAGCCCACACCCGGATTTGAACCGGGGACCTCTTCCTTACCAAGGAAGTGCTCTGCCCCTGAGCTATGTGGGCAATTCAGCGACTCCGTACGCCTTGCCTTGGAGCGGGTGATGGGAATCGAACCCACATCATCAGCTTGGAAGGCTGAGGTTCTACCGTTGAACTACACCCGCCATTTCCATTACGGGAGACAGGCAGACCTGGCCACCTTTCCCCCAAATTTGTCTTTTTCCGGAGCTTTTCCGGAATCCCAAAACGACAAAAGACTATCCTCCCACTGTCCGTGCTGGCAGGAATTTTGTTTAGTTTCAGTCTCTTATGGTTTTTTGTTGGGCAAAAAAAACCTGGGGGGTTCGCCCCCAAGCCGGGGAAGATTATAGACTCAGCCCAGCAGAGTCAACGCTTTGCCGCGGCTTCGCCGCTTCTCGTTTGCCACGAAAACTCCCCGCCTCTGCTCACCACCCGACAGGCCACGAGAAATAGCGTCAAACCCAGCTGTTTCAAGGGCTGCAGCAATTCCGGTAACGGACAAAGTCAGAGTTCGAAGGTCGGGAAAGTTGTGGAGGGGCGCCGGATCGGCCTCACCTCGAGTTCTGTTCTTGGGAAAATGGTGGAGGGGCGCCGGATCGGCCTCACCTCGAGTTCTGTTCTTGGGAAAATGGTGGAGGGGGTAGGATTCGAACCTACGTAGGCATAGCCAGCAGATTTACAGTCTGCCCTCGTTGACCGCTTGAGTACCCCTCCGCGGAACAGGCCGGGTATTCTCTTTACCTGCCCCAACCCTGTCAACCGCCAGTTCGCGGTTTTTTGCCCCCTGCGGCATTCAATCCGGACGGATCGTCCAGTGCCATGGCTCGTAGACGAATCCGAGTGCATTGCCGCGCGGGTAGCTCATCGTAAAGCCGAATTCCGCCGCTCTGCGACCCAGCCAGTCGAAAGCCTCGGTGTTTTCGAAGTCCTCGGTCAGCGGCCGCGACCCCGGCGTTGCGATATCCACCGCCCTGCCGGAGTGGTGCTCGCTGTAGCCCGGCGCGGCATTCACCTTGAGGATTTCGTGAATCACCTGCCCTGCCTCGAGTTTTCGCCGAATCAGTCCGGCCTGGTAGTCCCACGAGCGAAATCCGGAAACCAGCATCAGTCGCACGCCATCGGTCTCGGCGGCCGCGGCCATCTCAGCCCAGCCCTCGGCGGCCAGCGGCGCGAGACGCTGCATTCGACCGATCAGGTTGGGGCCGACATCGACCAGCGTCCCGGCCTCGTCAAAACGAGGCAGGCCGAGCGCCTTGCCGTAATCGGCAGGAATTCCTAGCTCGTCGTGCAACTGGCGTAACATAGCGGGCGGGATTATCCCGGATATTGATAGCCAGTCATACCATGCAAGACGACAAATTATTCGAAGCCCGAGACGGGCGTGACCCGTTTCGCTTCGACGAAGACGTCGCCCGCGTCTTCCCTGACATGCTGAAACGCTCGATCCCGGGGTATGCCGCCTCCATCGAGGCGATCGGCTCGCTCGCCGCCCGCTTCGTCAAGCCGGGGACGCGTTGTTACGACCTGGGTTGTTCTCTGGGCGCTGCGTCGCTGGCGATGCGCCACGGCGCGCGGACACAGGATATTGACGTGATCGCGATCGATACCGCGGCAGCGATGGTCGCACGTTGCCGCGATGCGACCGCGGACGATGAGCGTATCGAGGTCGTACAGGCAGATATCCGGCATTCGGAAATCAGCAACGCATCGATGGTCGTCCTGAATTACACACTGCAGTTTTTGCCCCTGAAAGACCGCGACGCCATGCTGCAGAAGATCGCCGACGGCCTTAACCCGAAGGGCCTGCTGGTCCTGTCAGAAAAAATTGTCGACGAAGACCCGGCCATGGAATCCCTGTTATTCGACCTGCACCATGAGCACAAGCGACGCAACGATTACAGCGAACTGGAAATCAGTCGCAAGCGCACTGCGATTGAAAACGTCCTGGTTCCCGAGACGATCAGCGATCACCGGCGCCGCCTGTCCGACGCCGGCTTCAAGCACATCGCGGTGTGGCTTCGCTACTTCAACTTCGTGTCGATCATCGCGATAAAGGCCCGATGAGCGCCGCATCGCTTTACACCCTGCTCGCCGAGATCGGTCTCGAACACTGGCGCGAGCCCGTATCCGCCCTGGTCGAATCCCGCCTTTGTGCCACAGGTCACGGCGACATGCCGGACTGGTTGACCGCGATCGAGCAGCTCCCGGACATCGCCATCGAGGAAATCCAGTTCGACCAGGAGGCTGTGCGCGTCATCGGGGATCCGGTCGACGGCGACGCCCTCGTCCGGTCGCTGATGGCGCTCAAGCCCTGGCGTAAAGGACCCTTCGACATCGGCGGCGTTGCCGTCGATACCGAATGGCGATCGGACTGGAAATGGGCTCGGGTTGCACCGTTTCTCTCGTCACTTCAGGACCGGACCGTGCTCGATGTCGGCTGCGGCAACGGTTACTACGCGTTTCGCATGATCGGTGCCGGTGCGCGCTGTGTGCTCGGCGTCGACCCGACCCTGCTGTTTCACGCGCAGTTTGCAGCCATCAATCGTTACGCGGCCTGCGACGCGATTCACCTGTTACCCGCTCGCCTAGAGGAGCTCCCTGCTGGTTCGCGAAATTTCGATACGGTGTTTTCAATGGGCGTGCTGTATCACCAGCGATCGCCAATCGACCACCTGCGCGAACTCAAGCAACACTTGCGACGGGCCGGTGAGCTCGTGCTGGAAACGCTGGTGCTACCCGGCGATAGCGCTTTCGCCAGCACGCCGCCGGACCGCTATGCCCGCATGCGTAACGTTTGGCTGTTGCCAACGGTCAGCGAGCTGGAAACCTGGCTGGCGCGAAGCGGCTACCGCGAGATCCACGTGGTGGATGTCACACGGACCACGGTGTATGAGCAACGCGCCACCGAATGGATGGATTTCGAATCGCTGGAACAGGCGCTGGACCCGGACAATCTGGACCTGACGATCGAAGGCTGGCCGGCACCAACGCGCGCTGTCATTATCGCCAGGGCGCCTTAAGGGCTGGCGCAAGCGGCTGCAGGACCTGCGCCCAGTGAGACCGATTCGTGTTGCAGCCACACCGAGTCCTGGCGCACCTCGGACGCCGGACCGCCGTGCGACACGTCAGCCGGGCGCCGAATGTAGCCGCCAGCCAGGTAGGGACCCAACTGCACGGCGCCATTCACGCATTCCGCGTAATCCAGATCGCCGCTAACGAGATACGATTCGGTCGCCGACAACGACCGCCGCCAGGGCAGGCTCGTGCCGGGCGCGATGCGTCTTAGCCAGGTTTTCTGCTGGCTGCCCGGGTCGAATCGCAGTTCCTTGACGAATTCACCGTCCAGGTCGGTCGGTTGCCAGGCCAGCAAATTGCTGTCGAGCAGGATAGGCGTCTGGATCACCGCATTCGGGTGCGGGTCGCTGATCCGGTAGAGGACACGCGCGCCATCGTAGGCCCGCAGATTGACGCCCATTCCGCCGGGCGGGAGATACGCGTAACCCGCCGGTCCGAGTACCAGGTCACTGCCGACGGATAATTGTCCCGCGAGCACAAAAATCTCCAGCGCCTTGCCCGGCGACGCCGAGCTGCTGCCGGTCCATGCAACCGGGAGGTCGACAAGGTAGTGGCCGGTCCGCTGGTCGGCGTTGACGGCCAGACGACGCGCGCGAACACCCGGCAGCTCTGCGAGGAAAATCTCAGGCGCCTCACTGGCGTTCATGAATGCCGGATACGGTGCCTGCGGCGTCGAACCCGCACAGCCGGCGAGCAGGATAGTCAGCAATCCGAGAAAAAAGCCGCCCGAATAACGGGCGGCTAAAGAGTGGCTAAGATGACAACGGCAGAAAACCACAACGCGACGAGTCCGTTCACACTCCTGTGGCCGGTTTCGCCTCGTTTCCCAGGGTTACAGCAAACGCGTTACTTAATTTTCGGTAGGCGGCCAGCGAAACCACCGAACGAACAGCAGGTTGAGAGGATTCCCACAGCTCGACCGAAAAAACATGCATCCCGCATGGCAATTCGCTCACATTGCCTGATGACATCTCATCTCCGTGCGTACCGAAACGGTACGGGCGGAGATACTACAATATGTAGTGCTGGAATGCGACAGCAATACAAGATGTGGAATTCGTCTGAAAAAGCAGACCAAAGTGACTGAAAACGGTAGGCTGTGCCGCTTTGATTCGCCATTTAGGGGCAGGCTTTGACGGATTCGACATCGATACAGCCGCGCGCGGGTTACCAGAAAGTGGGGCTCGCGCTAGGCCCGGCGATTGCCGCTTTGATGATCTTGATCGGCGCTCCGGACGGTCTCGAACCCCCGGCCTGGCGGGTCGCCGCCCTGGGCGTCTGGATGGCCATTTGGTGGGCGACAGAAGCCGTACCGATCGCCGTTACCGCCCTGCTTCCCGTCGTGATGTTTCCGGTGCTCGGCATCGCGACCGTGAAACAAGCCAGTAGCGGTTACTTCAATGCGACGGTCATGTTGTTTCTCGGCGGCTTCATCCTTGCGTTTGCTATCCAGCGCTGGAACCTGCACCGGCGTATCGCGCTGACTGTTCTCGCCTACGCCGGCAAGAACGGTCGATCGTTGATCGGCAGTTTCATGGCGGTCGCCGCGCTGCTCAGCATGTGGATGATGAATACGTCGACGACGATGATGTTGCTGCCGATCGCCGTCTCGATCATCACCGTCATCCACCAGTCGGTGAAAGACCTGAGCGACAAGGCGCGGGACGATTTCCAGTGTGCGCTGTTGCTGGGCGTTGCCTATGGCGCAACCATTGGCGGCATGTCGACACTGGTTGGCACCGCTCCCAACGCGCTGTTTGCCGGCTTCATGCAGGACAACTATGACGTCCAGGTCAGCTTTGCGAAATGGATGATGGTCGGCGTACCGCTGTCGATCACCCTGCTGCCACTGTGCTGGATCGTGCTGACACGCTTCGCATTCTCCGTGGATTTTCGGATGCCGCAGGAAGCCATTTCCGAGTTACATCAGCTGCGTGAGGAACTCGGTCCGATGACCGTTCCGGAAAAACGGGTTGCGATTGTTTTCAGCATCGTTGCCTTGTCCTGGATGACGCGACCGCTGCTGCTCCAGGTACCCGGGCTCGGCATGCTGGAGGACGCGATGATAGCTATAGGTGGCGCGATCATTCTGTTCCTGCTGCCGAGCGGCGACAAATCCGATCCGGTACTGCTGCGCTGGCGTTACGCCGAGCAGTTGCCCTGGGGTGTGCTGGTGTTGTTCGGTGGCGGTCTGACGCTGGCGGCTGCTGTCAACAGCTCCGGGCTCGCGGTCTGGATCGGCAACAATCTGCAGGCGCTGACCGAGCTGCCGCTGCCGGTATTGATCGCCGCGACAGCCACGATGATTATCTTCCTGACCGAGCTGACCAGTAACCTGACGACAACCACCACCTTCCTGCCGGTCGTCGCGGCCGTCGCGGTCAGCGCCGGCGTGGATCCGATCCTGCTGACCGCTGCGATCACGATGGCCGCCAGTTGCGCGTTCATGCTGCCGGTTGCGACGCCGCCGAATGCCATTGTGTTTGGCTCCGGCCTGCTGACCATTCCGAAAATGGCGAAAGCCGGTTTCCTGTTGAATCTCGTCGGTATCGTGGTCGTATCGACCGTCGCGATTACACTCGCACCGCGATTCCTGAATTAGGCCTCAACTGAGGCGAAAGCCGGCGTGCTTCGCCTCGAGTTCGAGCAGCGCAACCTTGGTGTCGATACCGCCACCAAAACCGGTCATGGACCCGTTGCTGCCGATAACGCGGTGGCAGGGAATCACGATCGGAATCGGGTTGCGGCCGTTGGCGGCGCCGACAGCGCGCACCGCTTTCGGCCGTCCGACGCGCTTGGCGATGTCCGCGTAGGAAACGGTTTCACCGTAGGGAATGTCCTGCAGTGCCCGCAGGACATCCAGCTGGAACTCGGTGCCGTCCGGCGTCAGTGCAAGGTCAAATGCCAGCCGTTCGCCGGCGAAGTACTCGCGCAACTGCCGCTGCACATCGTCGAAAGCGGTGGCGTCTTCGGTCCAGTCCATGTCGGGTTCACGGTGACCTTTCCCCTGCGGAAAACCAATCAACGCCAGTCCCGCCTCGTCTCCTGCCAGCAGCAGGCGACCTATTGGTGTGTCCATCCAGCAATACTTCATCTCATCCTCCGGATGCGGAAAGTCGCCACAGGCGCAGTGCCGCGTAAGCGCGCCACGGCCGCCAGGCCTCCGCGTGATGTTCGAGTTCTTTCGGTTTAAGGCGGCGACCCGCATAACCGTCCATACCTTTCAACAGACCCAGGTCCGATGACGGAAAGGCATCGGGGTCCTTCAATGCCCGCATCGCGATGTACTCCGCCGTCCATGGACCAACGCCGCGAATGCCGGTCAACACCTCGCGCAGCTGCACTGGGTCGGCGTCTTCGGCAAGGTCGAGTTCGCCACGATCCACCGCACGCGCGATCGATCGAATCGTGTCGATACGGCTGGTGACCAGACCGAGGTGATTAAATCGAGCCCGTGCCAGTTTCGCGGCCGTTGGGAACAGGCGCTGGATCGCCGGGTGGCCGGGTGTTTCAATGGCGTCTCCATAACGTTCCGCGATTCGACCGGCGATGGTTGTCGCTGCCGCTACCGAAATTTGCTGACCAAGCACCGCGCGCACGGCCAGTTCGAAGCCGTCCCAGCAACCCGGCACGCGCACGTCCGCGGCATCGGGGAGACGAATCGCGTCGTCACGATCCAGCCAGTCGTTGATGTCTTTCATCGGCGCGTCCAGATCGAACACCGAGCGAACTCGCTGGACCACGTTCACAAGTCGATTGGTGTCGAGGCCCTGGAGTCGGACGACGAGCGCGTGCCCGGTGTCCGTTACCTCGACGAGACCCGCCCCGCTGCCCATTCGCAATGCGCGACGATACGTACCCGCCCTGGTTTCCTCGACACCGGGAATGGCACGCTGGCCGACAAAGTCGATCAGGGCATCCGCCTGGTAGCCCGACGGGTACGGCAGGCGCAGCTCAAGGCCATCGTCGGCAGCGCCACGGCGTCGCTTGCGCAGCTCTCGTGGCGTGCGCTTGTAGGTCTTGGAGAAGGTGTCATTGAAACGCCGCACACTGCCATAACCCGACAAGGTTGCGATTTCCGAGAACGGCAGTCGAGTCTGGTCAATCAGGCGTTTCGCCAGGTGCAGTCGCTGAGTGTGAGCGACCGCCAGTGGGCTTGCGCCCAGGTTTTGCTGGAACAAACGGCGCAGATGTCGGGCGGTGACGCCAAGACGCTCGGCCAGCGACGCCACGTCGCTGTCGTTCAAAGCACCCGATTCAATCATGCGCAGGGCGCGCCGCACCGTGGTCGAGGTTCCCTGCCAGGCCGGCGTACCGGGCGCGGTCTCAGGTCGGCAACGCAGGCAGGGACGAAATCCCGCCTCACCGGCTGCAGCTGCGCTTGGATAGAAACGAATGTTTTCACGCTTCGGGGGCGTCGCCGGGCAGACCGGTCGGCAGTAAATGCCGGTGGTCAGAACAGCGATGAAAAAGCGTCCGTCATACCGTGGATCGCGCGACAACCGGGCGCGTTCAAAGACGTCAACAGTGTGTTCGGCGGTGGAGACCATGCGCGCAGTATACGCGCGGGTGACGCTTCAACTAGCCATTTTCGGACCTCTACCTGAAGAGGTCGACAACGCAGCCTGGTTCGCGAGAAAGGCGTGTATCGGGCGGGAAAAGGTCCGGTCCGGGAGATTGCGTACGTTCTGGTTTAGCCGGAACGAGTGCGGGGGATGGGGGGGATGGAGAGTCTCCCGGACCGGAGAGGGATGAGGCTAAAGCCAGCGCTCAGGCCAGCATGCTGCGAAGCATCCAGGCGTTTTTCTCGTGTATCTGCATGCGCTGCGTGAGCAGGTCGGCGGTTGGCTCGTCGTTCGCCTCGCCGGCGAGTTCGATAACGCTGCGCGCTGTGCGAGCTACGGTTTCCTGACCGATCACCAGTTGGCGGATCATTTCCTCGGCCGACTCGTCACCGCTGCCCTCTTCAATCGAGGTCAGGCCCGAGTAGCGGCTGTAGGATCCGGGCGCCTTGACGCCGAGTGCGCGGATACGTTCGGCGATTTCGTCAACCGCCGTCTGTAACTCCGTGTAATGCGTCTCGAACATCAGGTGCAAGGTGTTAAACATCGGACCTTCAACGTTCCAGTGATAGTTGTGTGTCTTCAGGTACAGCGTGTAGCTGTCAGCGAGCAGACGGGACAGCCCCTCAGCAATCGCGAGGCGCTTTTCTTCAGCAATTCCAATGTCAATCTGCATGATGAATCTCCTTAATGATGCAAATTATAGGCTTGTCTATTTTGCAAATAAAATGGTTTAATTAGATTACTTTATTCGATTTTTTATATCTATGAGATTACCGACAACCAAACAGCTGCAGTATTTTATCGCCCTCGTGGAGGCTGGCCACTTCGGTCGTGCCGCCGAACAAAGCCATGTTTCGCAATCCGCATTCAGTAATGCGATCCGTGAGCTGGAAAACACCCTTGGCGCACAGCTCGTTGATCGGACCAACCGGCAGGTCACGATCACGGCGATTGGTCGTGAAATAGCGTCACAAGCCAGACGGTGTATCCACGATCTTGAAGACCTCGTCGAGATCGCCGGCGGTCAGCGCAAACCGCTCAGCGGAGAACTGCAACTGGGCGTGATCCCGACGATTGCACCGTTCGTCCTTCCCAACCTGCTGCCGAAACTGCGCAAGTCTTACCCCGAACTCAAGCTATACCTGACCGAGAACCAGACCTCGCAGCTGTTCGAAAAGCTCGCGGCCGGTGTTCTTGATGTCCTGTTACTCGCGCTGCCCTGCGAGATGCGCGCTGTCGACGTGTATCCCCTGTACGACGACCCGCTGCTGTTTGCCTATCGCAAGGGTTCGACCCGTGTCGATCCGGAGAAATTTCGGGTTAGTCGACTCTCGGCCGACAGCGTGCTCTTGCTCGAAGACGGTCACTGCCTGCGCGACCAGGCGCTGGCAACGTGCAAGCTCAAGGATCTGCAGAAAGTCCGCGGTTTCGCTGCGAGCAGCCTTTTGACACTGGTCGAGATGGTCGACGCCGACCTTGGCGTGACGTTTTTACCGGAGATGGCCGTGGGCTCTGCCATGCTGAAATCCACCAAGATCCAGACACAAGACACCAAGGAAGGTGGCAACAGAACCATTGCACTGGCCTGGCGGAAAGGTTCGGGGCGAAGCGATGAATTCCGACTGCTCGGCGACTTCATCACCTCGCAGAGCGCACCGGGCAAACGCAAATAGGCAAGGACCATTAGACGGGGTTATCACGACCCCATAGAATCCGGGGCAAGGATGTAAAGGCGATCGTGTTTTGACTGACCTGATCGAAGAACTGAAGCAAAGGAACGTGCTGCGAACCGGTGCGGCTTACCTCGTCGTAAGCTGGTTCATACTGCAGTTCGTCGAAGTCGTGTTTCCGATGCTCGGACTGGACGACGAGGTGCTCGGCCGTAACATCCTGATCGTCCTGGCCATCGGCTTACCCATCATCCTTTTGTTGTCGTGGTTGTTTGAAATCACGCCGCAGGGCATCAAGCGCGAAACCGACATCGACCGCGAGACGGAAATTTCGCCAAACCGCGGCCGCACGATGGACCGAGTCATTATTGTTGTGCTGATGGTTGCCGTCGGCCTGCTGCTCGCGGACCGACTGATCATCGATGCCGGGCCGGGCAACAGCGACACTCTCGAGGCCAGCGCCGAGGCCTCTTTCACGTCGGTTGCGGTGCTGCCTTTCGTCGATATGAGTGAAGACAACAGTTCCGCGTACTTCGCGGACGGTCTCACGGAGTCCTTGCTGCATCAGCTTGCCCAAGTGCCCAGCCTCCGGGT
>JBCDJX010000118.1:0-10153 GCA_038747355.1 Pseudomonadota bacterium | reverse complement strand
TACGATCCACGGTTACCGGCGGCCAGGTCGCGAATTCATAGCCTTGGCAAGCGCCAGGCTTCCGCGTGACCCGGTGCTGAGCGAACCGCAGGACCACGCACAACCGGAAATCCCGCTACGGCAAGACCGGCGCAGACGAGACGCTTGCGATGATTAAGTAAGGTGACTTGAAGGCCAGGGTCGGAATCGAACCTAGCGTATCGGAGCGAAGATCGTTCAGGACCAGGCAACGATTCGAATCAAGGATGTACCGCGACATTGGAGCGGATTCCACACGATGCTCGGGGCTTCCGCCCGGTCAGTGATGGCACAAAAGCCACGATTCAGGGACTAGCTCAAACACGAAGGGCCCCCGGACGGGGGCCCTTTGTGTTTGGAGGCTAGGGTCGGAATCGAACCGGCGTCCACGGCTTTGCAGGCCGCTGCATAACCACTCTGCCACCTAGCCAGAGAGTCGCGCAGTATACCGGGCGCCGAACAAGAATCAATCAGACACGTCGTGCTAGGGCGTCCATGCGTAGCCGACTTTCATAAACCAGGTCCTGTCGGTCGCGGTCAGCGAGGTCAGCTCATCATTTTCGATGTGATTGTCCGAGTAGCCCAGGAAAAAGACCGTCTGCGGGTTCAGTTTGTAGGAATACAGCAACTGTGCGCCGACGTTTCTCGAGGTTCGGTCGACGTCATCGATGTAGGCGTCCGGGTTGCGCGTCACGTCCTGAACCTGGGTGGTCAGGCGCAGAAAACTCAAGCGGTTGAACTGCCAGGTCGCGCGAACGTCATAAACCTTCGCGTCGAATACCGACTCGCCGTCCTGTGTGTCGAGTGCGACGTAGGTCCCCTGCACTCGTAGCAAGAGGTGCTTGTTGACGTTCCAGTTGACGAACGGCTCCATCCTGAGTTCGTCGCCCAACCGCGAGTTCGCGAAATCGATCTGTTCGCCCCAGCGCGTCCACATGCCAACCGACAGGCCGCCGATCGGCTTCACTTCGCCGTAAATAATGAGCTTGGTCTCCTCGAAGAGTATATCGTCGAACAACAGGTCGCGATTCAGCCAGCCGAACCGCACGAACGACTGTAGCGGCCCATTGATACTGAAATAGGCTTCAAACTCGCGTTCCAGCAATCGACCGTTCTCGTCGTGGGTGATGTCCCAATCGCCATTAACGCGCATCTCGTTGTACCAATCGTCCTCATCGCCATGCCACGTGCGACGCCCACCAATGACCTGCGTCGATGCGTTCACCCGCGGGATGAAACCCGAGTCAGCACGAAATCCGGCGTCCTTGTCGAGGTGCGTCGCGTAGAAGCCCCATTCACGTGAGTTGTAGCGATAGGTCGCGAAGGCGCCCTGGCCGTCGAAGCTGCCGACGGGCTGTTCAAACTCCTCGGCGATGGCATCGGGGTACTCGGTATCCGTTCGAAGCAGCTGCGCGAGCACCTCGTTTTGATCGTTGATTCGCCAACGCAGGTCGATACCGGCCACGTGGTTGTGATAGTCATCACCGAGGCGGGACGTGAGCAATCCGCTGACCGTCGAACCCTCACCGAAGCTGCGGCTGTAGCGGCCGACCAGCGCCGTGTTGCCACCGTCGATGGTCGTGCTGTCGGAGCCGAAAGCGCCTGGAAAAAGAACGTTGGTAACGTCATCTTCGGCGGCGAAAAAACCGAACGTGTTGTTCTCGCGTTTACCCGTCAGTTTTACGCCGACAGTCGGATCGGCGACCGTGCGCGTGAAAATCGCGCGCATCGGTGTATTGAAATAGTCCGCACCCTCCAGGAAAAACGGCCGCCGCTCCGGGAAGAACAGCGCAAACTGGTTGTTCACTTCAAGCTGCGCGACGTCCGCCTCGACCTGGGAAAAGTCAGGATTCACGGCGAAGTTCGCGGTCAGGTCTGGCGTGATACCCCAACGGATGCTGACCCCGACCTCGCCGTCGGTTCCGTTACTGTCCAGTGGAACAACGCCAGGGTCGTCCGTCGACTCCGTTGAAGAGGCCGTAATGGTCGGTACGATTTCAAGGTCGCGAGAGGGTTTCGCGTTCTCCAGTCCCTGCACCTTGCTGAACTGGCACAGGTAGCAATTAACCTCCCGGTCGAGCGCGATATTGGAGAGGCGGTAGCGGTGCTCGCGCGGATAGAAGCGCAGCAGGTCGATTCCCCAGGTCTGCACCGCCTGGTTGCTTGGAAAGCGCAGCTGGCTCAGCGGAATCTGCATTTCGACGACATAACCGGTTTCGTTGATGCGACCGGCGGAATCCCAGATTGCGTCCCAGGACGAGTCTTCGTTGCCGTTCACATCGTCGTACGTGAGATCCATCTGCACGCCAAGGGGGTTGGCGAAAAACTCGAACGCGCGGCGCTCGTCGTTAAAGGTATCCAGCACGATGCCAACAAAATCGTCATTCCACGCCGAGTCACGATCCCTGAGATACGCACGGATCGCTGTCGGATCGGGATCCCGCGCATCGAAGGCCACGTAGATGTTCTCCCCGTCCTCAATAATCAACGCGGTGGTCTCGACTCTGGCCGGGAGATTTTCGCCGGGCCGGGTTTCCGTATCGATCGATATTCGCGTCGCGTCCCGCCAGGCAGGGTCGTCGAGCCGCCCGTCGATGCGTATTTCGAGTTGAGTGTTCGGCAGGCTGGATACACCCGCCAGTGACAGCGTGCTGAAAAGGAAAAGGAGCACGCCTGCAGGCAGTCGCAAAAAGGTCATCCCCATAACCCCGGCTCGTACAGATGGTGATTAGATGCCGAAGGTCGCCTCGGGTTTACTAAGGCAACGCCTTTTTTTCAGATCATTTGGGAATAAAAGTGCTGTGCGTGTGTCGGAGACACCGCCCCAGCGGGTCGAACCAGGTCCTTACCAGGGCACCCAGGCGTAGCCGATCTTCATGAACCACGTCCGATCGGTCGACGTCAGCGACTCAAGCTCGTCCGTCTCGACGCGGTTATCCGAATAACCGAGGAAAAACACCGTCTGCGGATTCAGCTTGAAGGAATACAGCAGCTGGGTGCCGACATCCCGGCTGCGTTGGTCAACCGTGTCCAGGTAGCTGGCCGGATTCCGGTCGACGTCCTGCACCTGCGCCGTCAGCCGCAGGAAGCTGAGACGATTGAACTGCCAGGTGGCTCGAAAATCATGGACCTGGGCATCGAAAACCTGTTCGCCACTGCGGGTTTCCAGCGAGACAAAGTTGGAATCAACATCGAGCAACAGGTGACGGTTAACATTCCACTCAATCGACGGGCGAACGCTGACTTGTTTGCCTAGCCGGGTATTCGCGAAATCCACCTGATCGCCCCACTCGACGTTGACACTCAGCTCCAGGCCGCTGACCGGTGTGAATTCGCCGTACACACCGTAGCCGTTCTCTTCGAACAGAACGTCATTAAACAGGCGGTCACGCGTAAACGCCTCGAACTCGATGTACGACTGCAGGCCGGCATTGATGCCGAACTCCATTTCAACTTCACGCTCAATGATCCGCCCGTCCTCATCCCGGGTAATGTCCCAGTCGCCCGAGACTTCGAGCTGGTTGTACCAGTCCGTCTCGTCACCGATCCATCGCCGGCTGCCGCCCGCTATCTGCGTCGCTGAATTCGCTCGCGTGATGAAACCGGAGTCAGCCCGGAAGTCATCGCCGAACTCGCGGTGCCTCAGAAAGGCACTCCACGCCCGCGAACGATAGTTGTAGCCGGCCACGCCGGCCGCGCCGCTAAAGCTCCCCAGTGGTTGTTCATTGTCCTCGGCAATCTCGGTCGGGTAGGCAGTGTCTGACACCAGGTACTGTGCAATGACTTCGTGCTGGTCCGTGATCCGCCAGTTCAGATCCAGGCCGGCGACGCGATTGTGGTAACCGGTGGCTTCTCGACTGGTCCAAAGTACGCCGAGCGATGACGCATTGCCAAAGCCACGGCTGTAGCGGCCGACCACTGCCTGATTGGCGCGGTCCAGCGTATCGGTAGACGAGCCGGTAGGCCCGGGAAACAACAGGTTGGTCACGTCGTCTTCGGCGGCGAAGACGCCGTAGGTGTGATTGCCGCGCTTGCCGGTGATCTTTGCACCGAGACTCGGGTCCGCAATGGTGCGCGTAAACACCACGCGCAGCGGCGTCGTGAAATAGTCGGCGTTTTCGAGGAAAAAGGGCCGGCGCTCCGGAAAGAACAACGCAAACTGATTGTTGACGTCGAGCTGGGCCGAATCCGCCTCGACCTGTGAGAAGTCCGGGTTGATCGCAAAGTTCGCCGTGGTGTCCGGCGTGATTCCCCAGCGGATGCTCACGCCCACCTCCGTGTCGGTGCCGTTTCCGTCGAGGGGCACAGCGCCGGGGTCGTTGGTTGTCTCGGCGTTGGAGGCAATCAGGGTAGGCACGATTTCGAGATTTCGAGAGGGACGGACACCTCGGAAACCCCGAATTTCACCAATCTGGCAAAGACCGCAACCCAGCTCACGGTCCACCGGACTGCTGGCCAGCCGGCGCTGGTCTTCCCGCGGATAGAAGCGCAGCAGGTTAAAACCCCAGGTCTGCTCACCGTCACTGGCCGGAAACGGCAGCTGGCTAAACGGAATGCGCATTTCGACGATGAAGCCGGTCTCTGTAATGGTTCCGGCCGAGTCCCATATGGCATTCCAGGCCGTATCCTCATTCCGGTTGACGTCGTCATTGGTCAGGTCCAGCTGCACGCCGAGCGGGTTGGAAAAGAACTCGAAGGAGCGGCGTCCGTCGTTGTAAGTGTCCAGGACAACGCCCACCAGATCGTCGTCAAACGGCCGGTCACGATCCCGAAGATAGGCGCGGATCGCGGTGGGGTCCGGATCCCGTGCATCGAAGGCGATGTACAGGCTTTTTCCGTCTTCCATCAGCAGGGCCGTTGTCGCGACCGGGGCCGGCGTGTTCTCTGCCGGACGGGTTTCGATGTCGATCACGACCCGGGCCGCGGAGCGCCAGGCCACCTCATCGATAACGCCGTCTATGCGCACCGTTTCCGTGGTCTTCGGCAGATCGATCACCGCCGCCCACGCCGCGGCCCCAGGCGCCAGCCACGCGCACGCAAAAGACCAGCCGGCGAGACGCAAAAGCGATTTCAAAGAACACACCTTGTTGCTGGATAAACCATCAATAGAACAAAGACCGTGTTTCGGCAAACATGTCGAAAAACAAAAACCGCAGAAACCAAGAAGGGCGGCACCCGGCCGCCCTTCCCGATTGGTCGATCCCGCCGATCAGCTGCTGATCGGCTGCGCCTCTGTGTCCAGCTCGACGATCTCGTAGCCCAGTTCCTGCAGGCTTTCGTAAATCGTCGCCTTGTCACCGACGACGACGATGACGGCGTTATCGATACCCATGTGCTTTCTCGCCAGCGCATCGAGCTCTTCCTTGCCTACCGAGGCGAGGATTTCGTTCTGCACTTCGATGAAGTTGTCGTCGAGGTCGTACTCGATAATCTGCGACAGGATATTGATCTTCTGCGACGGCGTCTCATAGCGACGCGCGTCCCGCTGACCGAGCGCGCGACGTGTAAACGACATTTCTGTTTCGGTCAGACCGTCTTCCACAACGCCACGGATCTCGTTCTCGAACTGGACGATACTGTCAGCCGTTGCGTCAGTACGAACGCCCGCACGGGCAGTAAACGTGCCGTACTCCTTGTTGCCGGAGAAGCCGGACCGTGCACCGTAGGTGTAGCCCTTGTCTTCACGCAAGTTCAGGTTGATGCGGCTGTTGAACGCGCCACCCAGCGTGAAGTTGGCGAGACTGGCTCGATAGTATTCGCCGTCAGCATCGTAGGTCAGAGAGCGCTTGCCAATACGAATCTCGGACTGCGCTGCGCCCGGCTTGTCGACCAGGTAGATCTTGGTCTCGCCCAACTCCGGGAAATCCTGCAGAGCGGGACGTTCCTCGGCCTCACCTTCCCAATCCTCGAGCACCGCGAGTTTCTCGCGGACGGTTGACTCGTCGAGATTGCTGACAATAACGATGTCAGCGATGCTCGGCGCGACGTAACTTGCATAGAAACTGCGGACGTCATCCAGAGTGATCGCAGCAACGGACTCTTCGGTACCGATGTTCATGTGGGCGAACGCGTTGTCTTCGCCAAACAACAGTTTCTGGTAGACCGTGTCAGCGGTCGACGCCGGCTGGGTTTTGGACTGGCGAATGGATTCGATAGTCTGCGCCTTCACGCGGTTGAAGTCCTGCTCGTCAAACGCCGGCATCATGAGTCGCTCCCGGGCGATGGCAAGAACTTCATCGAAGTTTTCGCTCAACGCACGAACCGACAGCGTCATACTGTTGTTGCCGGCTCCAATCGACACGAAGCCACCGAGTTTTTGCAGTCGATTGCTCAGTTCCTCATTGGTCGACTCGGTGGTTGACTCGTTCAGCATCGACGCCGTCATCGACGCGAGTCCGAGCTTGTCCAGCGATTCGTCACGCTGGCCCGCCTGAATTCGCAGGCGCATCGCTACCGTAGGGGTCTCCTCGTTCAGCGCTCCGAGAACCGGAATGCCGTTGGCAAGTTCACCGCGCCAGATTGTCGGCAGGGTTGCCGCCGGGTTTTCGCCTTCACCCGGCATCACGCTGCGGTCGAAGTCGTCGGTCGCCCGTCGGAATTCGAGATCCGACGCTTCGACGGCCACGTACTCAGGCAGTGTCCGCACTGGCCGCGGGAAGTTGTCTTCGCGCACAACCGCATCCGACTGCCCCTTCGGCACGATGCTCATGATAACTGCAGGCTTGCCCTTCACGTACTGTTCGTAGACGCGCATAACGTCTTCCTTGGTCACGGCGTCGTAGCGCGCAATGTCCATACCGATAAAATTCGGCGTTTCCGCAAGCGTGGCGAACTGCGCGAGGCGGCGCACCTTACCGGCGACGCTTTCCAGGCCGAAAATTGCGTTCGAGCGGATGCCCATCTTTACACGCGCGAGGTCGTCATCGAGCACACCGCGCTCTTCGAATTCCGTCAGGGAATCGAGCACGATCTTCTCGAGGTCGGCCAGGGTCGTGCCGCTGGCCGGGTTCGGCAGTGCGATCACCGAGAAACTGCAGGACAGCTCACGGCAGCCGTGGCCGGTACTGGCCTGCACGGCAAGGCCCTGCTTGACCATATTCTTGTACAGCAGCGAGGTTTCACCGTCGCCGATAATGGACGACAAGACGTCCAGTGGTGCTTCGTCGGGGTGGTACTGACTCACCGTCGGAACCGCCATGTACATCAGCGGCAGCGCAACGTTGTCCTCCATCGACAGGTAGCGATCGCCTTCGAGGTCAATCGTCGTCGGCACCGGCTTTTCAACTTCCGGACCGCGTGGAATTGAACCGAAGTACTTCTGCACCCAGGCGAGCGTCTCCTCGGTATCAAATTTGCCGCCAATGGTCAGGGTTGCGTTATTCGGGCCGTACCAGCGGAGGAAAAACTTCTTGAGATCGTTGAGCCCCACGCGGTTCAGGTCTTCGATATAACCGATGGTCGACCAGGAGTACGGGTGGCCTTCCGGATACATCGCCTCACCGACGCGCTCCCACAGTTGGCCGTACGGACGGTTATCAACACGCTGTCCACGCTCGTTCTTGACGGTCTCGCGCTGAACTTCGAACTTTTCCTGCGTGACTGCGTCGAGGAAAAAGCCCATGCGATCGGCTTCCAGCCACAGCATTTTTTCGAGCTGGTTGGACGGCACCGTCTGGAAGTAGTTTGTCCGGTCTGAATTCGTCGTGCCATTCAGCGTACCGCCCGACTCGGAGACGATGCGGAAGTGCTCTTCATCGCCGACGTTGTCAGAGCCCTGGAACATCATGTGCTCGAAGAAGTGTGCAAAACCGGATTTGCCAACCTCTTCACGTCCCGAACCGACGTGGTAAGTGATATCGACGTGTACCAGGGGATCCGAAAGGTCTTCGTGCAGGATGACTGTCAGACCGTTGTCCAGCTCGTACTTCTCGTACGGGATAACAATCGTGCCGTCCGTCGACGGCTCGATCGTTTCGAGCAGCGTGATGCCGTCCGGGATGTCAATCGCCGCGGTGGTCGATTCCTCTGTGGATTCGCAGCCGACCAGTGCAAGCAGCGAAAGGACGAGCGATGAGATCAGCGTTCTTCTCATGATTTCCCCTGGGTAGGATTTTGAAAGAGTGTTATGA
This sequence comes from Pseudomonadota bacterium, assembly GCA_038747355.1. GTDB lineage: Bacteria > Pseudomonadota > Gammaproteobacteria > Steroidobacterales > Woeseiaceae > UBA1847. Next base: position 2,006 of record JBCDJX010000118.1, on the reverse strand, counting down.
CCATGATCGCCGCCGTGGTTCCGGCGGATCGGGCGGTGACGTTCAGAGACGAAACCCGGTCATCGATGCCCGGCGACGTTGCCTGGCAGATCCCCCGCCCGTCGCCGCGCGAAGGATGACTTAGACACGGTCAAAATTCCAGTCTGGCAGCCAAACGGCGGCACATTCCCGTCCAAGCTGGTGCAGCCGTGCCGCCCGGCTCGCGTGCCGCGTCAATAAATTGACGCAAATGGCCGCCGTTATTGGCCTTTCTGGATTCATGTGCATTCGAGCAAGCGGCCGCAAGTCGCTAAGTTGCCTGAAAAAGCCGAATATGGTCGAAAAATTGTCCTTGATTTGGCGTCTGTGTGGCCGAAACTTTGCATTGTTAGAGCTGTATTAACCGACTCAGGCTGAAGCCGGTGACGCCGATTCGCAGTTTGGTGAAACTAGCGGGGCAGCACTGAGTCATACCGTTAAGGAGACAGCAATGACCGACAAACGCTTAAGAGACCTTGCCAGTAAGCCACCCAGCGCCTGCGAGATCGACGAGCTGGAGACGATCGCCAAGGCCCATGAGGACGCTGCTTATCGTTACCGCAGCGCGATCAGCCTGTTGCGCTGGCGCATGAACCAGCAGGACGAAAAAGCCCGCCAGCTGGGTTAGCGAACACTGGACGCGATCCAGCCCTCGGCCGGGTCCGCATCGTCGGGTATCCCGTAGTCGGGTGCCGCAGCCGCCTTCGCCGCTTGCACAGCACACAGCAAGGCATCCAGCGTGTCGGCCTTCGGGTCGTCGACCAAGCTGTCCGGTACCTCCACTTCCAGCCCGCCACCTTCGTTTCTCAATGCATTACACAGATCTTCACGCGCCACGCGTTGCGCCTCGCTCTGTTTATCTCGCACGTCTTGCTTGTACGGGCGCCGACCGATCAACTCCCTGGCGAGGACACCGGGGTACGCTTCAAGCGCTACTCGTGAGTCCAGGGTCGGACGCAGCAGCGGTATCGACACGGGCGAACGCCAAAGTCTGGGAACACCCTCATAGAACATCAATGCCACCGGCACTCCGTAGAGTTTCTGTGAGCTGACGGCGCCGGTGAGCCGGTCCGTCTCGCGCTTGTGCTCCTTGTCGCCCGGCTCGCGATCACGTCGGTAATCGTCCAGCAATTCGCGGAATTCCGGACGCGTCATTCCGGCGACCCGCTCCGCGTAGCCGGGCCACTCGGTCGGCCATCGCATGTTTTCAAGAAACCGCCTGGCCTGGCCAAAGGGAAAATCCAGTCCGGCTATCCATGGACCGTCGCGCTCCAGAAACGCTTCGAATTCCGAAAACGACGTCCAGCTTTCGAGGTGTTCGAAACTCAGCGACTGTCCCGACAGGCGGGTTTTCACACAAGTGATCGGCTTGGATCGGGTCGGCCGACTCGTGAAATCGATGCCGTAAATGATCCGGCGGGTCATCAGCAAATACGGCTTACTGCCGTTTTTCAGCGATGGCGTCCACCACCGGCTGCGCCAGTTCGTCGAAAAACCTCGACAGGTGTTTGGACGGGCGCGCCGCAGCGGCGTCATTGTGAATCTGAATATGCGCGTGTTCACGCCCGGGATCCGTCCACTCCTGGTGCATCGGCCTGACCGTATCCAGGTACTGACTGACCACCGAGTGTGCGGTCCGCCCGCGTTCATTGACGTCGCGAAGCAGCCGCCGAGCCAGGCGAACATCATCAGGGGCATCGACGAACACGCGAATGTCCAGCAGGTTGCGCACATCAACGTCGCAAAACAGGTGAATGCCCTCCACCACGACGATATCAGCGGCCGCAATCTCGCGAGTGTCGTTGCGCCGACGGTGGATCGTAAAGTCGTAGACCGGCGCCTGGATATTTTTGCCCGCCTTCAGGCTGGCGAGTTGTTCGGCCAGGAGGCTGTGATCACGACTATCCGGGTGATCGAAGTTAAACAACGCCGGATCAAAGTCCGGCCGCGCGCCGTGATCGCCGTAGTAATCGTCTTCCGAGATCACC
>JBCDJX010000117.1:0-10367 GCA_038747355.1 Pseudomonadota bacterium | reverse complement strand
TCCAGTGCGTCCGCCTGGAACGCAACGTCGGTGTCGGCATGTTGCGCCAACAGCCAGGCTTGATTGGATGCGGCCTCGCCGAATCGTTCGATATCGATCCAGTCGTAAGACTCGAGCGCCTGTTTGATGAAAACACCGGACTCGGCATCGATCATCAACGCGTTCGCCACAGACAGCCGATAGGCCCAGAATTCAGCGCCGCGTGAGTCGTCGGTACGAAGATCCAGGTAGGCCATGCGTGCGGCCTGGTCGAGCACCCACAGACGACGAAGGTTTTGCCGGATGCCGTCGATGGAGTCGGCCGGCTGTGCCTCCGGCAGGTTCTTGCCGTTGCGTTCGCGCAGTCGCTTCGCGAGTCGTTTCTCGTAGAGCCGGACACCTTTTTTGAATGCCGCGTCGCAACGCTTTTGCTTGTCGTTTGCGCGCGCTACAGCAACACCGGCGTCGACGAGCATGGCTGTGGCGCGATCTGCCGCCGGCGTCGCCCCGCTGCGATCGCTCATCACGGGAATCATCGACTCGCGATCAAAGCCTGCCGACATCTCCGTCGCGCTGCAGTAGTCGAACACACGGGCGGTTTCCGGCGTCAGCGGGAGGCCGTTGTCCAGCAGTGCGGCGAGCGGTTGGGCGGCCGACGACGAAGTGCCGAACAACAGCAGCAGCGCGAGGAAATGAGATAAACGTCGGCTCATCTTTGAGTTTTTATGTCCTTACGTCTTGCGTTTCATTGATAGCAAGCGCGCCTCGCATAAGCAACCGCGTGGCATCGAGTCGGAGGGAAACGAGGACTGGATGCAACCTTTCAGCCGCTCACGCCGCAAAAAAAACCGCCGCGATCGAATGACCGCGGCGGCCGCTCTGCACCTTACCCGAGTTGCTGGTTCTCCAGAGCGGTGGAGCCGTTTGAATCCCGGCCTTTGTACCAACGGGACACGCGATGTCGGATCGCAACGCCGTGGCGGTCGATCAACGAGCCCAGCGCGATGGCGCTGGCGCCAAAGATGGCTAACTCGATCCAGCTGCTGCCAAAGACCATGCGAACGAGTGCGTCGAAACCGAAGCTCGCACCAGCCGCTATCGTGATGACGCCCGCAACGGCGGTCAGCGGGCGTCTGCCCGAAGCACCCCAAAACAGCAGCAAGGCACCCGCAAGCAGTGCGGCGATCGCACTGGCTGACGTCGGCTCGAACATCACCGCGAGCACCATGCTCAGCGACACGAACAGGCTCACGGAACCGGTAACGACTGTCGCCAGCCGGGTGGATTCGGTGCGACGTGCAATGTCAAAGGACAAGCCGGCGATGCTCAGCGAGAACACCGACGCTGCCAGCCCCGCGGCATTCGACGGCGCGAGAACATCGGTCAGTGCTGCAGATACCACCAGCGCGATGGGCCAGGAGATCAGCTCGAGCAGGAAGGCGACTCGTGTATCGCGCCCCGGGAACTGCGAGGTCTGTCTCAGCGCCAGGAAGGCGACGAGGCCAACCATGACGATCATCAGGCTGTCGACCGAATAGAAGTACATGCTGCGGAACAGGATGATGCCCAGGGGAATGAACAGCGTCGCCAGGGCGAATTTGCCTTCCGGCGTTTTCAACGCCGGGTTCTGCCGCGTCATGCCACGCATCCTGTACAGCGCGTACATAACGCCGGCGAGGGCGATCGTGCCGGCAGCCATCGAACCGCGTATGGGCAGCAACAACAAGGCATTCAGTAGCAGAAAGTGCAGCGACAAAGGCCTTGCCGATTGACGGGCCATGACCGCGAAACAAAACAGCGTCACCGGCACAAGCACCAGCATCGCAGCACTCATCGTCAGCCCGATGGACGCGATGTCATCGATGCGCCACTCAGCGTATCCGGGATAGGAGGTCAAACCGCCGTCCCACTGAAACACCGAGTACAACAGCGCGCCGAGGATCGTGAAGTTCGCGGGTATGGACACCAGAGCGAGGCCGAAGAACAGTCTCGCCCCCTTGGTCTCTTTAACCAGATGGCTCATCACCAGGCCGGCGACGCCCAGCAGGCCCGTCTGCGCCAGTAACAGCAGGTAGCGGCGAATGTCGTTGCCGTCGTTCCAGCCCTGCAGCAGGAACACCGACATCGACACCAGGATGACGCCGGCACCGAGAATTCGCAGCGCCTCGGAGACGGTTGCGAGGTTTCTTAGCGACTGCATGACCCCGTCGACACTGAATCGCGACGGCGACGGTTGGTGGCCGTCGGGCGTCAGCTCATCGTCAAAAGCAGCAACACGCGTATTCATGACGAATCCTCCGTGTCAGTGGACAGCAGAATCTCCAGCTCGGCGCGTAACTCAGCGCTGTCCTCTTCGGCGAGGAAGGCGGACTCAAGCGGGTCCGATGTCGCCATCGCCCCGGCGATGATCTCGGTCTCGCCGAGATTGATCTCCCAGCGATCAAAGGTGTCTTCAATGTCGCTGCAGGACACACCCTCAATATCGCGGATCGCCCGCATTGCCTCGGCAACCGACTGGCGTGATCGCATCATGTTGCGTTGTTGGGTGACCTCGCCGATGCGCGCCTCGATCTTTTTCACCTGCTCAGCGATACGGCTTTCGAGCTCTTCGTGATTGGCAATCGATTGCTTCAGCGCGTGCAACTGGTGTTCGCATTCCTTGCGTCGACGCAGGCACTCGAGTGCCTTGGCCTCGTCGTCCGCGGCCACTGTCCTGGCCCTGTCGGTCCACAGCCGTACCGCTTTCTGCAGGCTCGCCTGGCGAGATTGCAGGTTGTGACCGTCGCGCCGGACCCGCTCAAGGCGGACCCGTGACCGAGCGGCCGCGCGCTGGGTATCGCGCAGGGCTGCGTTGATAATGGCGTCGTGGTTCTCGACCCGGCTCACAGCTCGGTCCACCGACGAGGTAATGCTTGTCGATATTCTTCGAATCAGGCTCATGACAACTCCTTTGCTGGTAAGTGCGGAGTTGAGGCTAGAAATCGGTATAGTATTTGGCAACTAGAATCTGAAAAGTCGGTAAATACTGAACTTTCGGTATCTTTTTCTTATACTTTTTTTAGCTTATGGCCACTTCAGCCCGAATCATCGACACCCTCAAGCGCGAGCTCAAAACGCGGGGTTTTACCTACCGGGACCTCGCCGCCAGGCTCGAATTGTCGGAATCGGCGGTCAAGCACATGTTTGCGACCGGCAATTTTTCGCTGCGCCGGCTGGACGCCATCTGCGACGTGCTGGAGCTGGATTTCGGCGATCTCGTTGACATCTGCATGGCGCGCGACCAACACATCGAACAGCTCTCCGAGCAGCAGGAGCAGGAAATCATGTCCGATATGCGGCTGCTGCTTGTCGCCTACTGCCTGCTGAATCACTGGAGTTTCGACGAAATCCTCAGACGCTACGATGTCAGTCCACAGCAGGGCCGCGCGTACCTGCGAAAACTGGATCGCATGCAGTTCATCGAGCTGCAGCCTGGTGATCGCGTTCGTTTGTTACTTGCGAATAATTTCAGTTGGCGCGAGAACGGTGCCATTGACCAGTTTTTTCGCAATCGCGTGCAGAACGAGTTTTTCAGCCATGATTTTCGTGACGACCAGTCGGTGCGCATTGTCAAAAATGGCATGCTCTCTCAAAAAAGCATGACGCGGCTGATTGAAAAACTGAATGCCACCGGCGACCTGTTTGACGACACGACCTGGGAGGAACGCAAGCTGTCGGCCGACGAGCGCAAGGGAACGACCATGGTGCTGGCGATCCGCCATTGGTTCTTTGAAGGCTTCCGGGCGCTCGAACGGGAACAGCATGAGCACTGACATTCGCAGGCTTGCCAACGCGGTGACAGGACTCGGCGACGCCGTGTCACGTGTGCGAGCTGACGCGCCTTCGGAATCTGAGCTGGCAACCATCATCGAGCGCGGTGATTTCCGACCGGTGGAGGACGAAGCCATCGGCTACTGGTATGCGCGTTTCCTGACGGTGCGTGAAAGCCTGTGGGACGTAATCGATGAATGCCGTCGCAATCTCGAGCATTCGACCGGCGACGAGGACAGGCTGCGTCTGTTTCTGATCGGCTACTCTGCGGCCTGTTTGCTCGTCGGTATTGATCGCGTGTTGTTGTTTGGCGTCGCGAGGCACAGCGTCGTACAGCGAAAGCTCAACGAAGCTTTTGATGAGTTGCGCATTCCCCGCAAACAGTTCACGAAAATTTTCGAAGCCTTTGTGAATGAGTCCAGCGCTTTCGCCCTGCTGATGGCAATGAAGTTTGCAAACAGACATCGGCGCTCGCTGGAAGCATTAAAGGGCGATCGCATCGTCGGCGAGATCGCGAGGCAGCTGCCAGAGCTTGAGGAGGCGCTGAACCCGAGCAAGCGCGAATACCTGCGTGGTCTGTTTGCGTTTCTCAGTCATAAATGGCGTCGACGCGGCGTGGTCTCAGCCGGCAATGTGCTTGCCGGTGTTGCCGAGGGCGTTGGGCGAGTGGCATCGGAGCTGCACGTAAGCTCGGGCAAGCGAGTGACCGACAGCGTCCGCGCGACCATCGGCGACTTTCTGCGCCCCGGTGACATCCTGATCACGCGACACGCCGTTGCGGTGACCAATCTCTTCATGCCGGGATTCTGGCCACACGCGGCCTTGTATGTCGGCACCCCGGAACAACGCAGCGAACTCGGCGTCGAGGTGCCCGATGACAAGGCTGACCTTTGGACGGACAACATCTGCACACTCGAGGCGCTGAAGGACGGCGTGCGCCTGCGCCGATTGTCTGACACCTTGTCCGTAGACTACTTCGTCGTGCTTCGACCCGGCATACCGGCAGACGGGATACGACTCGCGATAGAACGCGCCATCGCGCACGAGGGCAAGATGTACAACTTCGACTTCGACTTCTTCAGTTCCGACCGACTGGTCTGCACCGAAGTCATTTATCGCGCATACGACGGCGTGTACGGCATCGAAATCCCGCTTGCCGAGCGTGCCGGCCGCAAGACTCTGTCCGCCGAAGATCTGCTCGAGTTTGCGACTGACGAAGGTCGCTTCGAACCGGTTGCGATTTTCGGTGTGCCGGGCTGCGACAGAGACATCGCCTTCGGCGACGACGTCGGCACCTTGCTCTCGTCGAGCTATCGCCCAAACATCCAGCAAGCGTAGCTCAAAGACGCTCGACTAGGTGTCCGCCCACGGGTCGTAGCTGCCGAAATTCCACAGGTAGCCTTCCGGGTCTCGACACGAGTAATTCTTGCCGCCGTAGTCTTCGGCGGTCAGCGGCATCACGATCTTCGCACCGGCCTCGACGGCACGGCGATAATGCTCGTCGATCGCCGAGACGATGATGTAGGGGCTCTGGTAGACGACGGCGTCCGATGAATCCGGCGGTGCCTGCAACTTGCCGAATTCATCGTCTCGCGCGGACCCAAGCATGATCATGCCGTTGCCGAAGGTCAGTTGCGCGTGGCGGACCTCGCCGTTGTCGCCGGAGACCACCAGGTGCTCCTCAAAGCCGAGCGCATCGCACAGCCAGTCGATGGCGGCACGAGCGTCGTGATAGCGAAGTGTTGGAATGATCGTCGGGTGCATAAGCGTGCAGAGCGGCGGAGCCGAAGTTTTTTCGCGCCCGGTCCGCGATAGCCGATAAGCTTGCCTCGTTGCCGATAAGTATAGACAACATTCGACGACTGTCCGTTAAGCGGTGGCCGGCTTTTTGGACACGAGCAGCGGCAGGGATACGATAGAGTGTCACCCTCGATGGCGAAACGCCGCCGCAAGCGACGCAAACATGGCGCGATCAAAGAAAGTCCTCGTGTTCCAGCACGTCCCGTACGAGCCGCTTGGCACGCTCGACCCGTTGTTGAAACAGTCGGGGTTTCGTATTCGCTATGTGAACTTCGGCCGCGACCCCTACCAGCAACCCAGTCTCGACGGCTACTCGGCGATCGTGGTTCTCGGCGGCCCGATGAACGCGGACGATCACGCCAACTACCCGCACCTGCAAACGGAACTCGAGCTGATCCGCGAAGCGCTGGACCGGGAGATTCTGATTCTCGGTATCTGCCTCGGGGCCCAGTTGCTGGCGCGGGCGCTGGGCGGTGTCGTACACGCCGACACCGGCCGTGAAATTGGCTGGCACCCGGTGTCTGTCAATGAGGACGGCCTCGACGATCCGGTGCTGTCATCGTTTGGCGATCAGAACCAGGTGTTCCAGTGGCATGACGACATCATTGAGCTGCCACCGTCGGCCGTGTGTCTCGCCAGCTCGGCCACCTGCCCGGTGCAGGCCTTCCGTTATGGCAGCATGGCTTACGGATTTCAGTTTCACCTGGAGGCCGATGCGCCGCTGATCGAACGCTGGCTGCAGACGCCCGATCACCAGTCCGTGTTTGACGAGGGCGCCGCGAGCGCTGAGGACATCCGGGCGAAAATTCCGACGTCGATCGACAATCTGATGGCGCTCAGCGACGAGACTTTCGGGCGGTGGGCAAACCTGGTCGGGACGCGACGGCGAAAGCACCGCTTGCCGTCTCGCTGACGCTAGCGAAGCGCTTTCCGAAAACCGATCCGGGCGTGGCCGGCCGGGAAGTTGTCGAATCGCGCGAATTCCTCGTAACCGAGACGCTGGTAGAAGCCTTCCGCCTGCCAGCTTTGCGTCCACAGCCACAGGCCCTGCAGGCCCTCGGCAAGAGCAAATTCCTCTGCACGCACCATCAGTTGGCGACCCAGTCCCTGGTCCCGGCATTCCGGCGTCACCCACAATTCATCCACGTAGATCCAGTCCCACAGGACATCCGCCGTCAATACCGCCCGAAGACGGCGCCGCTCATCGTGCAACAGCCACTTGAGTGGAGACTTCTTGTACGCCGGTGCGCCGTGTTCGTCGCTGTGCGCCTGAAAGCCGTCGGCAACCACGGACTGCTCGGCCGCTGTCAGGCTTTGTCGGAAGAACTCGATGGTCACTTTGGAATGCGGTGTGTACGTGCCGGCCTTGTGAGCGCTGAGGGTAACATCGCTTTCCAATGCGCTTGCATCAGTTTCATGGCCCGGACCGTGACATGAAAAAGGCTGGCTTGTTTCGAAATGCGATGAACGCCGCCGCGAGCGACATCAGCGTACCGACCGGGAACGCGAACAGGTAGATCAGGGCGGATACCAGCAAGGCCCAGAAAAACCAGCGGGACTTGTAGCGACCAAAGCCGGCTGCGCAGATCGCAACCAGGAAACCCAGCAAGCCGATAAGCAGTGACAAAACGAGCGGCACAAGCCGCTGGCTCAGTATGCCGGCGAGCATCCTGGGATCACCTTCCGCCGTTGTCACGATCGCCTGGTAGTCCAGCAGCAGATTGAGCACGACATAAAAGAGTATGGGTAACGGCAGCAGGGCCAGCGAGCAGCCCAGCACCGCGAACACTTTTGACGTCGAATCGTTCACGGAAACGGGCGCACCGGATTCGTCCGGCGCCGACCCGATATCCGTTTCGTTGTGCTCCACCAAGGGTCTCCCGCTCACGCGAGTCAATGCGCAATGCCACGAATCTTGCTAACCTGATCGCCGGCGTCAAGCGCCCGCCGTCTTTCCATTCCGAATTACAGATCCTTTACGGAGACGCTGACATGTCGCTGGCAATTGATCGCGCGTTGGCTGCGCTGAAGCAACAGGTCCGCCGCCTCGTCTACTGGGGCCTGCAGCCGACGCTCATCGTCCTGGCACTCGCACTGCCGCTGTCCGGTGCCAGTGAAGACAGCCACTTCCTGTTCTGGTTCGGTGTCCTGGGTGTTTTGACCCTGCTCGAAATACTGATTCCGGCGCGGCCAGACTGGCAGGGCACGCTGAGCGAAAAATCGGCGCTGTTCGGCTTCGTGATTGTTGCGTTCTTCGCTTACGGATTTTTTGAGGGTCTCTTTGACCAGACCGTATTTCCGTGGCTGGCGTCTGTGCGCGAACAGCTGGGGCTGGACATCTGGCCCAGCGACTGGCCGCTCCTCGTGCAGGTGCTGCTCATCTTCGCGAGTTACGAGTTCGTTAACTACTGGTACCACCGCGGCGCCCATCGATGGGGCTGGCTGTGGAAGTTGTCGGGTCACGGTACACATCACGCGTTCAAGAATCTCACCGCCCTGAACACGCTGGCGAACCACCCGTTCGAGCCCGTGTTCCTGCTGCTGCCGAGAATGCTCGTGGGTTTTTTGCTCGGTGGCGAGGTTGTGAGCGTCGCCGTGGGTTCGCTGTTTATGGTTACGACGCTGATGGCGCACACCAATCTCGAGCTGAACTCGAAGCTGATCGGCCTGTTCTTCACCACCAACCGCTATCACATCCACCATCACTCGATGGTGCGCGACGAAAGCAACACCAACTACGGTTGCGCCTGCATTCTCTGGGACCGGGTGTTTGGCACCTTCGCCGATGCCGACACGGAAGAAACCGGTATTGGCCACCGTCAGCCGACGTACACGGAGATGTACCTGATGCCGTTTCGCGAACCCAAGTCGTCGGCCGTGGCGCCGCTGCGAGGCGTTACCGACAACGCCTGAGCGAGTCGCTGCCGCTTGTGCCGGCGGGGCTTGGTCGTTACGCGGTGCGTGGCCAACGCACAGTGGCTGGGTAATAATTCAGATTCACGCTCTGGGGGACATCGTGTGAATCCTGAACTCAAACGCGCAGCCGAGCTGGCGGCCGACTACCTGGCGTCGCTGGACCAACTAAAAATTAGCGACGAACCGGACCCGCAGTCCATTCGCAACAAGCTGCAGAAAGAATTGACCGATGACGGCCTGCCGTCGCTGCAGGTCATCAACGAACTTGCCGAAGACATCCAGGAAGGTCTGCTGAACTCGACCAACGGACGCTTCTACGGATGGGTGATCGGTGGTGGCGTGCCCGTCTCCGTCGCCGCAGACTGGTTGACGACCGCCTGGGACCAGAACGCAGCCGCGTACGCATGCGCGCCGTCGGCCGCGGTGATCGAGGAGATTGTCGGGGCGTGGCTGAAGGACATTCTCGGCCTGCCTGAACAGGCGTCGTACGCGTTTGTCACCGGCTGCCAGATGGCACACGTCACCGCGCTCGCGGCGGCCCGTCACAAGGTGCTGGCCGACAAAGGCTGGTCGGCCGAGGAACAGGGTCTCGCCGGCAGCCCGCCGATTCGGGTCATCGTCGGCGAACACCATGAAACGCTGCTGCGCGCGCTGCGTCACCTCGGGATCGGCACGGATGCCGTTGTGCAGGTCGCGATGCACGACGACGGCACGATGAATGTTGACGCGCTGAGAGCAGAATTCGACAAGCACCCGGACATGGCGACGATTGTCTCGCTGGCAGCCGGCGATCTGAACCGCGGCGCCTTCGACCCGTTTGATGAAGTCTGCGATGTCGCGCATGCGCACAATGCCTGGGTGCACATCGACGGCGCCTTCGGATTATGGGTCGCATCCAGTCCGCGATACCGGCACCTCGTCAAGGGCTACGAAAAAGCCGACTCGTGGGCAACCGATGCACACAAGTGGTTGAACGTCCCCTACGACAGTGGCATGGCGTTTGTGGCCGATCCGGATTCGCACAAGGCCGCGATGACGATACCGGCAGCCTACAAGGTCGAGTATGAAAACGTTCGCGACCAATTTGAATGGGGGCCGGAATGGTCACGACGCGCGCGAGGCATCCCGCTGTACGCCGCGCTTCGCAACCTCGGCCGCAACGGGGTTGCCGAGATTATCGAACGTTGCTGCGATCTGACGCAGGACCTGGTCGCAAAGCTCGGCGAACTGCCCGGCGTCGAGGTGCTCGCTGAGCCGATCATCAACCAGGGGCTGGTCCGTTTTGTCGATGCCGACGGCGACCACGATGCCCGCACCGACGAGATCATTCATCGCATCAATGAAGGTGGCGAAGCCTGGTTTGGGCCCACGACGTGGAACGGTATGCGGGTGATGCGCATCTCCCTGAGTAATTTCCGCACGAGCCAGGACGATATCGACCGCACCGTCGCAGCCGTGAAATTGGCGCTTAAGGCCTGAGCCGGATTGCCGGTTCGGGTGACGACCGTTAGCTGCCGGGCGGCATCTCGCGGTGGTTTTCGTCGATCGCCCTGGCAATCTTCACGAGCTGTTCGCTGACGCCGTAGGGCGCCACGATCAACAACATGTTGGCTGCGGGCATGCCAACCAGGTGGCCTTCCTGCTGAATCATCGGTCGCAGGATCGGTACCAGCTGACCCGCGTTGGCGTTTTCGACAAACACCATGCGCGTCACCCACGCGTCCCCGGGTATCGACGGATCACTGTCCGAGACCAGCGGCAACGCCTGTTGGCGCACGATGCGTGACGGCACGATCTTGATGGTCTTTTCCGCATCGACTGCGGCCAGGCTGTTGTTTCTGAGGATCGTGGCGAACGCGTTG
>JBCDJX010000116.1:0-10450 GCA_038747355.1 Pseudomonadota bacterium | reverse complement strand
TCAACCTCCAGGAGCAGGTTCAATTCCTGTCGGGACTACCACTTTCTACTGGCGTCTTGTTTTGTTGACCGGTAGCTCAGCTAGCAGAGCGCGCGACTGATATTCGCGAGGCCGGCGGTGCAAGTCCGTCCCGGTCAACCAATCCCGCCCTCGGTCTCAACAGTACTCTGGAGCGGACCGCGGGATTGCCTTTAGCGGGTCGCCGGGTGCGACCTCTGAAGAGACAAAACAACAACCTGGGTGTAACTCAGCCTGGTCAGAGTCCCCGGTTTGGAACCGGGAAGTCGTTGGTTCAACTCCAACCGCCCAGACCAAACACTGTGTTGAATCTAGCTTAATGGCAAAGCCCCGGGCCGTGACCCCGGTAGATATCGGTTCGAGCCCGATGATTCAACCCAAATACCGTTACGGTGTCGCACCGACGAACGGAGCCACTAAAGATCAATCCGCAGTCCAGAATGAGACGATTCCGTCGTAAGGCGGGCGGATTGCATTCACCCCAAACGCCGAGTCGATAGCTCAATTGGCAGAGCACCCGGTTCTTACCCGGGAGGTTGCGAGGTCGGTACTCGCTCGATTCACCAATTTCTTTGCCCGGTAGCTCACCGAGAAGAGCGCCGCTCTTACAAAGCGGAGGCAGGTGGTGCATCCGAGGCGCGCAGCGCCGACAGACGCCCGTCAGGGCGAGGCGGCTTGCCGCCGCTCAACTCCGCCCCGGGTGACCAGTTTTGACGGCACGACCGTCATACCGAGGTCCGTTATAGGCCAGTCTCTCCGTGGCACGGGTTCTGACTCCCGGCCGGCTCGCTGAAGCTAACCATTGCAAGGCGTGTATCGAGGGCTGTTCGATAACGACACCGCCAAAGCGGAACTAGCTCAACAGGTAGAGCATACGGCTGTTAACCGTAGAGTTTCAGGTTCGAGTCCTGAGTTTCTCACCATGATGGTAAAGGCCTCCACGGCCTGCGGTTCGATTCCGCACTAAACTCCGAGCGAAAGCTCACCCCAGCGGCGACCGCCAGCCGGCTCGAACGTGAGACGAAAGTCGATCGAACGTGACCCGGCAGCAACGCCCTCGCCGGTTGACGTGCTGGCCACTGCGCCCGAGCCCACGTCCGGTCCGTGTCCGGGTGCCTGTCGATGAGCAAACGCCCGACAGCCTGGATACGCCGCACGTGCCCTCCGGCCAGTGCCCTCCGTCAGCCCGCTTGAGTGTTGTGGTTGTCGCCGCGCCAATTTTTCCGACGTCTTGCGATACGCGAGACGTGTTTTTCCGTAAACCAGCAAAGGAGGTGATTGCATGTCTTTCGGCGAAAGTCGAAGCGAGCGTTTCCAGCGCTACATTCGCGAAAGCAACCAGCGATCACTTGCGTTGGCGCACAAGCGGACGTGGCAGGCAAAGCCCGCATCCAAACCGAGTCGTCCAGTTACCAAGGACGAGCCCATTGACCAAAACCAAGGAGTAAGACGCATGTTTTACACAAAGACCATTGTGCGTAAGCACGAGCGTGCACTCCTGTTCCGCAACGGCGACTTCGTCAAGTTCCTTGAGCCTGGCGTGTACCGTTTCGTAACGCTTGTGCACGACTACCGCGTGGATCGTTTCACCCTGATCACGCCGCTGTTCACACACGAACTGGCGGACTACCTGGTGGAAAACCACGCTGACGAAGTGGAACGCTACTTCGACGTTGTAGAAACCGCCGACAACGAAATCGCGACCGTCTACCACAACGATCGCGTCACGCTGGTTATGGCGCCGGCGACTCGCAAGCTGTTCACCAAGGGCGTATTTCGCCTGCGTGTGGAACGCTTCGAGATCCGTGATGCACTGGAAGCTGACCCGCAGCTGGCCAAGCGCCTGGCAGCAAGCAACGACCCAATGCTGAAGGCGATCGCTGACAAGCTGCTGTACACCCGCGTTGTACCGGAGGGCTACGTAGGACTCCTGTACGTCGACGGTGAACTGCAGCGTTCGCTTGCAACCGGTTTCCACGCGTTCTTCGCCGTAGAACGTGCGGTTAACGTCGACATCTACGACACACGTACCCAGACGCTGGAAGTCTCGGGCCAGGAAATCCTGACCAAGGACAAGGTATCGCTGCGCATTAACCTGACAGCGACCTACCAGCTCACGGACGCCGAAAAGGCGCTGCGTGAGACCCGTGATCCGATGGATCACCTGTACAAGGAAGTGCAGTTCGGTCTGCGTGGTGCCGTCGGTACCCGCACGCTGGATGCGCTGCTGGAAGACAAGGCGGCAATCGACACGTCGGTTGCTGACCACCTGAAGGCGCGCTTCGCCGACGTTGGCATTGCCATCGCATCGGTTGGCGTGAAGGACATCATCCTGCCCGGTGATATGAAGGACCTGCTGGGCAAGGTGGTGGAAGCCGAAAAGGCGGCCCAGGCGAACGTGATTCGTCGCCGCGAAGAGACCAACGCTACCCGTTCGCTCCTGAACACCGCCAAGGTTATGGAATCGAACGCCGTCGCGCTGCGTCTGAAGGAGCTCGAGACACTCGAGAAGATCACCGACAAGATCGGCAACATCTCGGTTTACGGCGGTCTCGACTCGGTCCTGAACGACCTGGTTCGCATGAAGCAGTAGTTCGGGGCAACCACCGAGGGCCTGTGTCGGCAGGCCCTCACTTTCTACGGCTGTAGCTCAGAGGACAGAGCGCAACAGTGCGAACGTTGAGGTCGCAGGTTTGACTCCTGCCAGCCGTACCAGATTCAGGAGACTCGCAAGGCAGGCGTGCTTATCGGTCTTGAAAACCGTGATGTCCGAAAGGGCGTGTAGGTTCGATCCCTACAGTCTCCGCCAATCACGGGAGAAGTGGCCGAGTGGTTTAAGGCGCTCGCTTGCTAAGCGAGAGGGGCTCACTGTCCCGCCAAGGTTCAAATCCTTGCTTCTCCGCCACCCTCTTACCACTGAGCGTTCGTCTAAAGGCAAAGACACGAGAATTTGACTCTCGAGATCGCGGTTCGAGTCCGTGGCGCTTATCCATACAAGGTTGGATGTGGGCAGCCACAATTTTTCTACTGACCACTCAAGATCAATCCGCAATCGCTAGCTGCGCTCGATCAAACCACGGCGGGCGGATTGGGTTCGAGGCCAACCGTCACCACCAGCTTTACCTCATTGGTGTAACGGCTAGCACAGCGGCTTCCAAACCCGCTGGTCGAGGTTCGAATCCTCGGTGAGGTGCCACGCGTGCATAGCTCAATCGGCAGAGCGCCGGGCTTCCACCCCGGAGATTTCGGTTTATCCGAGGCGCACCGCGCCGACAGACGCCCGCAAGGCGCCCCGAAGGGGTGGGCCCAGCGAATCCACCCCGAATGCCCGCACCACGGCCACCTGAAGGGAATCGGAATACCTACCTGTCTTAGAAACAGGTGCTTCCCCGTTCGAATCGGGGGGTGGCTACCAACACATCGCGGATCTGAAGGGAACTGGCATACCTGGCCAGCTCAAACCTGGCTGCTTCCCCGTTCGAATCGGGGGGTCCGCACCACGGCCGTCTGATGGGAATCGGTATACCTGCCTGCCTCAGAAGCAGGTGCTTCCCCGTTCGAATCGGGGGGCGGCTACCAACACCGCGGATCTGAAGGGAATTGGAATACCTGGGTCGCTTAAAACGATCTGTTTCCTCGTTCGAATCGAGGGTTCCGCACCACCGCCACACAATCCACATTGAGAGCACCGGAGAAACGAGATGATTGAAAAGATTCTGAAGCTGGACGTTGCCGGCCGCCCGACCGCGTGGATTACGCGGGAGGAAGGCGCGCTGCTGTACTGCCGCGACCAGGTTGCCTGGGAAGCAGGCACCAGTGAATTCGTCCTGCGCGGTGGCTTCAATCGTGTCACGGGGCTGCGCACCGTGCTGCGACTGAACACCATCGTCGCCACGAAGACGGTGGATAAGGCTGCAGCAGACACACGTCCGGTACTGACCAATGCACAGCTGTTCGCACGCGATGCGTTCCTGTGCCTGTACTGCGGTGTCGAGCTGCCGCCGCGGCTGCTGACTCGCGATCACGTCATCCCGGTTTCCCGCGGAGGGCGCGACGAATGGGAAAACGTGGTCACGGCCTGCCGCGCCTGTAACCACCGAAAGGACGATCGCCTGCTTGAAGAGATCGATATGCAGCTACTGGCTGTGCCTTTTGTGCCTAACCGCGCCGAGGGCCTGATTCTGGAGAACAGAACCATCCTGTCCGACCAGATGGCGTTCCTGCAGACGCACATCGGGAGATCCAGCCGCCTCTTGATGTGACCGGAACACCATCAACAAACCGCGGGGCGTCGTAACGGCGCCCCGACTTTGGACCCTGTCATGAACAAAGAGGAAACCAGAACGATCCTGCGCTACTTCAAGGAGTACCGGGAACGCTTCTACTACTTCAAGGACCGCTACGCGTTGCTGCTGTTGAACCTTGCAGCCGACGGCGAGATCAGCAAAAACGACATCAAGGCGTCGCCGTTCGCCCAGTTGCTGGACAAGACGGTCGTCAAGGAGCTCATGTCCACGCTCGGCAGCAAGGCTGTCGCACCGACAGACCTGGAAATGTACTGGCCCAAAGACGTGCAGTTCTACTACCTGACCCTCGGCGTCTGGAACGGAACTCGCGATCGCTGGAACCAAACGTCTCGTCGTGGCTACAACCTGGTGCTGCAGCTGAACTTCTCGAACCAGCACAACGGACTCTATCGCCGCCTGGTGGACCCGGAGTGTGAGCGTCCGTTCGAGTACCGCTGCCACCCGGTGTCGAAGACGATGCACACGCTGGCCTGGTCGCGCATGGACATCGATTTGGAACGCGGCGAAGCGCTCATCGAGGAAATCCAGACCGACTGGATTCGCGAGGCACGCTGGGCGTATCGCGAAGCACTCAGCGATAACCCATGGTTCTACTGGAACACGGACTTAAAGAAGGAACGCGTGATCCGTTACGTGGAGAAGGTGCTGAAAGCCCACGAAGCGACCTGGGACGAGGCCATGCTCGCATCGACCCTGTGGTTCCTGCGCCGTGAGATCGGTATCCGGAAGATCTACTACCACACGCACGAGACTGGAGCGGCGATGAAGGCCATCCGCAATCGCCTGCCGCCAAAGTCGCTGTACACGCGCCTTCCGAAGAAATTCTGCTTCAAGGAAACGCGGGAGGCACCGGCGTTCATCTGGCGCAAGAGCCGTTCGCTGGAAAAAAGAAAAAAGGTGGATGAAGCGAAGTTTCATGCACTGACGTTTTAGAGTTACAAAGGAGGACAATGCGATGGCTTACCTTCACGAAGTACAAAAAATAGGTGATGCACACTACGTGCTACCCAAGATAGGCAAGATGCGCACCGAGGTGCACGCCTACCTGTCGGAAACGCTGTTCGCCCAGACCGATGAGAAGCTCTGGCGACAGGCGGCAGAAGCCGCCTCCTACCCGGGCATCATCGGTCTCTACCTGATGCCGGACACCCATCTGGGTTACGGCATCCCGGTAGGCGGTGTGGCGGTTACCGAAGACGTCATCATCCAGGCTGGTTCCGGTTATGACATCAGCTGCGGCGTGGTGTACCTGAAGGTGCCCGATCTGACGGCCGAAGACGTCGCGGACTGGGACAAGCGTCGCGCCTGGATTGATGATGTTGAAGTGCGCATTGCAACGGGCCTGGGTAACCAGCGTCCGAAGCACATGCCGACGATCGCGGACAAAAAGATCGAAGACATCTTCCGCTACGGCGCGCAAGCGATCGGCGTGCGCGCCGAGGTCTGCGAGCGCCAGTACATCCCGGTCGACGAGGCCGAGCTGGACACGGACCGCATCAAGGCGGCCCGCAAAAAAGCCAACCCGCAGATCGGTTCGGTCGGCGGTGGTAACCACTTCGTCGAGATGCAGGTGGACGTTAACGACGGTTCGGTGTGGGTAATGATTCACTGTGGTTCACGCGGCTACGGCTGGCAGACTGCAAATCACTACTTCTACGCCGGCGCGGAGCATCGAGGCATCGCGAAAAACCGTCGCGAGGACTCGTGGCTGCGCATCGACGAACCACTGGGGCGTGAGTACTGGGCGCACCACAACTCGGCCGCGAACTACGCTGTGGCCAACCGCCATATCATTGTTCGCGGTGTACAGAAGGCGCTGGAAAACGTCTTCCAAGCAACGGGGGAGGTCTTTTACGAGATCTCGCACAACCTCGTGCAGGAAGAGACGCTGGTCCTTCCCGACGGCACAACTAAAAAGGGGTTTGTTCACCGCAAAGGCGCGACACGCGCATTTCCGGCCGGGCACCCTGACCTGGTTGGCACCCAGTGGGAAAAGACCGGGCATCCGTGCCTTGTTCCTGGTTCCATGATCGACGGAGCCGCGATCCTGTACCCACTAAAAGGTGCATTCGATGCCGGCTGCTCCGTCAACCACGGCTCCGGCCGTGTTATGGCTCGCGGCCAGGCAAAGCGCGAACTAGCGGACAAGCAAGATGAGATCGATCGCGAAATGCGCTACATCAAGCGTCGTTTTGACGGCGTCGAGATCCAGGGCATTGTGGGCAACACTCGCAAGACGCCACTCGATGAATGTGGTCATGTCTACAAGGACCTCGATGAAGTCCTGCGCGTCCTCGAAACCGAAGGCATCGCCCGTGTGGCGAATCGTCTGTATCCAGTGGCAAACATCAAGGGCACCGATTAGGTGCCCTTTTTTTATCGCTAGCTGTCCGCGCCTTCTTCATCGAAGAAACGTCCACTGGCGTGTTCCGGGCTTAGCTCGAGCACCTGCCGCTCGTTGCTGGCCCTCCGTATCGCGGTAATCTGCAGCGAACGCTCATCGCCGTTGTCACCAAACAACGTCACTACGACATCGAGCGGCCCGGTCGACATTGCGAGCGCAAACTGCCCCATCACCACCAGCTGCGTCGCCGGCGCGGTAGGTTCGGTTTCATGATGCGAGCGCACGGGTGACAGGACGATATTGGCCGGTGACTGATTGCCGCGCCCATCATCGAGATAGACGTTGTTACGGACGGCCTCGAGAATGTCCTCGCGATGCCAATTGAATTCGACCATCGACACGGTGCCGTCACCGTTGTCGTCGATGCCGTCGAATGCCGACATCGGCACAGACAGCACCATGTAGGCTGTATCGTCGACCACGTTGAGCGTGCCGCGCTGTGCAACCATCAGGTGAGCGGATGCCGCTGCGGATACCAGTGTCCCGGACAGGATGAATAGAGTTGCCAGTGTTTTCATGAGAAATACCTCGGAATCGGTGCGCGGTCAGAGCGTGCCTTTCACACAGCGCTGGAAGTACGGATAGGTATCCGTGGCGTAGTAGTGGTAGATGCCGTCCGGGAACTCGGGCGTGACGCCGACGCGACCGTTGCATTCATCGAGGTCTCCGGAGCCTTCGACGTATTCCCAATCCTGCTCAAAGGTGCCCAGCGGATAATCCGGGCGATTGGCGCTGACGGTCAGAACGAGTCGGTAGCTGCCGATCATCTCAACGATCTCTGAGCTTGCGTCGTTAGCCACGCTGTAGCCGTAGCGTGCGTAGATCGGGAAGCCGTCGGCCGCCCAGCCGATCAGTGTCATCGTCGACGAGTTCCCACCTTGCTTCTCCACGAAGCCCTCCGGGATACCGTGGTAGTGATACTGGCCGTCGGGTTGCACGTGGGCGTTGTTTTCGTCGGTGCCAAAGTCGAAGGTGTCCTGGCTCAGCGCCTCGATGTTCCACTGGCCGGTGTTGCCGACCAGGCTGCAGTTGCCGGAGTCATCGCAGCTACCGGCCGTGTTGGCGTCGATCTTCACACCGTTCAGCACATAAGCAGTGACTCCGCGTGGACCACCGAGCCCCGTGGCGACGGCTGTTTCGCTCGGCGACAACGTGAAGCTGGCCGACACGTTTTGCTCCACGATCGTGTTCGGGTTGCCCGGGTTCGGAAACTCGCCCACGTCGTGGTCCGGGATGCCGTTCGCCGAGAGACTGCGGGTGTCACCGGCACAGGTCCATGTCGACGTGCTCGTGTACGTCAGGGAGGGCTGGGCGTTAAACGTCGTGTCACTGTAGTCGCAAAGCACGTCGGCGGTCAGGCCGCTGGCGACGCCGGTGCCGGTATCCACCGGTTCCGTCGTGCTGGTCGATTCGGTCAGGCCGCCGCCGCTGCCGCCGCAACCGGCGAGGGATGCGCCGGCCAGCAGCCAGATTGTGTAGTTACGCAGATTCATGGGTGTCTCCCTGAGGTCGTGGTGTCCTGGGTACCCAGTCAACCCGCCGTATTGGCAGGAATTGTGGAGAAATCGTGCAACTTCGCGGATTCCGCCGCTGAATTGGTACTCTTCGCGCCATGCGCATCACGATCGGCCTTCGTATTTTCCTGGCGCTCACACTCGTGAGCCTCGTCATCGTGGGCTTGAGTGCGACGTTGACACGCCTGAACTTCGAAGCCGACTTTCAGGATTACGTTGACGAACAGGAGGCCAACACCATTGCCGAGGCGGCTGACGAGCTCGCCGATCTGTACTGGCGTGACGGTAGCTGGGACAGCTTGCGTGATAACCCGCGGCGCTGGATGAATCTGCTCCGTCGTGGTGCCGGCGAGGGTCCGCCACCCGGCCGCCGACCACCACCGGGCAGTCGTCCAGGCCTGCCTCCTCCCGACCCTCTGGCCCTGGGTCGACGTATTGCGCTCCTCGACGCAGACGGCACATTGCTCGTGGGACCACCGCCCAAGCCGGGCGAAAATCGTCGAATACCCATCGACGTTAACGGCACGATCGTGGGCTTTGTGGCGTTGAACCCCGGTTCTGAGTTAAGCAACCCGCTCGACCAGCGTTTCGCAGATTCGCAACAGCGTTCAACCTACGTCGTGGCGATCGCAGCGCTGGTCATCGCGGCGATCATGTCGGGGTTTGTTGCGCGACAGTTTACGCGCCCGATTCGCGCCGTGGCCGAGGGTGCAAACCGGATCGCGGCGGGCGATTTTGAATCGCGTATTGACGCGGCCCGGAAGGATGAACTCGGCGATCTCGCCCGCGACTTCAACGTGCTGGCTGAAACTCTCGAGGACAATCGGCAGGCCCGGCAGCGCTGGGTCGCCGATATCGCACACGAGCTGCGTACTCCACTTGCCATTCTCAGGGGCGAACTCGACGCCCTGGAAGACGGCGTGCGCACCTTCGATGCGGGCACACGTGAATCGTTGCAGGCCGAAGTCGCCAGGCTGTCAAAACTGGTTGGCGATCTGCATGACCTGTCGGTCTACGACGAAGGCGCGCTGCACGCACAGCTCGAATTCCTGGATTTCACCGTGCTGCTGCAGCGCATGCTACGCGGCGCCGACAATCGCTTCGTCGACGCGGGGATAACACTGTCAACTGAGCTCTTGCCCTCACCGCTCACGGTGCTTGGCGATCCACAACGACTGGAACAACTGATAACTAACCTGCTTGAGAACACGCTGCGCTACACGGACGCCCCCGGTTCGCTGGACGTGGCGCTGACGACGGACGGGACAACCGCGATGCTGACATTCAGCGACTCGGCACCGGGTGTGCCCGACACATCACTGCCGCTGCTGTTCGACCGCCTGTATCGCGTGCACGAATCACGCAATCGAAAGTCCGGCGGCTCGGGGTTGGGGCTATCGATCTGCAAGGCGATCGTGGAAGCCCATAGCGGCACCATCGCAGCCGAACCATCGGCCAAGGGCGGTCTTCGGGTGAGCGTTGGGCTTCCGTTGGTCATCGACGCCGGCATCGCCTGATGACTGACGCCACGCTCATTCTGATCGTCGAAGACGAACCCAAAATCGCGCAGCTGCTGGAGGACTACCTGCAGCAATCGCACTACGCCACGCACTGGATCGATAACGGCAACGGTGTCGACGCCTGGTGCCGGGAAAACCACCCGGCGGTCGTGCTGCTCGACGTCATGCTGCCCGGCAAGGACGGCTTGACCATCTGCCGTGAGCTTCGGGCGCACTCGACGGTGCCGGTCATTATGGTCACCGCACGGGTCGATGAGATCGACCGCCTGCTGGGCATCGAACTCGGCGCCGACGACTACATCTGTAAGCCATTCAGCCCGCGAGAGGTGGTCGCGCGCGTCAAGGCCATCCTGCGTCGTGCCGAAATGAACCGGAGCTCAACGCCCGCGCTGGTCCCGGGCCTGAGCATCGATGAAGGGCGTTTCGCGGCCAGCGTCAATGGCCGGGAGCTCGAGCTGACCCCGGTCGAGTTTCGCTTGCTGGCCCGTCTTGCCGAACAACCCGGACGCGTTTTCTCGCGTGACCAGTTGATGGACCGCATCTACGTCGACGGCCGCGTTGTCAGCGACCGCACGGTCGACTCACACGTTAAGAACCTGCGGCAAAAGCTTCAGGATGTCGGCAGCGAAGACTTGATCCGCTCGATTTACGGCGTCGGCTACAAACTCGACTGACAAGCTCCTCCGT
>JBCDJX010000115.1:0-10521 GCA_038747355.1 Pseudomonadota bacterium | reverse complement strand
GCCGCTGACGACGCTGCGCCGGCCATTGCGCTCGCGCATGACGAGGCGCACGACGATTTGCCGGCGAACGACGACGCGCTGCCGAGCGATGTCGAGGCCGCACAAGACGACGATCAACTCGAGGTGGCGGAGGTCGTCGCGGAGGCGACACCTGACGACGCCGAGCGGCACATCGGCGAGGAACTGTACGACGGTGAACCGTTGCCCGTAGACGATGACGGCGGCCTGGACCTCACCGGCATTCTCGACCCGGACAACGACGGTCTTGAAGATCGCGGCGAGTCCGATGCCGCACCCGACGACGAGGGGATGCCCGACATCATTGATGTGGGTGACGGACCGGAGGAACAGTCGGTGGATGAACCGGGCCCCGGCCATCCGCACTACGTGCCGCCGCCCTCGGAGGAAGAACAGACGATCAACATGATGATCGACCAGGACCTTCTGGCGATTGCGCACGAAGACGATGAGGGATTCACATCGACCATCGTTTTCGAAGAGGGCGCCGAACCGACGGACGTGGACAGCATCATCATCGGCAGCGACGAGGACGATCGACCGGCGAACGACGACGCACCTCGGGACGACGCGGAGCATGCGGAGCTCGACGCCGATCATGACAGCCCCATCGACACTCCCGAGGCGGTTGCAGCCGCGGTCAGCGAGCGTCGCGCACCGCAAAATCCTGGACGCACAATCGGGCTCGGTGTGCTTGCCGCGGCGTTGCTGCTGGCACTGGGTGCCCAGAGCGTGCACCAGAAACGCGAGCAGCTCGCGACCGACCCGCGCTTTGGCAATATCCTGCAATCGCTGTACGGCGCGTTGGGCATGCCAATAACGCCGGAGTGGGATGTCAGC
This sequence comes from Pseudomonadota bacterium, assembly GCA_038747355.1. Classification (GTDB taxonomy): domain Bacteria; phylum Pseudomonadota; class Gammaproteobacteria; order Steroidobacterales; family Woeseiaceae; genus UBA1847. Next base: position 9,663 of record JBCDJX010000115.1, on the reverse strand, counting down.
GGCTGGCGCATCGAAAAGGCGCAGGGTCTGACTGATGACAGCGGTCGCCTATTGACCATTTTTGCGCAGCTCGGCAACCAGGCGGAACAGCCCCTGCCCTACCCGGTCATTACCGTGTCGATCACCGATCGCTACCAGGAATCCCTCGGCAGTGTGGTGGTCGATCCCGCGGACTACCTTGGCAACGACAACGTCGCTGCGGACACGGTGTCCGGCGGCGACACGTTCGAAGCAACCATTCCGATCGCCGAGTTGTCGCCAAACGCCGAGGGCTACCAGCTGAACGCCTGCTATCGCCAGCCCTCAGGGCCGCTGCGCTGCGTCAAGCAGGATTTCCGCTAGCGACGAGCGCCTTGTCCCCCACGGCCGCCGCCGAGCTGTTCTAGAATACGTGGCGATGACCGAGATCAACCTCAAACCACTAAAGATCGGGCCCTACGAGCTCGACAGTCCGTTTGTGCTCGCACCGATGGCCGGTGTCACCGACAAACCCTTCCGGGCGCTGTGCCGTCGCGTTGGCGCCGGCATGACGACATCCGAAATGACCACAGCGGACACGCGTCTTTGGCAAACCCCGAAATCACGCCATCGACTGGACCTCGATCTCGATGCGCAGCCGGTCGCGGTGCAGATTGCGGGATCCGATCCGCAGCAGTTGGCTGAGGCAGCAAGGGCCGTGGTTGACCGGGGCGCCCAGATCGTTGATATCAATATGGGCTGCCCGGCCAAAAAGGTGTGCAAGAAGCTGGCCGGCTCGGCACTGATGCGCGATGAGCGACTGGTCGGCGACATTCTCTCGACGGTGGTAGGCGCTGTGAACGTGCCGGTCACGTTAAAGACCCGAACGGGTTGGGATGCAGACCACCGCAATGGCGTGAACATTGCGCGGATTGCCGAAGACGCCGGGGTGCAGTCGCTGGTCATCCACGGGCGTACGCGCGCATGCAGGTACGCGGGCCACGCGGAATACGAAACCATCGCGCACGTTAAAAACGCGGTTTCGATACCGGTCATCGCCAACGGAGATATCACGACTTTAGAGAAGTCGCTTGAAGTTTTGCGTGTAACTCAAGCGGACGGGATCATGATTGGTCGTGGTGCACAGGGACAGCCCTGGATCTTCGAAAATTTGAACGAGGTGCTCGAAAACAGTGGCGGGAAAACTCCAGTAGAAAAACGGGATTTGCGTGCTATTATTCTCGGCCACCTGAGCGAACTGCACCGTTTTTACGGGGAGAAAAAAGGGGTTCGGGTGGCACGCAAGCACATTACCTGGTACTTCGAGAGGCTCGCCTACAAGGGCGAAATAAGGCACCAGGCAGTGCGGGCCGACAACGCTGAAAACCAACTTCGCCTGATCGAAGAATTCTTCGACACGCACGACGTGTCAGGATCTCTGGCGGCCTAGTGATGGCCATTGTCAGCTCACAGGAGTTCAGGTTCGCGAAGGTGGGGAGCAAAGCAGGTCGTGGCAAAATCCAAAAAAGAAAAAAACCAAGAATTGAAAGCGACAAAGAGCAAAAAACCGCTTTGCCAGCACACCGAAGATGCACTCGAGAACTATTTCGCAACGCTGAACGGCGACCGACCGGGTGATCTCTACGACCTGGTGATGGGCGAAGTCGAACGCCCGCTGTTCCAGGCGGTCATGAATTACACCGACGGCAACCAGAGTCAGGCGGCGGGCATTCTCGGTATCAACCGCGGCACGCTGCGCAAGAAATTACGCACCTACTCACTGATCCAGTGAGGGTGAAACTCACACTCTAACCAGTCCAGGACCCCGCATGTTCACAGTGCGCCGGGCGCTGATAAGCGTCTCCGATAAACGTGGCCTCGTGCCCTTCGTCGAGGGGCTCGCGAAGCTCGGCGTCGAGATTCTGTCCACCGGCGGCACCTGCCGCCAGCTTCGTGACGCCGGTATCGACGCGATCGAGGTTTCCGAAAAGACCGGTTTTCCGGAAATCATGAACGGCCGGGTCAAGACCCTGCATCCGGTCATACACGGCGGCCTGCTGGGTCGTCGGGGCACGGATGAAAGCGTCATGGACGAGCACGGCATCGAGCCGATTGATCTGCTGTGCGTCAATCTCTACCCGTTCGAGGAAACCATCGCTAACGCGGATGCCACGATCGATGACGCGATTGAAAACATCGACATTGGCGGCCCCGCGATGATCCGTGCGGCGTCGAAAAACCACGATGGTGTCGTGGTCATCACCAGTCCGGACGACTACGAAACGGTGCTCGAATCACTGACAGCGAATGCCATGACGCTCGAAGCGCGACGCCGCCTCGCCGCCAAGGCATACGCACACACCGCGGCCTATGACACGGCGATAACGGGCTACCTGTCTCGCGAACTGGGCGAGGACCCGATCGGCGACCGGATCCTCTACGCCGGACGACGCGTGGAGAAGATGCGCTACGGCGAAAACCCGCACCAGGACGCTTCGTTCTATGTCGACCAACGGCCATCGACAGGCAGCCTGGCAACGGCCACGCAACACCAGGGCAAAGCGCTTTCGTACAACAACATCGCTGACAGTGACGCCGCGCTCGAGTGCGTCAAACAATTCGAGCAACCGGCCTGCGTTATCGTCAAGCACGCCAACCCCTGCGGTGTCGCGGTGTCGACCGATATCCAAAGCGCCTATGACAAGGCCTTCGCCACAGATCCAACGTCAGCGTTCGGCGGCATCATTGCCTTCAACCGACCACTGAATGCTGATACGGCGCGCGCGATTATCGACAGACAGTTTGTCGAGGTCATTGTGGCTCCTTCGGTCGACGCGGCGGCCCTCGAAATCACCGCGGCCAAAGCAAACGTCCGCGTGCTGGAGACCGGCAACTGGGGCGAACCGTCAGCGGGTTTTGAGTTCAAGAAAGTCTCCGGTGGTCTTTTGGTGCAGAACACCGATCTCGGACGTATTACAGCGGACGACCTGAAAGTCGTGACCGCAAAGGCGCCCACAGAACAGCAGCTTGCCGACATGCTGTTTGCCTGGACCGTGGTGAAGTACGTCAAATCCAATGCCATCATTTTCTGTCGCGACGGCATGACCATCGGCGTCGGCGCCGGCCAGATGAGTCGCGTGTATTCGACCAAGATCGCCGCCATCAAGGCCGGCGATGAAGATCTTTCGGTCGATGGCTCCGTCATGGCCTCCGACGCGTTTTTCCCGTTCCGCGACGGCATCGACGCCGCTGCAGAAACCGGCATCTCGGCCATCATCCAGCCTGGCGGTTCGATGCGCGATGACGAGGTCATCGAAGCGGCGAATGAGCACGGCCTGGCGATGGTGTTCACCGGCATGCGTCACTTCAGGCACTAGGCATGAAAGTCCTGGTGATCGGTTCGGGCGGCCGCGAACATGCACTGGCGTGGAAATGCGCCCGCTCACCGCAGGTAACCGAGGTTCTGGTCGCCCCGGGCAACGCAGGCACAGCGCGAGAGCCAGGCGTGCGAAATAGCGCGGTCGGTGTCGACGACATCGACGCGCTGGTCGCGCTGGCGCGCGATGAGGGCTGCGGACTCACGATCGTGGGCCCGGAAGCACCCCTGGTGGCCGGCATTGTGGATGCGTTCGATGAGGCGGGCCTTGCCTGTTTCGGCCCGAGTGCCGCTGCGGCACAGCTGGAAGGCTCAAAGGCGTTCACCAAAGACTTCATGGCACGCCACGGCATTCCGACCGCCGCCTATCGCACCTTCTCCGAGCTGGATCCCGCCCTCGACTATATCCGGGAGCGCGGCGCACCGATCGTCATCAAGGCAGACGGGTTGGCCGCCGGCAAGGGCGTTATCGTTGCCGAGACGGTCGCGGCGGCCGAAGCCGCTGCGACGGACATGCTCGCCGGCAATCGATTTGGTGACGCGGGCGCTCGTATCGTGGTCGAGGACTTCTTGGCCGGCGAAGAGGCCAGTTTCATCGTCATCACGGACGGCACCAGCATCCTGCCGCTGGCGACCTCGCAGGATCACAAGGCGCGCGACGAGGGTGACACGGGACCCAATACCGGTGGCATGGGGGCTTACTCGCCCGCACCGGTGGTAACGGCCGAAGTCGAGGCTCGCATCCTTGCCGAGGTCATCGAGCCAACGCTCAAGGGCATGCGCGACGACGGACACCCCTACGTTGGCTTCCTGTACGCCGGCCTGATGATCGAGTCGGATGGGACACCGAAGGTGATTGAATTCAACTGCCGCCTGGGCGACCCGGAAACGCAGCCCATCATGATGCGACTCCGGTCAGACCTGACGGCGCTGTGCGCAGCGACGCTCGATGGAACGCTGGCCAGCACCAGCGCGGCGTGGGATTCACGCTCTGCTCTGGGCGTCGTTCTTGCCGCCGGTGGCTACCCCGACGCTTACGCCAAAGGCACCGCCATTCACGGACTCGACGCTGTCGACAGTGACATCCAGAAAGTTTTTCATGCGGGCACAGATGAACACGGCGACAAGGTTGTCACGGCGGGCGGGCGTGTGCTGTGTGTTGTCGGCCTTGGCGAGTCGGTGTCTGAAGCCGCGGGTAATGCCTACGATGCCGTCGCCCATATCGGCTGGGACGGTGTGTATCTGCGCCGGGATATCGGCCACCGGGCAATCGCCCGGGAGCGCGATACATGCTGAGCGTTATCGAGGCGCAAGCCGCCATACTTCGCGAGATTCAGGATGCGACAACGGAATCCGTGGCGGTCACCGCATCCGCCGGCCGCATTCTTCGCGAGACCGTCTCCGCAGAACGGGACCAGCCACCGTTTAACCGCGTCACCATGGACGGCATCGCGATCCGCCATGCTGACTTCGCTGGCGGCCGTCGCGAATTCCCGATTGCCGGCACACAACATGCCGGCGATCCGGAACTCGACAGTGCGGCGGGCGAATGCATCGAGATCATGACCGGCGCCTCCCTGCCGGACAGCGTCGACTGCGTTATACCTGTCGAACGTATCGCGGTTGCAGACGGCGTAGCCGCTTTGCAAGACGGTTACGAACCGCAGTCGCGGCAGTTTATTCATCCACAGGGTTCGGACCATCGACGAGACGACTTGCTGCTTCGACCCGGACTTCGACTGCAGTCGGTGGACATCGCCATTCTTGTGTCCTGCGGCCTGGTCGACGTTACGGTCAGCGAGCCCCCGGTGATTCGCGTTATCTCCACGGGAAACGAACTGATACCCGCGGGTCAGCCGATCGAACCGCACCAGGTCCGGCTGTCGAACGGACCTGCGCTAGTGTCGATGCTGGCGACCGCCGGCTACAGCGACACCCTTCACGACCATCTGCAGGACGACCCTGCGAGCATGCGCGAGCGCATTGCGCAGCATCTCGCCGAAGCGGATGTGCTGGTCTTGAGCGGCGGTGTGTCGATGGGCAAGGCAGACTTTGTACCGGGCGTTCTGAAAGACCTGGGCGTCGAGCTGGTTTTTCACAAGGTCTCGCAACGTCCCGGCAGGCCGATGTGGTTCGGCAAGGGCCCGGGCGGACAGGCGGTATTCGCCTTGCCGGGCAACCCGGTGTCGAATCTCGTCTGCTGCCGCCAGTACGTGTTGCCGGCGCTGTACAAGGCCGCGGGTGGCACGCCGTTAGCACCCGAGTTCGCAACCCTCAGTCAACCGGTAAGTTTCGCGCCCGATCTGACCTGCTTCCTGCCGACGCGTATCGTGTCGAACGCGGCCGGTCAGTTGCTCGCGCTGCCCGTACCGACCAACACGTCCGGCGATTTTGCGGCGCTGACCGGCACCGAGGGTTACCTGGAACTCGCCCGCGAACAAACGGATTTTCCGGCCGGCACCACCGTACCACTGCATCGCTGGCAGCACCGTTAATGGCGGCGCAAATGTCGTTGCCAGTCTGGCTTTTGCGCCAAGACGTCACCATCGGCGAAGCGCTGCGCCTCACGGTTGCGACGAATAACGAGATCAACCGCTAACGCACGAACGATCTCATCCGTCGTACTGGCGTCAGGCTGCTGCTAGATCAGGTTGACGAGGTACTTCTTGGCGTCGGTCATCGATGTCGCCCTCAAGTTTCCCAGAGCATCTGCAGGCGTCTTCGCTGGGCGACGCAGTCGCGCAGGTAAAGGTTGATCAGGCTCTGGTAGGCGATGCCGCTGTCGTCGGCCAACGCCTTGAAGTACGCCACAGTCGCGGTGTCGAGGCGAATGGTCACCTGTTGTTTCTCAGGCAGTGCCCGTCCGGCGTTGCTGCGACCGCGTTTCTTCATGCGGCTATTATACTTACAAAATAATTATATTGTATTTTTTCTGGAGTTGATGCGCTGCGCTACCGGTCTTAAGGTGGAAGACCAACCCGGCTGACGGAGACACCGCATGTTGAAGTACACAACCCTGCTGTTGCTAATCGCGACGCTGTTCAGCGTCCCCGCAAGTGCCACCGAGCTGACCGGCACACCCGAGGAGTTGCGCGCCTTCCTGCAGAGCCAGGTTCGCACCATCGTCCTGCGTGACGATGCCGAGGAGGTGGGCTCCAACGATATCGCCAAGATTACGCTGGTTATTCGCACCCAGGAGCGCGAACTGTCGCTCTCGCTCGAGGCGAACAACCGCAAACGCGAAGCTGTCGCAGCGGCGCTGGCCGCACTCGGACTGGACGCCGATGACATCAAGAGTTCGAAGTACTCCGCCTCACCGCAAACCGGTTGGTTTGGCAGCAAGCCAAACAATTTTGAGGTCGTCAACAAGCTGGTCGCATCGGTCGACAATCCGACGTTGTTCCAGGAAGTTGCAAAAATCGCCGACGGCGATGACGACATCAGCTTTGGCGGTGTCGAGTTTGAACACAGCGAAGAGGACGCCTTCGAACAGAAAGTCCGGGACAAAGCGGTGGACAAGATCCTCGAACAGGCCCGCTACTTCGAGCAAAAGCTGGGACTTCGCCTGAAAGCGGTCAGCTTCAACTACGGTAACGTACTGCGCGCCCGGTCCGACGGCTTCCAGTACCTTGAGGAAGTGGTTATGACCGGCTCGCGTCTGCAATCCGCAACGCCGGAACCCGCCGTATCGGTGCCGACTTTTGATGAGGTGGTTTACCGAGCCAGTGCGTCAGTGACGTTCGAGGTCATACCCGCCGGGGGATGAGTATGCTGGAAGCCTGGCTGGCTGTTTCGCTGCTGTGGATCGACGATGTTGGGACACCAGGTGTCCGGTCACAGACCAACCGCGCCCTGTCCGCATTCAGCACGCAAACGTTCGGGCGCCCGGCGAGGCGGGACGAGCCCCTTCGGGAGGCAAACATCACCGACAGTGAAGTGCGCCAGATCGAAGGCGTCGTGCGTGAGATGCACCCGGGTTCGCTGGTGTATATCTCGGCTGTCATCGGCGACTGTCCGTGTGAGGATGGGCCCGGGTGCAGAGCGCAGGTCTGGAGCACGGCGCAAAAGGGGGGGCAGATGATCGAATTGTCGCTGTCGCGGATCGATGGTGAGTGGCAGATCGGTCCGCTTCAGGCGTGGTGGTTGCGACGCGCAAAGATTCTGTCCGAGTGGCGCGGCGCCCGCGAAACCAACGGCGACATGGCTGACAGGGCGAAACGACGCACACTGGCTCGCGAGCACCTCGACAAGCTGGCCGCACACAACGAGGCATATCCACGATGCAGCGACACAGCCTGAGTCAATATCAAATCGATGCGTTTGCGGCCCGGCCTTTCGAGGGTAATCCGGCTGCCGTGTGTCCACTGGATGACTGGCTGCCGGACGATCTTATGCAATCCATCGCTGCCGAGAACAACCTCTCCGAAACCGCCTTTTTCGTGCCGGAGGCCGACGGCTACCGGATACGCTGGTTTACCCCAACGACGGAAGTGGACTTGTGCGGACACGCGACGCTGGCGACGGCGTGGGTCCTGTTTAATCGACTGCGCCATGACGGCGGGCTGATTCGATTCCGGTCGCGCTCGGGCCCAGTGAGCGTGCGGCGAGACGGCGACAAGCTGGTGCTTGATTTTCCGGCGCAACCGCCGGCACCCTGCCCCGTCCCACCGGCGCTTGTGGAAAGCCTGCAAAAGACGCCCGACGCCTGTTTTCGACACGACGACTATGTGCTTGTCTACGACGATGAGTCGTTTGTTCGCGGCGTGACGCCCGACCTGGCTCGGCTCGCCGAGGTCGAGTGCCGCGGCGTGATCATCACGTCACCATCGGCGTCCTACGATTTTGTCGCTCGATTCTTTGGCCCGCGCGCCGGCGTTCCTGAGGATCCCGTTACAGGGTCGGCTTTCACCCAGCTCGCGCCCGTCTGGGCCGAACGCCTGGGTAAGACGGCGTTTTCGGCACGCCAGGTCTCAGCGCGCGGCGGCGATGTTGACTGCGAGCTTCGGGGCGATCGCGTGCTTATCGCGGGCACGGCAGTGTGTGTCCTGGAAGGCCGGCTTAGCGTCTGAAGGAAGCACTTGCATTCAGCGACGGCGATACCGATACTCCGCCGCCCCGTCGCACCCGGAGACGCAATCATGACGACACACCACCTGGCGCAGGCCAACATCGCGGTCAGTCGCTATTCGATGGATGCACCGGAGATGCTCGGCTTCACCGGCCGGCTCGATGAAATCAATTCTCTCGCTGATGGTTCACCCGGTTTTGTCTGGCGCGCGACCGGCGACGACGTGGACGCGGCGGCCCGGGCGGCGTTCGACGAGCCCAGGTTGCTGTTTAATCTCACCCTCTGGGACAGCTTCGACGCGCTGAACGACTACGTGTACCGCAGCGCACACGCCGAGGTTCTGCGTCAAAGGGCCCAGTGGTTTGATCGCGGTGATCGGGCCGGGTTCGTCCTCTGGTGGATACCGGCCGGTTCGTTACCAACGATTGACGACACGCGGCGGCGATTCGAATCGCTCTGGACGCAGGGGCCGACGGCGGATGCGTTTACGTTCAGGCATCCGTTTGATCCGCCGGAACTTGTGACCTAGACGACAGAAGATACGGCTGCTGTTCAGCGCCACCGCCGTGCTCGGCGGCGAGTTCGCACGGCGGGTCGCAAACGTCGTAGTATCAAGAGCCCTTGGTGAGTCAGTGCAAGCAGGTGGCGGGATGCAACACAGAAACTGGACGTGCGTGAAATGTGGAAACCTGGAGTTCGATGCGGACCAGTTTCGCGCGACAGGTGGTGCGCTGTCGAAGATGTTTGATATTCAGAACAAGCGCTTCACCACCGTATCCTGCACGAACTGCAAGTACACCGAGATCTATCGAACCGACCAGTCGACCATCGGCAGCATCCTGGACTTTTTCGTCGGGGGATAAAAAAGCCGGCGAGTGTTTCGCCGGTGAATGACAATCCCTTGCTTACGCCTCTTCGTCCTCGAAGATGTCCTCAATACTGAGGCCAAACAACCGGGCCGCCTTGAAGGCCAATGGCAGGCTGGGATCAAACTTGCCCTTTTCGATCGCGTTGATCGTCTGCCGGGAAACATCGAGTGCCTCGGCGAGTTGAGCCTGGGTCCAGTCCCTTTCGGCACGCAGAACCTTTAATCGATTCTTCATTTGTACCTCCGGTGAGCATTGCCCATGGCGACCAGGTACGTGATTCCCTGCACGAACACGAGATGTGAGATCTCTGCGTTCCAAGAAACCAGGTTGGTGATATCCAGCATCGAGTAGCTGAGACCAACGACGAGGCCGACACCGAGTGAAATGCCCAT
>JBCDJX010000114.1:0-10523 GCA_038747355.1 Pseudomonadota bacterium | reverse complement strand
CGCGACGACCTCCGCCACCTCGAGTTGATCGTCGTCTTGTGCGGCCTCGACATCGCTCGGCAGCGCGTCGTCGTTCGCCGGCAAATCGTCGTGCGCCTCGTCATGCGCGAGCGCAATGGCCGGCGCAGCGTCGTCAGCGGCCGGCGCTTCAATGTCGTTATCATCGAGGGCCGCAGCGCCGTCGTTATCCGCTTCCGGCTCGGCATCGTTTTCGACGCTTTCAGCGACTTCGCTTTCGCTGTCGGCGTCGGCGTCCACCTCCAGCAGTTCGAGCTCCCGCGACAGCTCTTCATCAACGGCGTCTTTACTGAGTTCACCCCAGTCGTCGTCCGTGGACGTGTCTTCGCTGTCATCTTCCGTCGTGCCGAGGTCGGTCGCCAGCAGGTCGCCGAATTCGTCGAGCAGCGCCTGCCATTCGTCGGCCTTGCCCAGTTCGAGATCTTTCTGCAGCGCTTCCGGATCGGGAACGTCAACCGCGGCAGGTTCCTCGACAGGTGCCGCGGCAAGGGGCACCTCCTCGTCCAGGAAATCGTCCGGCAACGGCGTGTTGTCATCGAAACGGAGAACGGGTTCTGCGACCTCGGCTTCCTCTGCCTCGGCTTGGTCGTCGTCCTCCGACGCTTTGGCATCGACGCCGGTGTCTTCGTCGGTGTTCTCGCTGTCGAGCGGGTCAGTTTCCGCGTCGACGTGAGCATCGGCCGGCAGCTCGATATCGCTGTCAACGAGGGCTGCCGCATCCGGCAAGGCATCGAGCTCCGCCTTGATCTCGTTCTCGTCGACCGCGTCGAGGTCGTCAAGCAGTGCACCGAGATCGTGATCCACGGCCTCTCCGGCCTCGCCGTCGTTGGGATCGGCGGCGAGAAACTCGTCGACCGGCGTCGGTGCTTCGTCCAGCAATTCGTCAACGAGTGTGTTGTGGTCGCCGAACACGCCCTGTTCCTCGACAATCGTCGCACCCGGTTCGAACACGTCGCCAAGCGACAGGTCAGTATCGTCGGCTGCGGCGACGTCCGGGACCGGGTCCTCGGTGCGGAAGGCGTTGGTAACCTCAGGATCGGAAAGAATGTCGCGTTCTTCCGAGCCATCGAGAGGTTCCTCGTCGACCTCTTTCTCATCGAGCACGCGCCATTCCACGCCGGTGTCTTCGATGCGGATGTCTTCTCCGGCGAGCTGGTCGAGCGTTTTTAACAGTGCCGCACTCTGCTCAGCGGATATGGCCTTCGGGCCCGGCGAGGGTTCGGCTGCAGACGGTGGCTGTTGTTCAGCCGGTTCCGGCCGCAGTTCCGGGATGGCGGGGTCCGGTATCTTTGGTTCGGGCTTTTGTTCAGACAGGTAGGCGAGAGAGTTGAACGCATGACCGCAGCTGCCGCATCGGACCATGCCGGCGGCCTGCTTCAATACCTCCGCGGTTACCCGAAACGCGGCTTCGCATTCTGGACATTGTGTGTACACGTCTTAACTCTGCCTGCGGCCGCTCAGCCTCACCCAGTTTTGTCCGTCCTGGTGCGTGACCTTCTGTTCGTCGAGCAAAACCCAAGGCTCATAAGCTTTCCGAACACTTGCAGCCTGTTCTTCAAGAATTCCTGATAATGCCAGTCTACCGCCGGTTTTGACATATTCTGAGAGCTGGGTCGCAAGTTCGACAAGCGGGCCGGCAAGGATGTTGGCGACGACCACGTCGAATTGTCCACGCACGGTGTGCGGCGGGTCGACGAGCGCCACGGCAACGTCGTTGCGCAGCGCATTCCGCTGCGAGGCGAGCAGGGCCTGGGGATCGATGTCGGTGCCGGTCGCCTCGCCGGCGCCGAGCTTCAACGCGGCGATCGCCAGCACACCGGAGCCGCAGCCATAGTCGAGTACCGAGCAACCGGCGAGCGGCTGGCCGTCCAGCCATTCAAGGCACATGGCGGTCGTTGGGTGGGTGCCGGTGCCAAAGGCGAGCCCGGGATCCAGCCGCACCACGACCGCGTCCGCCGACGGTGGTTCGGCGTCACCCGGGCATATCCAGAGTCGCTTGCCGAACGACATGGGGTGAAAATCTCGCAGCCACTCGCGCTCCCAGTCCCGGTCTTCGAGTCGTTCGAGCGTGTGTTCGCCGAGTGACTTGAGTTCCTGGCCGAGAAAGGCGAGCAGTGCGTCGATGTCGAGACCGTCATCGAACAGGGCGGTTACACGGGTTTCTGACCAAAGCGGCGTTTCGCCGACGCCAGGTTCCAGGACCGGTTCGTCGGCGTTGTCGCTCAGCGTGACGGACAAGGCACCGAATTCCAGCAACAGTGCCTCAAGCAACTCCGCGTCGTGTTTGCCGAGAGGCATGGAAAACTGCTGCCAGCTCATGAGCCGATCCGTTTTGCTGCAGCTCTGCTTACACGCGCAGCACGCGCCTAAACGAGGCCGAGGCGTTTCTCGAGGTAGTGGATGTCCGTGCCACCCGCCTGGAAGGCCGCGTGCTGGAAGATTTCCTGGTGAAGGGGCACGTTGGTTTTAATGCCTTCGATAACGATCTCCGACAGTGCGTTTTTCATGCGCGCAAACGCGGCATCGCGGTCGCTGCCGTGCGTGATCAGCTTGCCGATCATCGAATCGTAGAAGGGCGGCACCTTGTATCCACTGTACACGTGACTGTCCATGCGAACCCCGGGTCCGCCGGGTGCGTGCCACAGTGAGACCAACCCCGGAGACGGCATGAAGTTCTTCGGATCTTCCGCGTTGATGCGGCACTCGATGGCGTGGCCGGTGATCTTCACGTCCTCCTGCTTCAGCGTGAGTTTCTCGCCGGAGGCGATTCTCAGCTGCTCACGGACCAGGTCGACGCCGGTAATCATCTCGGTGACCGGGTGTTCCACCTGCAGGCGCGTGTTCATTTCGATGAAATAAAACTCGCCGTTTTCGTACAGGAATTCGAAAGTGCCGGCGCTGCGGTAGCCGATCTCCAGGCAGGCATTCACGCAGCGTTCGCCGATTTTCTGCCGCTGTTCTTCGGTGATGCCGGGCGCGGGCGCCTCTTCAATCACCTTCTGGTGGCGCCGCTGCATCGAGCAGTCACGTTCACCGAGGTGAATGGCGTTGCCCTGGCCGTCGGCCAACAACTGGAACTCAACGTGACGCGGGGTTTCCAGGAATTTCTCCATGTACACGACGTCATTGCCAAACGCGGCCCGCGCTTCAGCTTTGGTGACCGTGATCGCCGACGTCAGCGACGCTTCCGAGTGCACGACGCGCATGCCGCGGCCGCCACCGCCGCCGGAGGCTTTGATGATAATCGGGTAACCAATGTCCCTGGCGAGACGCAGGTTCTCGTCCGCATCGTCGCCGAGTGGCCCGTCGGACCCGGGTACGGTCGGTACGCCGGCCGCTTTCATCGCTTTGATGGCCGACACCTTGTCGCCCATCAGTCGAATCGCGGAAGCCGGCGGACCGATGAAGGTGAAGCCCGATGACTCAACACGTTCAGCAAAGTCCGCGTTTTCTGACAGGAAGCCGTAACCCGGATGAATCGCGACGGCGTCGGTGACCTCGGCGGCCGAAATAATGGCCGGCATATTGAGATAGCTGTCTGTCGACTGGGCCGGCCCGATACAGACGGTCTCATCCGCCAGCAAAACGTGCTTCAGGTTGGTGTCGGCGGCGGAATGAACAGCCACCGTCTTGATGTCGAGTTCCTTGCAGGCGCGCAGGATCCTCAGCGCAATCTCGCCACGATTGGCGATAACGATTTTCTCGAGCATGACGGGCGCCCTAGCCGCGTTGGTCGATGACGAACAGTACCTGGCCGTACTCGACCGGCTCGCCATTCTGCACGCGGATCGACTTCACAGTGCCGGAGACGTCAGCTTCGATCTGGTTCATCATCTTCATCGCTTCGATGATGCACAGTGTGTCGCCTTCATTGACCTTGTCACCGACCTGTACATACGGGGCTGCGCCCGGCGACGAGGCCGAGTAGAACGACCCGACCATTGGCGCCGTCACTTCAAAGCCGTCTTCTTCCGGCGCTGCAGGCGCAGCCGGAGCGGCGTCGGCCACCGGGGCAGCCGCCGCTGCGGCCGGAGCTGCCGCGACCGGCGCGGGCGCCGGGGCACTGACCGTGACCGGCGCACCCTGGGCGTAACGACTGATGCGGACCGATTCTTCCCCTTCGGTAATCTCGATTTCCGCGATGCCTGACTCATCCAGCAGTTCGATGAGTTTTTTGACTTTTCTGATGTCCATCCGCTACCCCTTAGCGTTTTCTGCGTGGCGGTGCGCAGCATGCACCGCGAGTTCATAACCGTAGGCGCCGAAGCCGAACAGGCAGCCGGTCGCAATATCGCTGAACCAGCTCTTGTGCCTGAAGGCCTCACGCGCGAACGTGTTGCTCAGGTGAATTTCGAAGAACGGGATTTCCACGGCCAGCAGCGCGTCGCGCAGGGCGACGCTCGTGTGCGTGAAGGCGGCGGGATTGAGGATGATGACATCGACACCATCGCGCTTCGCCTCGTGAATCCGCTCGACGAGTTCGTGTTCGGCATTGCTCTGGTAACACAGCAGCTTATGGCCGAGTTCTGTCGCGAGCGTCTGCAAACGCGCTTCGATATCTTCAAGAGACGTCGAACCGTAGACATCGGGCTCACGCGTTCCCAATAAATTGAGATTCGGACCGTTTAGAAGGAGGAAATCCGACATTTTCCCGCAGTTAGCGACCAGATAGCCGAAGTTGCGGGCGAGTTTAACTCTTTTTTTCGGTCGTGGTGAAGTTTCAGCGCAATTAACGCGTCGCGGCGTCGACGCGGCGCTTTTCACGCTCACCGTCGCTGCATGCCCCAGGACGGTGCAAACGCCGGCCCGTCAGAGGATTTGGCGCGCCTCTTCGAGGCTCAGGGTGCCGTCGTCGAGCGCTTTCAAGGTTTCCGCCAACTTCTTCAGATCATCTTCGAAGATCTCGCCCATGTGCGTATCGATCAGCTGGCCTTCGTTGTCCACAATCATCGTGAACGGCAGGCCGATGAACGGCACACCCGACGACTCGGCGACCGCCATGGCGTCTTCCTGGCCAACCAGCACCGGGTAATTGAACTGCGCCTTCTCGGCGTAGCGGGTGACGTCTTCCATGAAATCCACGGCAATACCGATGACCTGGATGTCGTCGCCGACATGTTCGTCCTGGAAGGTCTTCAGCAGCGGGATTTCGCGCCGGCAGGGCGCGCACCAGGTGGCCCAGAAATTCAGGACGCGATACTTGCCCGACCATTCGTTAATGTCGCGCGCGTTGCCGTCCATATCCGGCAGCGAAAACGCGACGGCGCCGGGCGCGGCGTCTTCAATCGCAGCTTCCGCCTCGGCGATGACATTGGCGACGGTCGCCGTGTTTTCGGGGTTGCCGACAGAGCCCGCCGTTTGCTGGGCCGTGTATAAAAGGACGCCGCCAGCGAGGGCGATCATCCACACACCGATGATCAGTGCAATTCGCATTGTGTCTCTTTCCTGGTGTCAGTTGGCGGCTGTAACCGCGCCTGCTGCAAAGGCCTCACGCACATGCGACGCAAAGGCTTCGGCTTTCATGAAGCCCACGACCTCGTAGCCGTGTCGTTGCTGGCCGTCGGTGCCGAAAAAGATGATCGTCGGCGGACCGAACACGCCAAAGCGGCCTAACAGTTCCTGGTCTGCATCATCGTTGGCCGTGACGTCGGCCTGCAGCAGTACCGTGTTCTCCAGTGTGGCGTGAACGTCGGCATCCGTAAAGGTGAATGCCTCCATCTCTAGGCAGGATACGCACCAGTCGGCGTAGAAATCGAGCATCGCTGTCTTGCCCTGCGCAGCGGCTCGGGCGACCTCGCGGTCGAGATCGGCGACCGTCTTGATGCGCATAAATTCGAGATGTTCTTCTTTCTCCACGGCGGCACCGCCACCGAGATTCACGCTGGCCAGCGGTTGCAGCGGGTTGCTGCCGCCGGTCAGCGAACCCAGCAACAGCAATACGCCATAAATCAGACCCAGCGAGCCGAATCCCTTGCCGAGCCGCTGGCTGATTGATGAGTCCGGGCCAAGCGAGGTCAGGCCACCGAGGAAAACACCGGCCATGAACACCAGCACGGCCCACAGCGCGAGCGTGATCTCGCCGGGCAGCGCGCGGGACAGCATCCAGATCGCGAGCGCCAGCATCATGAAACCGAAGGCACCCTTGACCTTTTCCATCCACATGCCGGCTCTGGGCAGTAGCTGTCCGGCCGACGCGCCGACCAGCAACAGCGGCGCACCCATACCGAGGCTCATCGCAAACAGCGCTGAGCCGCCGCGAACCATGTCGCCGGTCTGGCCGATCACCGTCAGGGCAGCAACGAGGGGGGGTGCGACGCAGGCTGTGACGATCAGCGACGACAGCGCGCCCATGATAAAGGCGCCGACGTAGGTGCCGCCTTTCTGGTTGCCGGACACGCCGGCGAGCCTGCTCTGGATGCTGCTCGGCATCTGCAGCTCGAAAGCGCCGAACATGCTGATTGCGAGGATCACGAACAGTCCGGCGAACAGGAACAGCACCCAGGGCTGGTTGAAGGTCGCCTGCAGCTGCAGGCCCAGTGCCGCCGCGGCGATGCCGGCAGCGGTGTACACCAGCGCCATGCCCATGACGTAGGCCAGCGACAGTGTGAAGCCTTTGCTCGTGCTGACGTTGTCGCCTTCGCCGGCAATGATGCCGGACAGGATCGGGATCATCGGCAGGACACACGGCGTAAACGCCAGCGCGAGACCCGCGCCGAAGAACACGGCGATCATCGCCCACAGGCTGGATTCCTTAATGATGCTGGCAAGTCGACCCTGTTCGGACACCGGCGCGTTGACCGGAGGCGCTGTGGCCGCGGCGACCGTCGATGCCGCCGCGCTGTCCTCGCCACCCGCCGGGTCGCGGATAGCGGTGGTCGGCACAACCGACAAGTCCTGGATCGCGTCGACGGCCGGCAACGATGCGGTCAACGTGCGCGTCAGCGGCACGTAGCACAGCCCGGCATCGGCGCAACCTTGGTAGCCAAACGCGATTTCGACGTCGGCGCCGTCCGCGACACCGCGGGCCAGTTCAACCGTGCCGACGAAGCCGTCGTAGTAGACCTCCTGGTCACCGAAGAACTGGTCGTACTTGTCTTTACCCTTGGGCAGCTCGAGGCTGATGGCGCGGGCGGGCCCGGAGCCGATGGCGACAGACACCTTGTCGCGGTACACGTAGTAGCCGGGCTCGATCTGCATGCCGATTTCGAGCGTATTTCCGTCAACCACGTAAACGTTGGGGAAGAACACCTCATCGGGCTCAGGAAACTCATCGGCACCGCTGCTGCCGAGGCTCGAGAAGTCGAGTGCGCCGGTTGACGCTGTGGCGGGCTCCGCCGGCTTCATCGAAACGGTTTCAATCCAGCGCACTGGCGCGTAGCAGAAACCCGAGTCGAGACAGCCGCGTGAATCGATGGTCACAGCCAGATTCGCCGGGCGCGGACCGGCGCTGGTGTAAGGAATACGAATCAGGACGCTCTCGCGGTATATCGCCTGTTCGCCGAGGAAATTGTCGGTGTGCGTTTCCGCCTTTGGAAACTCGACGTCACCGAACTGGATCGCCTTGTCGCCGCTCGAGAACCCGAAGGCATCGCGGTACATGTAGGCGCCATCTTCGATGAACCAGTCGATCTCGATCGCATCACCGGCATCGAAAACCGCGTAACGGAAGACGTCTTCCGGTGGATCGGGGCGATCCTGTGCCACGGCGGCGCCGCCAAGCAGCGTGATGATTGCGAGTAACCAGCTGAATTTCATGCGATTTAGGCTCTGCTTTCCTGTTCCAGACGCGGTCATTACGTGTATCTGACCGCAAAACCGGGGCGATTGTTACGCGTTAATGCCGCCGTGTCATGGGAACAGGTCGGGTTTTTCGTCGAAATCTCAAGCAAAAACGCTTGAAATCCAACGGTCCGTCTCTATGATTGGCACTCCTCGCGGCAGAGTGCTAACAAAACAAAGCCGCAAGCCGACTGAAAACAGTTGGGAATCAATAACTTACAGGAGATAGACACATGAAGATTCGACCGCTTCATGATCGGGTCATCGTCAAGCGTATGGAAGAAGAGCGCATGTCCGCTGGCGGCATCGTGATTCCCGACGCGGCGACTGAAAAGCCGATCAAGGGTGAAGTCATCGCTGCCGGCAACGGCAAAATCCTCGACAGCGGCGACATCCGTGGCCTCGACGTCAAGGTAGGGGACAAAGTGCTGTTCGGCAAATACGCCGGCACGGAAGTCAAGGTTGAAGGTGAAGAACTGCTCGTGATGAAGGAAGACGACATCATGGCAGTCATCGAATCTTAAGTTCTGAAGGAATCAAACAATGGCTGCTAAAGAAGTACGTTTTAGCGACGACGCTCGCCAGAAGATGTTCGCTGGCGTCAACACGCTCGCTAACGCTGTAAAAGTCACGCTCGGCCCGAAAGGCCGCAACGTTGTGCTCGACAAGAGCTTCGGCGCACCGACCGTGACCAAAGACGGTGTTTCCGTCGCCAAGGAAATCGAACTGGAAGACAAGTTCGAAAACATGGGTGCACAGATGGTCAAGGAAGTGGCCTCGCAGACGTCCGATATCGCCGGTGACGGAACGACGACGGCGACGGTCCTGGCCCAGGCGGTTCTCCGCGAAGGCCTGAAGTCGGTTGCTGCCGGCATGAACCCGATGGACCTGAAGCGCGGCATCGACAAGGCGGCTGCCGGCATCGTTGCCGAACTGCAGACGCTGTCCACACCGTGCGAAGACGAAACCGCCATCGCGCAGGTCGGCTCGATCTCGGCCAACTCCGACAAGGAAATCGGCGAGATTATTTCCAACGCCATGCAGAAAGTCGGCAAGGAAGGCGTAATCACGGTTGAAGAAGGCTCCGGTCTCGCCAACGAACTCGATGTCGTCGAAGGCATGCAGTTTGATCGCGGTTACCTGTCGCCGTACTTCATCAACAACCAGAACAGCCAGAGCGTCGAACTCGACAATCCGCTGATCCTGTTGTTCGACAAGAAGATCTCCAACATCCGTGATTTGCTGCCGCTGCTCGAAGGTGTCGCAAAGTCGGGTCGTCCGCTGCTGATCATTGCCGAGGACGTCGAAGGCGAAGCGCTCGCAACGCTGGTCGTCAACAACATCCGTGGCATCGTCAAGGTCGCAGCCGTCAAGGCGCCGGGCTTCGGCGATCGTCGCAAAGCCATGCTGCAGGACATCGCGATCCTGACCGGTGGCCAGGTGATTTCCGAGGAAGTCGGCCTGTCGCTGGAAAAAGCGACGCTGGAAGATCTTGGTGACGCGAAGAAGGTCCAGATCACCAAGGAAAACACGACGATCGTCGACGGCGCAGGTCGCGTTGAAGACATCCAGGGTCGTGTTGAGCAGATCAACGCCGAAATCGCAGAGTCTTCGTCGGACTACGACAAGGAAAAGCTGCAGGAGCGTGTTGCCAAGCTGTCCGGCGGTGTTGCTGTGATCAAGGTCGGTGCTGCCACCGAAGTTGAGATGAAGGAAAAGAAAGCCCGCGTCGAAGATGCGCTGCACGCAACCCGTGCTGCCGTCGAAGAGGGCGTTGTTCCGGGCGGTGGTGTTGCCCTGATCCGTGCCGTTGCCGGCATTGCCGATCTCAAGGGTGACAACGACGACCAGAACGTCGGTATCAGCATCCTGCGTCGTTCGATCGAAGAGCCGCTGCGCCAGATCGTCAAGAACGCCGGTGGTGATTCGAGCGTCGTCCTGAACGCCGTTGCAGAAGGCAAGGGCAACTACGGCTACAATGCGGCGACCGGCGAATACGTCGACATGATCGATGCCGGTATCCTCGACCCGACGAAAGTCACGCGTTTCGCACTGCAGAACGCGGCGTCCGTCTCCGGCTTGTTGCTGACGACGGAAGCGATGGTTGCGGATGCACCGCAGGACGAAGCAGCTGCCCCGGCGATGCCGGATATGGGCGGCATGGGTGGCATGGGCGGCATGATGTAAATCGACCGCCAGTCATCGGCTGACAAGAAAGCCCGGCTTCAATCGCCGGGCTTTTTTTTCGCATAAAAAAAGCCGGAGCAAACGCTCCGGCTTAGAGGAACCGTGGCTCAGGGGGGCTGAAAAGCCAGGGTTCTTGGGGATTCAGAATTCGTTGTGGACCCAGTCGTCGACCAGAGCTCAAGCGAGGTGTTTGCCGTGGTTCGTCGCGCTGCTCGCGCGTCGACGCCATCTCCCTCGAATTCCTTCGCGTCCCTCGACGCAGAGACAGAATCTCAGATACCGGCATTGCAAGGGTCTCAAGCGCGTATCGGAGTGTTTCAGGGTGCAACGCCTGACAGGCCGACAGTTATATTTTGTCCGTTTCGGAAGTTTTCCCGACCGCGGCCTGCACACGTCTCAATCGCTTAAGTGACGGGCTAATCAGCCGATACCCGAAGCACAGTCTGGCCAACAGGTCGTGGTCGATGTGCGCGGGCGAAACCCGCGATCCTGCAAAGTGTTCGGAGCACCGGGTGAGTTTTTTCTCCAACTTGTCGCTG
>JBCDJX010000113.1:0-10756 GCA_038747355.1 Pseudomonadota bacterium | reverse complement strand
CTGGCACGACGTGTCGCAGGTCGCAATGCAACGCCGTCTGCAGCCGAGCATTGCGTTGTCCGGCGAAGACGAGCAGGCGCTGTCGAGAGCCGGCCTCAATGCGATCGTCGCGAAAAAGGCAGCGCAATCCGTGATCCGGGGTGACCGCACGATGGGTCGGGGCAACGAGTCGCATACGCTGTATGCGCGGCTGTCGACGCGCAGGACGCTGCTGCGCATCGTCAACTGTATTGACCACGCCACGCGCTGGGCCGTGTTCGAACAAACCGACGCAGCGCTGGTTCAGCAGGTGAGCGGTCAGCTGTCTGCATTCCTGTCGTGCCTTGCCGACCTGGAGGCCTTCGACGACGATGACTTCAGCCTGGACTGCTCGGTGCTGTCGCCCAGCGGCGATACGCCGGGCCTGTCCATCGATATCAGCTTCACACCGCGCGGCGCGGGCTCGCCGGTGTTTCTCACGCTGCAGCAATCCGTCGGCGGGATGCGCGTCGTGGACACGGCTTTTGCGAGGCCGTCCGTCTAGTTTTCCACGGGCTTGTCATACAAGGCGGACCGTCATGCGACCGATTATCCAGGAGGACGCATGAGAGACGCTCTGGAACGGAATCCGAACGTATCGCGCGCTGATCTCGAAGCCCTGCACAGCGATGTGTTTGGCTGGGCGCTGTCGCGATGCGATTACGATCGGACGACGGCCGAAGATCTTGTGCAGCAGGCCTACGTTGAACTGATCAGCGGCGAAGCTCGCTTTGACGGACGTTCAAGCCTGAAGAGCTTTGTGTTCGGGATCGTGCAAAACCTGTCTTTGCGCCGTTTTCGACGTCTCGCAACGCGCATGCGTTTCGTGTCGCGGCAGGACCGCGCCGAACCGGTCGAGGAGTTCGAGCTTGCTGACGATCACCGCGGCCTGTGGGCCGCCGTGGGTGAGCTGCCGGCGAGGCAGCGAGACATGGTCGAGCTGGTGTTTTGCCGCGAGCTGACGATTGCCGAAGCATCGACCGTGATGGGTGTCTCGCTCGGGACGGGACGGGTGCACTACGAACGGGCAAAGCAGCGCCTGAGAGAATTACTGGACATCGACAATGACTGAACTGGAAAACCGAGTAAAAGACGGATTACGCGCACGTGACGGATCGGCGCCCGCGTTCGAGGCGAGTTTCGCCAAAGCGTCACAGCAGGTCGAGCGCCGTTCGCAGCTTAAGCGCGCGCTTTTGCCGGTGGCGGCCGCAGCGGCGCTGGTGGCGGTGCTTGTCGGCCGGCCGGATCCCGGCCTGGTGTACGTCTCGGAGGCCGAACTGTTCGGCACGACAGCGTGGCGCGCACCCAGTGACGAACTGCTGCCCAGCCACCGATTTAACATATACCAGGACTTGCCGGAGCTGGTGGAGTCAACCAATCTGGATGGAGAGACGTTATGACCCGTATAGGTGTACTTTTCGCGGCGCTGTTTTTGGCGGTTTCTGTGAACGCCAACGAGACCCGCGACGTTTTTGAAGGCAAGCTGTTTCCTCCCAATGTGGTTCTGGAGTATCGCGAAGAGCTGAAACTGACCAAGGCGCAGTACACCGAGATCCGCGCTGCGGTGGTGTCGGTACAGGCCGAAGTCGCCGAGCACGAATGGGACATGCAGGAGGCGTATTCGCGGGTCATGAACCTGCTGGACAAGCGCCCGCTGGATGAATCGCTTGTAACCCGGGAGGTGACTGCCGTGCTACAAGCCGAAAACAAGGTGAAGCTGGCACAGATGACAATGCTGGTGAGGATTCGCAACCTGCTGGATGAAGAGCAGGTCGCGTTTCTGGAGGCCAACTGGTCTCAAAAGGACGACTGACGCAGACAGCGCGTGTCGTCAACGGAAAGGAGCAGGGGCATGAAAAGACTGACTGGACTACTGGTGCCGTTGATTCTGGCGGCCTGCGGTGGCGGCGGAGGCGGATCCTCGGATCCCGGGACGCCGCCCGGGCCACCACCACCGCCCCCACCGCCGCCGGTCACGCAGGCGGAAGCCTTCCAGCTACTAAACCAGGCGAGTTTCGGTGCAACCGAGGCGGCGGCGGACGATGTCAGCTCGCTGGGTGTTGAGGGCTGGATCGATCGCCAGATGAACGCGACTGCGTCACTGCAGCTGCCGTATTTGCAGTCCCTGCCGCGGCCGTCCCCCATCGGCTTGCTGCACCAGGACCGGGTCGATATCTGGTTCCGAAATGCGCTTGAACAGAACGACCAGCTCCGCCAGCGCGTCGCCTTTGCCCTGTCGCAGATCATGGTCGTGTCGCAAAACGGGGCTCTGCAGCAGGCACCGTACGCCGTGGCGGGCTACTACGACATGCTGTCGCAAAACGCCTTTGGCAACTACCGAGACCTGATTGAGGACGTCACGCTGCATCCGGCCATGGGCGTCTACCTGAGCATGCTGGGCAATGAAAAGCCGAACACCGAATTGAATATCCGGCCGGACGAGAATTACGCCCGCGAGCTGATGCAATTGTTCGCCATCGGTCTCGTTGAACTGAACATCGACGGCTCGGTCGTCACGGACGCGAATGACCAGCCGGTGCCGACCTACAACCAGGCGGTTATCGAAGGATTTGCACACGTCTTTACCGGCTGGAACTGGGCCGGTTTCTCACAGTTCGAATTTGCGCGGGCGACCGAACAAAACCAGGTCATACCGATGCAGCTGTACCCGGAGTTCCACGACACCGAGGCCAAGCTGTTGCTGGGTGGCACGATGCTGCCGGCCGGCCAGTCTGGCGAACAGGATTTGTCCGACGCGCTGGATAACGTGTTCAACCACCCGAACGTCGGGCCATTCATTGCGATCCGGCTCATCCAGCGCCTGACGACCAGTAACCCGTCACCGGAGTACGTGCGACGTGTCGCCGAGGTGTTTAACGATGACGGTACCGGTGAACGCGGCGATCTCGGCGAGGTTGTGAAGGCCATCCTGCTGGATCCGGAAGCGCGTCCGGCGCTGGCCACCGGCGTGGATGGCAAGCTCAAGGAACCGTTACTGAGGTTGACGCAACTGTGGCGCGCCTACGACGCAACATCGGCCGACGGCAATTTCCGCTCGACCCCCGTAACGTTCATTTTCGGCCAGGGGCCTCTGCAGGCGCCGTCGGTGTTTAATTTCTTCAGTCCGTTCTACGCGCCGCCCGGCGAGATCAGCCAGGCCGGTTACGTCGCGCCGGAACTGCAGATTGCCACCGAATACCAGAACACCTTTATCACCAACTACTTTTTCTACCAGGCTTTTCTCTACAACCACTTGAACAGCGGGACGCTGGAGAGAGGCGATGTGTACATCGACTTTTCGGAAGAGATGGATCTCGCCGCCGATCCGACGGCGCTCGTTGACCGCGTGGCCGACAAGTTACTGGGCGGCGTGATGTCAGACACCCTGCGAACCGAAATCACCAACATCGTCTCGGTGATACCGGAGGCGGACGCGGCTGTTCGTGTCGCAGAAACCATTTACCTGGTTACGACGTCGCCAGAATTCGCGACTCAGATGTAAGGGGGCGCCATGACGATCAACCGACGACAATTTTTAACGGCGGGCGGTGCAGCCACGCTGTTCGCTGCAACCCCGGGACTCAGCTACGCGCAGGTGGTCGGAGGCACGGGTCCGTTCACGGACTACCGCGCCCTGGTCTGTGTGTTCCTGTTTGGCGGCAACGACTCGTTCAACATGCTGGTGCCGCGCAGCGATGCTGAGCACGCGGTTTACGCCCAGTCGCGCCAGAACCTGGCCGTCGCCAAGGACGACCTGCTGCCGATCACGCCGCTGACAGCAACGGGTGTCGACTACGGACTGCATCCGTCGATGGGCGGCGTGCAGGGTTTGTTCGAATCGGGCTCGGCGGCGTTTGTCACCAACGTCGGACCGCTGATCACGCCCACCACCAAGGACGCAATTTTCGCTGGCTCGGCGACCCTGCCACCGCAGCTGTTCTCGCACAATGACCAGCAGGATCAGTGGACGTCGCTGAAGGGCAATGACGTGTCCGGTACCGGCTGGGCAGGTCGTATGGCGGACCTGATCCGAACCGGTGTCTCGGACCAGCAAATGGCGACCAACGCCTCCTTGTTTGGCAACAATCTGTGGCAGGCTGCGGACGAGACGGTCGCCTACGTCATGGGCCCGACCGGACCGCTGCAATTCGAAGGTTTTTCCTCAGACCCGAATTCACCGGGCTTCGAACAGCAGCAGCTGTTCCAGCGCATCCTCGATGCCAATTACGACTCGGTGTACGCAAGGGCGTTTGCCGACGTGCAGCGTCGCGCGATCAATTCGGCGGAAACCATTTTCAGCGCGATTAACTCGGCACCTGAGCTGGCCACCGCATTCCCGCAGTCGCAACTCGGCACGCAACTACAAACCGTCGCGCGGCTGATCGCCGTGCGCGACGAGTTGCAGATGCAGCGACAGATTTTCTTCGTTGCCGCCGGCGGCTTCGATTCGCACGACACCCAGAACGAGGACCAGCCGGGCCTGCTCGGCGGTGTGTCCGAGGCGATGACGGCGTTCCATGACGCCACGGTCGAGCTCGGTATTGCTGACGGCGTTACGTCATTCACCCAGTCAGACTTTGGTCGAACGCTGACGTCCAACGGCGACGGCACCGATCATGGCTGGGGGGGTAACCAGCTGGTGATGGGTGGTGCAGTGCAGGGTCGCGAGTTGTACGGCGATTATCCGCTGCTGGCGATCGACGGCGACGATGACATCGGCGGCGGTCGTATGATCCCGACCACCTCCGCGGACCAGTATGCAGCGACACTCGCGCGCTGGTTCGGCATCGAGGATATCGACCTCGGGGTGGTTGCTCCGCATATCGATAATTTCACGGTCCGTGACCTGGGCTTTATGGGTTAAAGCGGCCTCTGGCGATTCGGGAGTAAATACGGCAGGCTGGCCGTATGAAGCTTGATCGGTTTATCCGGCTGGCGGCGACGCTGCTTATTCTCGCGGTGTTTGTCATCGCCGTCGGCGCGTTGTTATTTGTGACCGAATCCGCGTTGAACGTCTGGGACCGGCTGCGCCAGGGCCCGATCGTCATCCTGGTTTTGTACGTAGCGTTGCTGGCGGGGTTCGCGCTGGCCGCGATATTTCTCATTTGGCGCCTCGTCATCCGACGCGAACCCACGGTGCCATCCGCGCAGCCTGTCGGGTCACTGGATCGAGACAGCATCGAGCAGCGAATGCAGGCCGCGGAATCGGCCGGCGTTGATGTCAGCGAGGCACGTCGCGAACTGGAGGAGCTCGCCGGACGGCAGCAGCTCGGGCAGATCCATCTGTGTTTCTTCGGCGAGGTCAGCAAGGGTAAAAGTTCGCTGGTGCGCGCCCTGGTTCCCGACTCGGACGTCGTTGTCGACGTGCTCGGCGGCTCAACCGATGATATCCAACACCATCGCTGGCGATCGGACGACGGCGTCACGGTGTTGCTGACCGACATCCCGGGCATCGGTGCCGGAGACGGACTGGCCGAGACCGCGATGGAAGAAGCCCGGCGCTCGCAAGCCGTGCTGTTTGTCTGCGACGGCGATCTCAACCGTGCCGAGCTGGAGGCCGTGCAGGCGTTGCTGACACTCGACAAGCCGATGGTGTTGGTCCTCAACAAAGCGGACCGACTGGATACCGAGGAGCAGGCCAGCGTCATGCAGCGACTGCTGGAGCGGGTGGAGACGCTGGGCGGCTCATTGGAGCGCGACCGAATCGTCGCGGTATCCGCCGGTGGCGAAACTGACGTGATCGAGAAAAGACCGGACGGCACGGAGCAGCTGACGCGCAAAACCCGACCCGCCGACATAGGCGTGCTGGTGGTGGCTGTGCAGCGATTACTCGGCGACGATGACAGTCTTGACCTTCGCCGCGACCAGGCGGTTTTCCGTCTGGCCGCTGATCGCATCAACGAAGCGGAAGGGCGCTACCGCGCACAACGCGCGGAGCAGATTATCCGCAACGCCACCCGCAAGGCGGTGATCGGATCGCTGGCCGCCGTGAGTCCCGGCACGGACGTATTGATTCAGGGGTATATCGGGACGGCGATGACGCGGGAGCTTTGCCGATTGTACGGAGCAGCACCTCGGGATCTCGATATTGAAGAGTTTCTTGACCTGAGCCAGAGTCGGGTCGGCAAGGCGCTGCCGCTGACGCTGGCTGTCGCAGGCAACGGTCTGAAGGCGTTCCCCGGTGTTGGTACCGTTGCTGGCGGACTCGTGCACGCTGTCGCCTACGGGCTGATATTCGATGCGCTGGGCCGCAGCCTGGTCCTGACGCTGAACCAGCACGGCAATCTTGTTCCTGACGAGGCGGCCAAGGCATTTGAGGAAGGTTTGAGTGAACATATTGAAGCGGGTGTTCGGCGCGTTGCCCGAATGGCCGTGGAAAACCGACAAACGTAAGGCGCGCGGCGGCCATCTCGAAATGGCTCGCGAGAGCCTGCGCGAGCTTGTCACCGACAAACGCCTGCCGTCCGGTATCCGAGAGTCGCTGGCCGGTGATTATGCGGCTGTGGAGGGCATGCTCGACAAGCTCGAGCACGGCCATTTACACCTGGCTGTGTTCGGTCGCGTGAGTACCGGCAAGTCGTCGCTGTTAAACGCCCTGATCGGTGAGCCGCGATTTGCTGCCAGCCCGCTGCACGGTGAAACACGCGTGTCGTCGATGGAATCCTGGAACGAAATCGAAGCCGGCGGTGTTTTCCTCATTGATACCCCCGGCCTGGATGAAGCGGGCGGCGAGCAACGCGAAGCGTTGGCAAAAGAGGTCACCGCCCGCGCGGATCTCGTCGTGTTCGTCGTCGATGGTGATATGACGGACTCCGAGCTCGATGCCCTGCGTACCGTTGTTCAGCAGGGCCGGCCGGTGCTGCTTGCGCTCAACAAGTCCGATCGTTTTACCCGCGATGAACTGGATCGCCTGATGACGTCGTTGCGCGCACGCACCGAGGGCCTGATCGCATCCGAGCACATCGTTGCAGTAGCTGCCGATCCGCGCCCGCAACTGGTGGTTGAGGTCGATGCCGACGGTCGTGAGACGGAAACCGAGCGCGCCCGCCCCCCCGACATTGAAGCGCTGCGGCTGAAGTTATGGGACATCATCCATGACGAGGGAAAAACCCTCGTTGCGCTGAACGCGAGCCTGTTCGCGTCCGACCTGAGCGACCAGGTAGGCCGGCGTATTCTTGCGGCGCGCCAGGAAATTGGCGAGAAGCTGGTGCGCACCTACTGCGTGGGCAAGGGCGTAGCGGTTGCGTTCAACCCGCTACCGGTCGCGGACCTGTTTGCCGCCGCGGCGATCGACGTCGGCATGGTCGTGCACCTGTCTCGCGTCTATGACCTGCCGCTCAGCCAGAAGGAGGCCGGTAAGCTCACTGGCGTCATTGCGGCTGAGTCGGCGGCGCTGATGGGGACGGTCTGGGCAATTCACTTTGTGTCGTCGGCCCTGAAGGCCGGCACCGGTGGCCTGTCGACGGTGGTCACCGCCGGTGCACAGGGCGCCATCGCGTATTACAGCACCTACGTCGTCGGCAAGGTTGCCGGCGAATACCTGTCTCGCGGCAAGTCCTGGGGTGACGGTGGACCGAAGCACGTCGTGAAGTCGATCATTGATACGCTGGACCGGGACTCGGTGCTGAAGGATGCGCGCCGCGAAATCCAGGCCCGACTGGGCATGAATTGATGGACAAGGACACGCGGCATCGGCGCATCTATGCGGTTATCGAAGACATTCCCGAGGGCTGCGTCGCGAGCTACGGGCAGATTGCTGAGATCGCCGGCATCCCGCGCGGTGCGCGCCAGGTGGCCTACGCCCTGCGCTGCCTGCCCAGCGGACACAGCCTGCCGTGGTTTCGCATCATCACGGCTTCCGGCAAGCTCGCATTCGCACCCGATTCACAGGCATTCAGAACGCAAAGGGACCGGCTCCGGGACGAAGGGGTGCGTGTCGAAGACGGCAAGGTCAACATGGGGCAATTCCGCTGGCAGCCTGACCTTGATGAATTGTTGTGGAAGCCCAGCGACGCTTGGGACGAAGGACTGGACGAATGACAACCGTGATTTTCTCCCACGGCCTCGAAAGCGGGCCCTGGGGAACAAAGATTCGCGCTATGGCGGACCGTGTTCGTAGCATGGGCTGCGAGGCTGACAGCATCGACTACGAGGGTATGCGTGATCCGGGTGAGCGCGTGCAAAAGCTCATCGACAGCGTCAGTGAGCTCGACGACACGCTGGTGCTGGTCGGCTCGAGCATGGGTGGCCACGTCGCTACCGCGGCTGCCGGGACGGTCGGAGCCAGTGGCCTGTTCGTACTGGCGCCCGCGTTCTACATGCCGGGCTACGAGGACATCACGCCACCTGCGCCGGAGTTACCGTTCAGCATCGTGCACGGATGGCATGATGATATAGTGCCGGTCGAGAACAGCATTCGTTACGCGCGGGAAGCGAATGCGACGCTGCACCTGCTCGATGGTGACCATCGGCTGACCGCCAACATTGACACCATTAATCACTACCTGCAGCTGTTCATCGAATCGATCTAGGGGATGGGACTATGCGTTACCTCACACTCTTGCCGTTGCTCTTTTTGTTTGCCTGCAGCAACGATCCGGCACCAGAGCCGGCCAAAGAAATAAAGCAGACGCTTGAGAAAGCTGAAGCCGTCGAGGATCAGCTTGAAGAAAAGCAGCGCGCGACGGACGAAGCTATCGAGAACGCGTCGCAGTAAACCGTGGCCCTTCCCGGGCGTGCCGCCCTTAACGCTGTGATGAGACTGTTGCGCCTGATTGGCGGACCGCTGTATTTCCTGGCGGGCCGCGTGTTTGGCCTGTGGGCGCGTCCGACCATCCAGCCGGACGTTCCGTCCGAGCTGATCAACGGCAGCGGCGCCGAGGTCTGCTACGTGCTTGAAACCGGTGGACTCGCTGACAACCTGGCGCTTGAGCGGGCCGCCCGCAAGCATGGCCTTCCGTCGCCGTCTTCGTCGTTCGAGTTCGACCATGTTCGCGAGCGTGCGCGCGTCATTACCCTGAGGCGCACCAAGGGTCTGCTGGTACAGCGCCAGAGCGGCTTGTCTTCACCTCGGCTCAAACGCCTGATCGATGCGTCGGACGGCGAGGGTCCGGATCTTCTGTTGGTACCGGTCGCGATTTACTGGGGCCGGTCACCGAACAAGGAGAGTTCTTTTCTCGCACTGCTGTTCTCGGAGGGCTGGCAGGTTGCCGGCCGGATGCGGAAGTTCTTTGCCACCGTCCTGCTGGGCCGCAATACGCTGCTGCGCTTCTCGGAGCCTCTGCCGCTGAGTTCGATCGTGTCCGGCGATATCGATCGTGATCTCGCGTTTCGCAAGGTGTCACGCGTTTTGCGCGTGCATTTTCGTCAGCGTCGATCGGCCACGGTCGGCCCGGACCTGTCCAACCGTCGAACCATGGTCCGGCAGGTGCTGGTCGCGCCCGGCGTCAAACGCGCTATCGACGGCGAGATCAGGGGCGGTCGTGGCGCCCGCGAGCAAGTCGAAAAGCGGGCGCGGGCATACGCGATGGAGATCGCGGCGGATATTTCCTACCCCACCATCCGCGTACTGGAGCGGCTGCTCAAGTGGCTCTGGCACCGGATATACGACGGTGTTGAGCTCAATCACATCGAACGCCTGCACCAGGTTGCAGAGGACAAGGAGGTCATCTACGTTCCCTGCCATCGCAGTCATTTCGACTACTTGTTGCTGGGTTACATTCTCTACGAAGAAGGTCTGCACACACCGTACATAGCGGCAGGCATTAACCTGAATATTCCGATCGTTGGACCGATCCTGCGCCGCGGCGGCGCGTTTTTCCTGCGACGCAGCTTCAAGGGCAATCGCCTGTACGCGGCTGTGTTCGATGCCTACCTGAACGCGATCCTTGAACGCGGTCACTCCATTGAATACTTCGTCGAGGGTGGCCGGAGTCGCACCGGCCGGCTGCTGACGCCCAAGGGCGGCATGCTCGCAATGACCGTGAATTCCTACGTTCGGCAGCCGAGGCGCCCGGTCGTTTTTGTGCCGGTGTATTTCGGCTACGAGCGTCTCATCGAGGGGTCTGCCTTCATCAACCAGCTCGGCGGCGCGCAAAAGGAAAAAGAAAGCCTGCTTGGGTTCGTCCGATCGATCGGCGCCCTTCGCGAGAACTTTGGCAAGGTCTACGTCAATTTCGCCGAGCCGATTGAACTGAACCCGATTCTCGACGAATCGCGCAAGGACTGGCGCGACACGGAATATGTCGACGGCGAGCGCCCGGAGTGGCTGACCGAGGTCGTAGAGCGGCTCGGCAAGGTCATTATGAGCGGCGTTAACTCCGCTGCCGCCGTGACACCGATCAGCCTGCTCGCGTATGTACTGCTGGCAACGCCAAAGCAGAAAATTGGCGAAGACGAACTGCAGCGACAACTGGAGGTCACCATGGCCCTGTTACGTCGCTTCCGCTATTCGGAGCTCGTGACTCTGCCGGAGATGACCCCCGAGGAGATTGTCGCGCACGGAGAGCACATGGGCGTCATCAGTCGCACATCGCACGACATCGGCGACGCCATACACATGTCGGAGAAAACGGCCGTGTTGATGACGTACTTCCGTAACAACATCCTGCACCTGCTGGCGATACCGGCGTCAGTGGCTTGCTGCTTCATTCAGGGGCGGGAACTCGAGCACAGTGAGCTCAAGCGTCTGATCAAACTGATCTATGTGTTCATGCGCAAGGAGTTGCACCTGCAGTGG
>JBCDJX010000112.1:0-10780 GCA_038747355.1 Pseudomonadota bacterium | reverse complement strand
GTTGTTCTCTATAACCGCCTGATCAACAGCCGCAATCGTGTCAGTTCGGCGTGGAGTGACGTCGATGTCCAGCTGCAACGTCGCTACGACCTGATTCCCCGACTTGTCGACGCCGTCGATCAGTACGCGAGCTATGAGCGATCGACGCTAGAAGCGATCGGCGAGCTGCGCAACCAGGCCATGCAAAGCGCCACGCTCTCCGATCGTGGCACGGTGGAGAAGCAACTCGAAAACGGCGTTCACAGGCTGATTGCGCTGGCCGAGGATTATCCGGACCTGAAGGCCAACGAGAACTTTCTCAATCTGCAGGAAGAACTGGTCGAAACCGAGAACGTCCTGCAGTTCGCCAGGCGCTACTACAACGCCTCAGTCCGCGACTACAACACCATGATCGAGTCCGTGCCGAGCAACATCGTCGCCGCTGTGTTTCGATTCACGCAGCGCGAGTTCTTCCAGAAAGCCTCGGATGAGGTCGCTGCCGTTCCTTTGGTCCGCGGACAGCTCGAATCATGAGAATGATGCTGCTGTTGCTGCTGTTGCTGCTGTTGTCGTCACTGGCGCAGGCCGACGAGCGCATCCTCAGTTTTCACAGCGATATCGTCGTGAACGCCGATGCGTCTATCGAGGTGACTGAGACGATCCGGGTACGCGCCGAGGGTAAGCAAATCCGCCGCGGTATCTATCGCGATATGCCCACTGAGTATTTCGACAAATTCGGTAACCGGCATGAAGTGTCAATAGAGCCGTTGTCGGTGATGCGAAACGGCAGCCCCGAGGATTTCCACGTACGCCAGCCGCGTGATTCGATTCGGGTCTACTTCGGCGACAGTAATCGATTCATCGACAACGGCGTGCACGAGTATCGTTATCGCTACCGCGCGGTCCGGATGCTGGGTTTTTTCGAAAACCACGACGAGCTTTACTGGAACGTCAGCGGATTTCGCTGGCGTTTCCCCATCGATGAGGCCAGCGCGACGGTGCAGTTTAACTTTGACGTCGACACCCCGTCGGTCACGGCTGAAGCCTATACGGGCGCCTTCGGCGAAACCGGCAGGGACTACACGACCGGTACCGAAGACGGACCCGTGATTCACTTCCGGTCGAACGCACCGCTCTCAGCAACCAATGGCCTGACGATCGTGGCTGGCTGGCCGAAAGGCCTGGTCGCGGAGCCCGACGATTTGCAGCGTGCCGGCTGGTTGTTGAAGGACAATCGCAACGTGTTGCTGGCCTTGTCCGGGCTGGTGATCCTGCTCGGGTATTACCTTCCCGTTTGGGCGCGTTTCGGCAAAGACCCGGTCGAAGGTGTCATCGTGACTCGCTACGAACCACCAGACGGCTATTCACCCGCGTCGCTTCGCTACATTCGCCAGATGTATTACGACGGCAAGGTCATGACCGCCGCTATCGTCAACCTGGCCGTCAAGGGCTACCTGAGCATTCACCAGAACGGCGAACACCGATCGCTGCAGCGCGAAGATGCCGGCCCGAACCCGCCACCACTCGCGGCGGGTGAGCAAGAGCTGTACGACGCTCTGTTTAAAGATGCGAGTACCATCGAGCTCGACAACAAGAATCACAAAGTGCTGGGCGAAGCCCGGTCGGCCCACCAGGCATCGCTGGTCGCCGACTACAAGGACAAGTATTTCTCGAACAACGCGATGCTTCACCTGCCCGCCGTATTCATCGCGATCGTGTTTACGGTGATACCGTTTACGGTGTCGCAGGAACCGACAGCGCTGATGTTCGTGTTCATTATCGCGATGTTTCTTGCCATCCTCTTATTCGCCTTCATTATGCGGCGTCCGACGATCCGCGGCCGAAAGCTGCTCGACCAGATGATGGGATTTCGCGACTATCTCGACGTCGCCGAAAAAGATGAGTTGAACCTCAGGAATCCGCCGCGAAAAACGCCACAGCTGTTCGAGCGCATGCTGCCCTACGCGCTGGCGCTGGGCGTTGACCAAAAATGGGGTGAGCGATTTGCGTCGACGCTGGCCGGCATTCGCGACGCAGGTGGCCAGCCCTATCATCCTGCCTGGTATCACGGCAGCTGGAACTCCAGCACCAACATGGCGTCTGATCTGTCCAGCGGTTTCAATACAGCACTTGCCCAGTCGGTAGCGCCGCCCGGGTCGTCATCCGGCGGCGGAGGCGGCGGCTTTTCCGGCGGAGGTGGCGGCGGCGGAGGCGGCGGCGGATGGTAAGCCCACAAGGATCTGAATGAGCCAGCAAATCTACACGCTGCAGCGGCAAAGCCAGCTGCCCAACGTCATCTTCGCGTTGCTCATCATCAACGGACTGGCGTTTGCGTTGACCGTGCTTGGTTTTGTACCCAGCTCGCTGGCTTTGTGGCCTGTCGACAGCTCATTGTTTGCGCCCTGGCAGCTGCTGACCTACGGTTTCCTGCACGGCGGTGTCGGCCACATTTTCTTCAATATGTTCGGCCTGTGGATGTTCGGACGCGATCTCGAACACCAGTTCGGCTCGCAACGCTTTCTGATCTACTATCTGACCTGCGTGGTTGGCGCGGGCCTCGTGCAGCTGCTCGTTGCGGCGGTGCAAGGCGGCATCTATCCCACCGTGGGCGCTTCCGGCGGTGTGTTCGGGATTCTGCTGGCGTACGGCATGAGCTACCCGAACCGGACGATCCTGCTGCTGATCCCGCCGATACCGATGCCGGCGAAGTACATGGTTATCCTGTACGGCATTCTCGAGCTGTACCTGGGTGTCAGTGGCAACGCGCCCGGCGTCGCCAATTTTGCCCATTTGGGCGGTATGTTGTTCGGATTAGGCCTGCTTTTGTACTGGAGAAACCAGCGACGGCGGCGCTAACCCGGAATATGCGCGCTGCGATGCAACTTTTTGCCCGCCTCGCGCATCGAAAGGGAAGGGCGCAGGTAAGGGCGGCGCTCTGACAACCAGAATCGCTCGTCGGCGAGCGACTTTCGACCGGCGACGCCTGTCGCCGCGTTACACAGGGGAGACTATATGAAACGCAGAACCTTTCTGGGGCATGTCGCGGCCGGAAGTGCCGTGGTGTCCATGCCCGCATTCCTGACCGGATGCGGAGTGCCGAATGCGATCAGTCTGTCGGAAAAGACACCAGCGAACCCGTTTATGGACTGGTTTGGTGTGGATCAGGCGGGCGTCGCGCGGGTCATGTCGGAATTAACGGCAAACGGCGCGGACGCGGCCGACCTGTATTTTCAGCATTCGCGCAATAACTTCGTGCAGCTGGAAGACGGCATCGTCTCCAACGCCAATTCGAGCATTTCGCAGGGTGTGGGTCTGCGGGTCGTTATCGGTGAGCAAACGGGCTATGCGTTCACCGAGGACCTGACCACCGCTTCGATGCTGGCGGCGGCGAGGACGGCAGCGGCGATTGCGCGCGGTTCCGAGGTGGTCGCGCCACAGGCCTTCGTGGCACAGGATATGGGCGGTATGTACACGACCGCTATGCCTTGGGCAGACGTCGGCATCGATCGCAAGTTGCCGATCCTCAAATTCGTTGAGCAAAAAGCGAAATCGATGGATCCCGCCGTTGAGAAAGTCGCGGTTTACTGGTCCGACCAGGACGAACGCGTGATGATCGCAACGCTGGACGGTCGACTGGTGACGGACCACCGGCCGATGACGCGGTGCACGGTCACGGTGACCGCTCGCAAGGGCGAAGAGGTTCAGTCCGGCTATTCCAACATTGCCGCACGCCAGGATTTCGACTGGTACACCGAGGACCGGCTCTCGACGATGGTCGAGGAGGCGGTCGATCGCACCATGATTCTGTTTGACGCGCGTCGTCCGCCGGCCGGCGAAATGCCGGTAATTCTGGCGTCGGGCGCCAGCGGTATCCTGCTGCACGAGGCCATTGGCCACGGTATGGAAGCCGACTTCAACCGTAAGGGTACAAGCATTTATTCGGACATGATCGGCAAAAAGGTCGCCGAGCCGTTTGTCACCATCGTCGACAAAGCGGATATCCCGAACGAGCGTGGTGCCCTGAACTACGACGATGAAGGCAATCGCGCCGGCCAAACCACGCTGGTAAAGGACGGCACCCTGACGTCGTACTTGCACGACGAAATCAGTGCCAAGCAGTACGGCTTGACGCCGACCGGCTCCGGTCGACGCCAGTCTTACAAATACGCACCGATGCCACGCATGAGCTGCACGTTTATGGAAGACGGTCCGCACACGAAGGACGAGATTATCGCCTCCGTGGATCGCGGCATCATCTGCGAGACCTACACCAACGGCCAGGTGCAGATCGGCGCGGGCGACTACACGTTCTACGTCAAGAACGGCTGGCTGGTTGAAAACGGCAAGGTCACGGCACCGATCAAGGATGTGAATATCATCGGTAACGGACCGGAGTCATTAAAGCGCATTTCGATGGTCGCCAACGACGCACGCCTCGATACCGGCGGCTGGACCTGTGGCAAGAACGGTCAGCAGGTTCCCGTTTCCCAGGGTATCCCCACCGTGCTGGTCTCCAAGATGACCGTGGGAGGCGAAAATGTCGGATGAGCTTTTGCAACGCGCCGCGCAGGCGGCTGAACTGGCGACCAGCGCGGGCGCCAACGATGTCTGGGCAAGTGCAAGCCAGGGTCGCGATGTCGAGTTCGAGTATCGCGAAGGTGCGCTCGAGAAGGTCAAGGATACGACGTCCCGCTCCCTGTCGCTGCGGCTGTACGTCGACGGTCGATACTCCAGCCACCAGACCACGGACCTGAACCCTGAGAGGTTGTCGAGTTTTGTGGGCGAGGCCGTCGCGATCACGCGTGCGCTTGAGCCGGACGAGCATCGCTTCATCACGCCGGCCGAGCTGTTCGACGGTCGTCCTGAAGGCGACCTCGACCTGATTGACCCGACGGTTCAGACACTCGATCGTGACCAGCGCGTCGACTGGTGTTCGACGCTGGACGCGGTGTCGCACGCCAATGACAAGGTGATTTCGGCAACTGCCGGGGTGTACGACGGCACGTCGACATCGGCGTCGGTCAGCAGCAACGGTTTCTCGGGGTCGCAGTCGTCGACGTATTGCTGGTTGGGTGCGTCCGTAACGCTGCGCGACCAGGGCGACAAACGCGCAGAGGACGGGTTTTACGCCGGTGGCCGCCACGTGGCCGACCTGCCGTGTGCTGAAGGTATCGGCCAGACGGCGCTTGATCGTGCACTGGCGCGGCTGGACTCCGAGAAGGGGCCGACGATGAAGGGCAGCATGCTGGTGGATTCACGTGCTGCAGCGAGCCTGGTCTCGCGACTGCTGGGTCCCGCCAATGCGCGCAACGTACAGCAGGGTCGTTCCTTCTGGTCGTCCATCATGGGTGAGCAGGTGTTCAGCCCCGAGCTGACCATCATCGACGATCCGCTGATTGTTCGTGGTCTTGCGTCGCGCCATTACGACAGCGAGGGCATTGCGGCGAAAGCCCTGCCGCTGGTGGAAAAAGGTGTCGCAAGGAATATTTATGTCGACACCTACTACGGCCGCAAGGGTGGCATGACGCCAACGACAGGGCGTTCGTCCAACCGCGTGGTGACACCGGGCGACCTGTCGCTCTCCGAGTTGCTCGGTGAGGTTGGCGAGGGTGTCTACGTGACCTCCTGGCTCGGCGGTAACGCTGACTCCACAACCGGCGACTTCTCGCTCGGTTTGCGCGGTCACATGATCGAGGATGGCAAGATCGGCAGGCCGGTCGGAGAGATGAACGTGACCGGCAATCTCAAGGACCTATTCGCGCGCATCGCGCTCGTCGGCAACGATCCCTACCCGTATTCGACGACGCTCGCGCCGTCGATGGTGTTCTCGGACGTGGACTTCTCCGGCGCCTGATCCGGCCAGCGCGCCGCCGTCCACCGGGACGGCGGCGCCGTTTACACCCACCTCTGGCCGTGGTCACGAGCGACGCTACCGGTCGTCTTGAGCGCGGCTGCGTTTGGATGCTGTCCACAACGGTGTTTTGTGAACGACGCCTTACGCGGTGAAAGCTCGGCGAAAACCCGGTGAATTGTCTAAATTTTCGGCCCGAACCGCCGATTCTCCTGTAGCGGCGGACGATTTCCGCCGGCGCGACCCTACTAAGCCGTTTGGAGCGATCCGACATGCAGCACATTCCGGGCGTTGATGATTCAACGTCAATTCGAAAACCGGTGCCCGTTGCTTTTTGCGGGGACGGTGCTCACGCTGCTCCCGCCCTAAACCTCGTCAACGCGCCGACGACAGCCAGGGATGGGGTCTGCAGCGATTGCCGAGCGGGTTCCCGACCGATCGATTCCAATTCGTGGCTCGATCTGGCGTTGTCGGACTGATTTTTCGATGACAGACGCCATCAATCACGATACCCGCCGCGCGGACGACCCGGACAGAGAGGCTCAGCGAATTCTGCAAGCCTCCATGGCCCAGATAGACGCGGCTACCGAGGAGACGCGAGGAGAAATCGATGGCCTGGCGGAGCTCGTTTTCGCCCTCGTCGGGCATGCGGCGAATCTGAGTGATCGACTCGGGGAACTTGCGGTGACGGAAATCGATGTCCACACGCTGTCGGCGATGCGCGACGAAGTGTCTTGCCTGGACGCGACCGCGAACAAGACGATTGGTCGTCTTCAGTTCGCCGAACGCCTGCACCAGCGATTGTCCAGTGTGCAGGGCAACCTGGACACGCTCTCAGATACGCTCCATGAATCGCCGTTGTCGCGCTCATCCTGGGGGCGTTTTCTCGATAAATCCCGAGCGGCATTCATGATGGATGCCGAGCGCGTGCTGTTGGACGGCACGGAACAGCCCGCGCCCTTCAAACCGTCCGCGAACCAACCACTGGCCGACAACATAGCGTTGTTCGCGACCCGGCGCGGCGATTCCAACGCCGATTAACGCCGCTCCCGCGAGGGCAAAGCCGGTGTGCCCGCGCGCAGTGAGCGTCAAGCCGTCAGCCGGCCGATATCCGACGTGCCGATGCCGGGTGTATAGTCGCGCTTTCGGCCTGCGGTAAGTGACCACGTTCGTCGGCGGCCTCTCTGCTGTCGTAACCCAGAGTCTTTCTCAGGAGGTGACTGACCCGTGAAGACGATTTCCATGAGTGTTCTGGCTGCCCTGCTGCTGTGCTCACCGCTTCTCTCGGCAGAGCCGGACCTGAACATCACCAACTACCAGCACTACAGCGACATTCTGGCCAGCGCCGGACAGCCGTCCGCCGAACAGATTCGCAGAGCGGCTGATAACGGCTTTAAGCGGGTGATCGATCTGTCGTTTAACGGTGCCAATAAAGGCATCGAACGTGAGGACGCCATCGTGATCGACAGCGGGATGCGTTTCATCCAGCTACCCGTGAACTGGCGATCTCCGAGCCCGGCTGACTTCACAACCTTCGCGGCGATCATGCAGTCCGAACCGGACACCAAAACGCTGGTCCATTGCCAGCTCAACTACCGCGCTACGGCGTTCAGCTTTCTCTACCGGGTAGCGGTACTCGGAATCGAGCCAACGGAGGCGGAAAAGGACATGCTGGATATCTGGACGCCAAACAACACGTGGTCCGAATTTCTGAGCGAAACGCTCGCGGGCTACGGCATCGACTACCGTTGTACCGCCTGCGAGCAGTAACCTTGCTCTCCTGATTTAACGTAAGCGGATCTTCAGGTCCGGAAACCGGACCTCGATCACTGACGCGTCACTGACCGGCGGTTACGCTTGTCACTCATTGACAGGCATGTTGACGATGACGCCGACCCATCTCGTCCTTCGAACGACTTTGCTGGTAGCCGCGATGTGCCTGGCGAGCGGCTGCTCGGCCGTGCAGTGGAATGACGCTGGCCGACAGATTGGCGCATCGGCCGCCGAACAGATTTTCTCCGTCGCGTTCGGCGGCAACGACAGTTTCGACAGGCTGACGGACGACCACCTGGAAAGAGAGCGTCTTGACAGTGAGCGCTTCGATTCGATGACGCGCGAAGCGATGCTGGAATCCGACCGGACCGCAGAACGCTGGGAGCGCTATGACGATATCGTGGCCCGGCAAGCTCTGACCGTCGGCGACTAGCGCGTCGACCCAATCGCCTCTGATCTTTGAAGTCGCCCGGCCGGCTGAGATGTGACGGCTCTCAGAAGCTACTGAGAATCCGAATATCCTCGTTCAGGTTTCTGAGCGTGATCATCGGGCCGCCGTCGCCCAGTTCGGTGACCGACCAGGCGCCCGTCGCGTTCACCTGATCAGCGAACACCACGTCCAGGTCTGTCATTACATCGCCCCACTTGGCCCGAGCTCGAATCGACACCGACGGCTGTGTGGGCAGGGCAAGTGCAATGGTGCCGCTGGCGGCTGTGATGGCAGAGTCTGTTTCCAGCACCTTGCCGGTGTACTCGATAGACGCGTCACCGGACATCGCCGTAATCGAAAACGGCCCCTGCTGGTTCACGACCTCGACATCGCCAGCGGCCGACCACGCGCTCAGTGGCGCTCGCCAGTCGCGAATTCGAATCCAGCCCGCCTGGTCAATACGCAGTCGTGTTGCCAGTGTCGGTGGCGCCTTGATACGCAGCCGGCAATCGCCGCCCTCTTCGCGGAAGCGAATCTCGATCTTGTCGCTGCTGCGGGAAAGGTTCGGGTCAATACCGGCCCGCTTCACGACCCGCAGACCGTCCGGTCCCGGTTCTGGCTCTGGTGCGACGCAGTCATAATTGACCCTCACGAAATTGTCGTCGCCGGGCTCGAGTTCAATGGTCGCCGTGGAGACGGTGATCCGCAGCTGGTCGCGCTCGGGATTGGCGCGCACGTCGAGGTCTTCGGCGAGCACCGTGGATGCCGCGAACAGCAGATACACTCCGGCCAGGGCGCGCATCAGATCGACTCCTCGTTCATCGCACGGATAGCCGCGCGTATGAACTCGGGATTACTTTGAGTTTCAGACAACAGTTCGGTCACAAGGTGTTCCTCCTCCAGGGCATTGAGCTCGTACAACGCCTCGAGCGCCGACAGTTGAGCGTTGGGGTCTTCGGAAAAACGCACGACGTCCTTGATCGCCTCCATCGCACGATCGGACAATCCCCGATTCCGCAGATCCTCGATCGACGCCAGCGCAACCAGCGGTGTGTCCTGCTGCAGCAGCGCGATAAGCGTATTCGTTCGAGCATCGGCTAACTGATGAGCCAGCTGCATATTCAGCAGCGAGGATCCCGTCAGCAAAATCGCCGCGACGCCAGCCGCGACGGGCCACGGGTTTTTTTTCCTGAACCTGGCCGTGAGCGGTGGCGGTGTCTCCATGCGTACGCCGTTCCAGGTGTCATCGGTCTGCAGTTCTTCGCGCCAGGTATCTTGGAAATCGGAATTCATTGCTGTAGCTCCGCTCGAAGGTGTTTCAATCCACGATGCAGGCGAACGCGTACGTTCGCCTCGCTGATGTCCAGCAGCCTGGCGATTTCGCCAGCGTCCATCCCGGAGACTCGTGACAAGATCACGACCTCCCGGGTGTCTACCGGCAGTTGCGACAGCGCCGTGTCAATACAGGCGGACAAGTCGCGGCCGGACTGTTCTTCCTCCGGTGTAGAAAAGTCCGACGCCGGCGATACGACGGCCGTGTTCGCCTGTTTGCGAGCCAGTGAGTACCAGGTGTTGCGGGTGATCGTGAACAACCACAACCGGACCCCGCCACCCCGGAACCGCGTGCGGGCCTGCCATGCTTTGACGAAGGCGGTTTGCAGCACATCGTCAGCGTCATCTCTGCTGCACCCAAGCTTTCGAAGGTAGTTGAACAGGGCCGGCGAAAGCCGTGCGTACAGGCGCTCCATCGAACGATCATCGCCGTCCGCGGCGGCCCGCATCAGGTGATCTTCGATGGTGTCGTCTGCGAGTGTCATACCGCGGGCTCCGTTCTATCCGCATCTCATACTGCTACAACGCGCGAACCAGTCACTTGTTACAGCCGCGGCACATGCCTTTGATGTTTCTCTCGTCCCGTCGATCGGAATTGGCACAAGTCCGGGCGCTTGGGTCGACGATTCGGCTAAGCTGCATCACCATGACAGCAAATTCCCTGGTTTTGGCAATGGCCGCGCATGTCGCCTGGACGTCGACACTGTATGCGTTGCTCACCGTGGCGCGAGCGCCGTCCGTCTGGGGCCTGTTTCAAAACGATGAC
Organism: Pseudomonadota bacterium; assembly: GCA_038747355.1. Taxonomy (GTDB): domain Bacteria; phylum Pseudomonadota; class Gammaproteobacteria; order Steroidobacterales; family Woeseiaceae; genus UBA1847. The sequence goes on along the minus strand of JBCDJX010000112.1, from coordinate 649 downwards.
GGCACGAATCCCTGGTCAAGGTATGAGTCTCGTGTGAGTGCGAATTTGCGCAACCAGTTCGAATGGCCGCTGTTTTTCTATGTTATCTGCCTGCTCGAACTGCAGCAGACGTTGCCACCCGACTCGATCCAGTCTGTACTGGCCTGGGGCTTTGTGGCCGGCCGACTGCTGCATACCGCTGTGCAGATTCTCAGTGACAATGTGCGCCTGAGGGGTATGGTATTCACCGTCAATTTTGTCGCTGTTCTGGCCATGTGGGCCCGTTTCCTTCACACCTGACTGCGGCTGTGACCGGGCCGATCGTCCGCCGTTCTACCTGACGCACACAGCGAGCCGCGCTCCGTTACAATCCGGGTCGCAGACGCAGCGCCCTGGAGGCACGCAATGGAGTTGAAATTCAGTACCTGGCAGGAAGTCGAGCGCTATCTTGAAAAGAGTCGCGCGATCGTTCTGCCCATCGGTTCGACCGAGCAGCACGGTCCTAACGGCCTCATCGGTACCGATGCCTTGTGCCCGGAGGCACTGGCCATTGAGTTGGGCAAGCAGACGGGTGCGCTGGTGGCACCGACAATCTCAGTGGGTATGGCGCAACATCACCTGGGATTCCCGGGCTCGATAACACTGCGACCGTCTACCTTGTTGCTGGTTT
>JBCDJX010000111.1:0-10930 GCA_038747355.1 Pseudomonadota bacterium | reverse complement strand
GCAGAAAATTCGCCTCGCACGTGTGTTTGCGTATGCGCGTACCCGTCTTTGCTTCGTAACGGCAATGAACATCGAACTCGTCGTCAGAGTTTTGCGCGTTGAAAATGGCGAAGAATTCTTCCTCCGCCCGGTACACCGCATGCTTTAGTGTGACCAGCGACTTGTCGCCAACCACCACGACCTCCTCGATTTCGCGATTTGGTGAATCGCCAGGCTCCTGCGCCACAGCAGCGCCCGACAGAATTGCGATCGACCATGCCGTGAAATAAGCGGAGGCAATAAAAAACAACGGCCTTCCACGTCCCTCCGCAACGCGTTCGATTCGCCGTTGACTCGTGGGCGGCTGTTTTTCGTTCACTCTTGATGTGAATTGCGGACGTGACATGGTTTGCTCGCGGCTGCCTTAGTTAGCTCGGCGCACCCACACCAACAAATCCGACCATGCGTGTAATCCGATCACCCTCCGTTTCGACGAAATACTGTCCGTGCTGCATCTGCTCGTTACCGTCAGGTCCCTTGCCGCTAAAGGCAACAGTGGCCCGCGAAACGCCGCCCACGGTATCGCTGACGACAACCTCGGCCGACCAACCGGGTGCGTTTGCGGAAAACATACCGACGTATTGGCTGAGCGACTCTATGCCGGAGACGGGCTCAGGTGTTCGCGGATCGACATAAACGATGTCTGGAGCTACGGAATTGGTGATCAACTTGAGTCGTTCTTCAGCGGATTCGACCTGCCAGGCGCTGAAAAATGTGGCGATAGGATCGGTCATAGAGCACTCCAGGTTTCGGGTTTTTGCGCAGCCAAGTGCAAATTCTGGGTGGTATCACTCATCCAGCTGGCGAACTCATGCTGCGCCGACGACCAGTATAAACCCACTATCACATTGGTCGAATGCCTGCCTCAGGCAAAGATCACGGCGAGATTGCTATTTGCGCAGCCGGTCAATCGCCGGACAGTGCGACTAACACAATCACAAGTACCGAAAGGAGCCCGATGCCGATGCCCAGATTCAGCAGTGATTCGTAGAGTTTCTTCGGGTTTTCAGAGACATCTTTCGTGAGCCGATAAAACTCGTCCACATCGATCCCGCCTTGAACGTCATAGTCGGGATCGAGGATGAGCTTTTCAGCTTCGTCTTCCTGCTCATCGATATAGACCCACAGGCTGGGCTCAGTCATCGCAAACGGTGTGATCAACTGAGCCGTGTTTTCACCTTTGATCACCGCCGGGATGCCATTCGTTTCGAGCAGCCCTTTCAGGCTGTACAAGTAGGCGATGTCCGTGCTTTTGGTCAGGTATTTCATGCGTGATCGAGTTTACCGTGCCGATCGTATACCGCATACAAGCTCGAAGGACCGTTATCCTCCTTGACCGTACGGCTGATGATTTCTTTGACGGTTCAATCGTCAGAGAGCCAACCCACAGACTTGGCCCAGGCGCGTTTCTGTCGACGCCACTCGTTGATATCGTCAGGGGCGGCGACGGTCTCGTTTTCACTCCGAATCTGGCGGATTCGTTCCTGCAGGGGAGCCAGCCCAACTCGGGCGCGGTACTCGTCGACCCTTACCTCATCGAGCAAGGGCAGCGGGCTCATCTCACCGTTGTCGTCCCAGTCAAACTGCGTACCGTAACGCTGCGGCCTGTCTTCGAAGCAGGCAGTTCGATCTTGCAGGTACGCGGCCTGATAGGCAGGGGCTTCGCCTCGATCGATACTGTCTTCGACCAGTGGCAGGCAACGTCGAAACAACGAGGGATGAGCGATCGCGTGCTGCAGAAGGATCCACGCCGCTTCAGCACCGTCGTGACCGACCAGCGATACGCCGGGCCAGCCAAACTCATCCACGATCTGTTCGAGCGCCCCGGCGTTGATTGCGTGAACCTTCGCCATCCTCGGATGATAGCCGCCATGCAGTTCGCCGGCAGACGCAAGCTCTGCGCGGAGTTCGTGATCTGTGGCGACAAGGTCAAGCAGTTGCTGGGTGAGTGCGTCGTTCAACAGAGGCTCACTGAAACTGGTCTAGCGCGACATCCATCGCGGCTGCGGCGTCGACAACAATATCGGGCTGAATACCGTGGCCTTCAATTCGACGACCGGTTCTCGAGTAATAATCGGCGATTGGCACGCTCAAGTGAAAGCCGCCCGGTATATCAAAGATCTTTTGCGACAGCATTTCACCCGCTGAGGTTTCGCCGATCACCGTCACACGTTTGGCACCTTGCAAGGCATCCGTAGCCAACTCTGCGGCGCTGGCTGTTCTGCGGCTTGTGAGCACCACGACCGGGCCGGAGAACCGGGGCTCCGCCGGCGTGAAACGGACGCGAATCAGCGGCAGCGACTGCACGTCAGACCAAAACGCGCGAATTGACCAGCCGTTCCACGGTTCCATTGCGAGAATGTCGATTTCGGCGGGGGTCCGCTGATGCTCCGAGTACCAGCGCTGGGAAACAAAACCACCGGCATCGAGCGGTGTGTCGATCAGGTGCGCAATGAGCGGTCGAATCGCAAAGGCGCCACCGGTGTTTTCGCGCAGATCCACGATCAGACCGGTCGCGTCGGACTCGGCGATTTCAACGAAAGCGCCGCTTATATTCTCAATCGTGTCGATTCCCATCATGGTCTTGACCGTTAATACCGCGACGCGGTCGTTCCAACTCAAGGTGACGGCGTCGTCACCCACGCGCACGGTGTCGAGATACTCGGCCAGCGCGGCGGCGGGTTGTCGTGCCACCGCCAGCGTCACATGGGAAAACGGGCCAGATTTCCAGATCTCGTTGAAACCGCTGACAAAAGCCTCATCAGATTCGGCCGTCTTCGCCAGCTCGGCGACGGCTGCGCTGGTGACGTCAAACGCCGCTGATTTTAACTCGCCTGGATTGTAGTGCTGAGCCTGCATCACCCGACGAATACTGTCGGCGAGTTCCGAATAATCCGGGCTGGCGCCTTCGGCGACGCCAACAACGGCGGTGTTTATGAACAAGGCGAAAAGGGCGCCAAGAACTATCGATCTGGATCGGAATCGATCCCGTCGTTTCGCGTACGTGGATGCGTTGCTCACTGCAGATCTCCGTATAACTGCTCTGGTTACCTAACCAGATGCCGGTGATCCGCGATTGGATGCAGAACAGCGCGGTCTAGCGCTCCTTTTTCAGCGTCAGCTGCCCTGTACCCGGCGCACCGAGCAGCTCGCTAAACCCGCTCATCGTTGCCTCGATCGTCTGGCCATCGTCGCCCAGTGAACCGATGATCGAACCGAAGTGGGCTTTATGACTGTCGTCGCTTCGATAGTCCATCTTCAAGTACTCACCGTGGAGAAAGCCGCCGGTCAGGATCTCGATCTCAATGGACTCACGCCGCCCGTCCTGTTCGGCTTCCAGTTTTCCGTAGCCGGTGGTTTGTCGCATCGCCGCTTCGATATCCAACGACACGGTGTAGTGAAGACTCTCGCCACCGGGCAGTGACTTGACACTATCGCCCAGCCATTTGCCGGTCAGCTGTCGCTGGCGGCCCTTCATAGGCAAGTAGTCGCCGATACCTTCTGCGCCGCTTTTCAACTGCATAAACAGGAAAACGGCCCCTGCCGAAGCAACGCTGGAAAGCGCCACCATCACGATTGTGTCCATTGAGGTCCTCTCGGTCCGGGAACAGGTTGTTTCGATGTTTTACCGAACGAGTATAACGGCTTGCGGTAGCGAACGTTGGCTTGCCGCGGACCTCAGAACCAGCGACGTTCGGCTTTCGCCGCGCGGCCAAACAGCAGGGCAGAGGTCAGCCAGAAAAATGTGAACACCGCCGTCATCATGACCAGACTCTGCGGCCAGGCAGGGCTCGAGGCGCCCAGGTCCAACGCGATCGCAAAGGTGGCGACGCCGATTTGCGCGACCGCCATTGTGAAGAGCACTTTGGCCATGCCTGCGGCACGCAGACGGGCGAGCAGGGCACCCACAGCACCAAGGGCCAGCACGCCAAAAAACAGCAGGTTGGCTTCATTTTCCTCATTACCAATGATGCCGACCGCGCCGTTGATCCAGGCAACCAGGAAGCCGCCGACGCCGGCAAGTGCCATGGCGAAGCGATACGCCGGGCTGCGGCTGTTGCGACGCGCCACGAAAATGATCAGCAGCAGGGCGCTAATCATGCCGCCAAAGACCAGGAAGTCGAGCATGTCCCAGTTCATAGTGATCTCCACGTTCTGTCAGGAGTGTTTAGCATGCCTGTGACCGATGGCAAGTCGCTGGCTGCAATGTGGCGAAACGTGGCACGTGTCCAAGGCTTCCTTTCTACTGCTATTCTCTGGCCAGGGAGGCAGTAGCTTGAAAGCAGCACAGCTCTACAAGCAGTGGTCCGAACAGGTAGAGAGCGACTGGAACCGCCTGGGTCTGGAAAGGATCCGGGGCAGGGGTTGCAAGTGGTACACGCGTATTGGTGACAGCACCCTGTTGTTGTTCGTCGTGGTCAATCCGAAATACCCCTGGACCGTGCAAGGCGGCGGCAACTTCTCAGTCGCCGTTTACGTTCCGACAAGCCGGCCGGAACAGCCGGAGCGCTACGTCGAAAACGTGTTCGACAGTATCGAATTCTTCTCGCTCTGGACAGACACCTTGATCGAGCGTCGCCAGGCGGCAAACCAACGGGTTTACGAGAAGATTCGAACCCTGGACAGGACGACGCTTTTTGCACAAATGGCCGAGGCATATGATTGCACGCCAGCGCAGGCAGAGGCCCTCGGTCTTTATGAGACCGAGCTCGAAATCATGGAAATGGATATCGAAGAGTCCAGCGACGTGTTGTTGAATCCGCCGTTGTATTTCTACGACGCGCAAGACGTCACGGTCTGGTCGGAATTATTGACGGAGTCGTTACCCGTAGTTCTGAAGCGTCTGCGCGAGCGCGATGTACAGTCTTTTCGATTAGGAGAGCCCGGTTGAGCGACAAGTTGAAAAGCGTCATGGACAGCGTGCCCTGGGCGCGATTGCTGATCGAAGGTGGCGTTATTGTGTTCAGCATCTTGCTGGCCTTCGCGATTGATGCCTGGTGGGACGAGCGTCAGGATCGGGAACGCGAAGTTCAGCAGCTCGCGCGCGTCAGTGCGGAGCTTGAACTCAATGAAACGTCGCTCACCAGCAAGCAAACCGACCTGCGAAGAGCGTTCGAATCCGCGGTAGTTCAGCAGGGATGGATGGGCGAGAACCCCGAGCCGGTTGCCGCCGACGAGATGACTCAAATTTGGAATCGCATACTCGGGATCGGCACGCTTTCCGTCCCGAGCCGTGCGATCAACGAGTATCTTGCAGCGGCGTCAGAGGGCGATCCTGAGTTTGCGGAGATCCGCGATCAGTTGACGGAATGGTCGTATCGCGCAGAACGGCTCAGCAACCAATACGACCTCCTCAGGCAAAAACACGCCAAACTGACGGACTACCTGATTGGGAATGACGAGATTCCGGTGCTCAGCACCTTGCCTGCCTGGATGAGCGACGCGGGTTTGCCATCCAGTTCGTTTCCCCACGATCCGTCAAGCTTGCTGGATGATGTACGACTGGAGAACCTGCTTGGCGACTACATGATTCGTTTGTTATTCGTGGACAACATGCTGGACCAGCAGCTACAGCGGCAAGCAGAGCTCATTCGGGTAATCAGCGAGGCAATCAAGACCTAAAAAAAACGGGCCCGAAGGCCCGTTTTCTGTTCCGTTTCGCAATCGGCCTATTTGGCGGCTTTGCGCTCTGCCGCTTCCTTGATGACTTCATCAGCCACGTTTTGCGGGCAAGCCGAGTAGTGCGAGAACTCCATCGAGAACTGCCCACGACCTGAGGTCAGCGTGCGCAGGTGACCGATGTAGCCAAACATCTCGGCCAGCGGTGCGTCTGCTTTTACACGAACACCCGTCGGGCCGGCATCCTGCGACTTGATCATGCCGCGACGGCGGTTCAGGTCGCCGATAACGTCACCGACGTTGTCGTCCGGCGTGAAGACGTCGACCTTCATGATCGGCTCGAGCAGCTGGACTCCGGCTTTCGGAATCGACTGGCGGTATGCACCGCGAGTGGCAATTTCGAATGCCAGTGCCGAGGAGTCGACCGCATGGAAGGCGCCGTCCATCAGCGTGAACTTGACGTCCAGCAGCGGGTAGCCTGCCAGCGTGCCTTCGTCCATGCAGCCCATGAAGGCCTTTTCGATGGCACCCCAGTATTCCCGCGGGACGTTACCGCCAGTGACTTTGGACTCGAACTCGTAGCCCGAGTTGGTCTCGCCCGGCTCGATCGTGTAGTCGATCTTGCCGAACTGACCGGAACCACCGGACTGCTTCTTGTGCGTGTACGAGTCTTCGACGACCTGCGTGATCGTCTCGCGGTACGCGACCTGCGGTTTGCCCATTTCGACTTCAACGCCGTGGGTACGCTTCAGGATGTCGACCTTGATGTCGAGGTGCAGCTCACCCATGCCCTTGATGATCGTCTCACCGGACTCTTCGTCAGTCGCCACCTGGAAGGACGGGTCTTCCGCGATCATCTTCGACAATGCGACACCCATCTTTTCCATGCCCGCCTTGTCTTTTGGCGCGATGGCGACCGAGATCACAGGATCCGGGAAGACCATCGGCTCGAGCGTGGCCGGGTTGTTCGGGTCAGCGAGCGTATGGCCGGTCTGCGTGTTTTTCATGCCGAGCAGGGCGACGATATCGCCGGCCTGGGCGGATTCAAGCTCTTCGCGCGAGTCGGCGTGCATCTCAACGATGCGACCGATGCGTTCGTTCTTGCCGGTAAACGTGTTGAGGACGTTGTCGCCCTTTTTCAGCGTGCCGGAGTAGATCCGCGTGAAGGTCAGGGCGCCGTAGCGGTCGTCCATGATCTTGAACGCCAGCGCACGCAGCGGTGCCTCGGGATCCACCTTGGCGACATTACCGGTTTCGTTGCCTTCGAGGTCGACTTCCGGCTGCGGATCAACTTCCGTCGGGTTCGGCAGGTAGTCAACAACCGCATTCAGCACCAGCTGGATGCCCTTGTTCTTGAACGCCGAGCCGCAGAAGGTCGGGAAAAACGACAGGTTGATCGTACCTTTGCGGATGCACTTCTTCAGATCGTCGATGGAGGGCTCGTTGCCTTCGAGGTAAGCCTCGAGCAGGTCGTCGTCCTGCTCCAGCGCGGTCTCAACCAGCTTCTCGCGGTATTCCTCGGCCTTCGCCTGCAGGTCTTCCGGGATATCGATGATTTCGTAGTTTTCCGGCTGCATGGAATCATCCCAGACCCACGCTTTCATCGTCAGCAGGTCAACAACGCCTTTGAAGTCGTCTTCGATGCCGATCGGCAGGACCATCACCAGCGGCGTCGCCGCCAGCACGTCCTCAACCTGCGCGACCACGCGGTAAAAGTCCGCACCCAGGCGGTCCAGCTTGTTGACGAAAATGATGCGCGCGACTTCGGAGTCGTTTGCGTAGCGCCAGTTCGTTTCTGACTGCGGCTCAACGCCGCCGGAACCACAGAAGACGCCAACGCCACCGTCGAGCACTTTCAGAGAGCGGTAGACCTCGATCGTGAAGTCAACGTGTCCCGGGGTGTCGATGATGTTCAGGCGATGGTCAGCCCATTCGCAACTGGTCGCAGCAGACTGGATCGTGATGCCACGCTCCTGTTCCTGCTCCATGAAGTCCGTCGTGGCTTCACCGTCGTGGACCTCGCCGGTTTTGTGGATCTTGCCGGTCAGTTTCAGAATGCGTTCCGTGGTCGTGGTCTTGCCAGCGTCAACGTGCGCGAAAATGCCGATGTTGCGGTAGATGCTTAAGTCTTTCATGTCGATTCTTCAGCTCTGTTAAACGAAACGCCGATAACGGCGATCACCTCTTTTGAGGGCCGCGGCGTCATATCGGAGTTGATACCTGCGATTGCCGGTGCGGGGAGCCATCGAGTGGCTCTGGGGCGTACTTCACCCGTCCGGCATGCCAATTGGGCGCGGATAATAGCAGCGCCCGCGCGCCCAAACCAGTGAAATTACAGCGACTTTTGCCGCCTCCGTGACCTATTGTGGGAGCGACCCGCGCGGAATCAAGCAATACGACGTAACCTATTGATTATATTATTGAAATTAAGTCGGGGATCGCGCCCGGCGCAGGGTTCGTTTCAGTAGCGCAAAATTGCGAACCAGCGGGCGATGTTCAAAAGACTCATCAGCGACGCGGAAACGTAGGTCATGGCCGCAGCCTTGAGCAGACGTCGCGCGTGCGGCTCATCCGGTTCGTGTAGAATGCGATATCGCTCCAACAGCGGCAGGGCACGGGCGAAACTCGCGTTGAATTCGGTGGGCAGCGTGACGAAATGCACGACCGCTGACGTACCCAGTGTCAGAAAGCCAGCGAGAATCATCAGCAGGCCGGCCTGGGGTACCTTGAACAAAGCGACAACGATCGGCGCGGCGATGAGCACGGCGGCGCCGACCTTCTGTATCGGCATGACCAGTCGTACCAGCGTGCTGCGCATTTTCAGCGGCGGGTAGGCCTCGTAGTCCTGCAGCGCATGTCCGACCTCGTGGGCAGCGACGGTGATGGCGGTCAAAGAACGGCCGTCGTGTTTGTCCGGCGTCAGCCGAACCGCCTTGTCGGTGGGGTCGTAATGATCGCCGCCTTCCGTTGGCTCTACCTTGACGTGTTCGAGCCCGTGCTTGTCCAGCAGGTAGCGCGCCAGCTCGGCACCGGTGCCTTTATAGCGGTCGTCGGGCAGGCTGTATTTTTTCAATACGTAATGCACCCAGAGACCGGGGCCGAAAACCAGGCCTAGGAGCACGAGAACGATGATCAGATAACCCATACACCTATCCTTGGGGCGACGACGACGTTATGCAAAGTAACTGTCGCAAAAACCACCACAGTCCAGTCAAAAAGTGACAGTAATGCGCCGGATTGACATTTGATTTTTCACTTTAATAAAATTTGATAAATATTTGTTTTAAAACAATAAAAATACTACAAAAAAAGATTGGCACAGCCGTTGCATTGTCCTATCTGCCAGCGTTAATACCCGCAGGAGAAGGAAATGACACAGGCCACCATTCAGGACTGGACAGACTCACAGGTGCTGCTGAAGTTCGGCAACCACCAGGACGTCAAGTATCGCGTTTATCGTGACGGCGAGAAACACTTCCAGGAGATCCAGGATCCGAAAGGTCAACATATTCACACCTTGGAGCTGCCGGACGGCATGCGCCTGGATTCCTCGAGCTACGAAGTATTGCTGCGCTACGTACTGCTCGACGTTGTCGCTGCTGCCTGACGGTAGTAGTTATCCACCGCTGGCGGCGGCACTCGCCGCCGCCGCGGATTCTACCTCGGTCCAGACCCTGAGCAGGTAGTCACCGAGGATCTTTCGAACTTCTCCCTCGCGATATTCCTTGATAGCGCAATCCTTCCACCCGGAAAGACTGCTGAGTGTTTCATGGCGACGGCCCCGAACAGCTTGAAAACGCGCCTGATGGAACCATAAGGGTATTATTGAGTCCAGATTGTTTAATGCGCTAGGGAGATACACCAATGACTGATGCCAATCCTCCGGCAGACGAAATTCTCGATGAATCAACGGGTTCCGGTGACGGTCCGAAGATGGAAGACAACCTGAAATCCAAGTCGACGTGGATGCGACTGGTATTCATGATTGTGTTCGCGGCCATTGCCAACCTGACGCTGGTCATTGCCGGCTTTATTGTCGTGATCGGCTTCCTGTTTGTGTTGTTCACCGGTGATGTCAACGAGAAAGTGAAGCAGGCAGGCGCCGTAGTGTCGACTTACCTGTCCGAGATCATCCGTTACCTGACCTTTAACACCGATACCAAGCCGTTCCCGTTCGACGGAGAACTGCCCAAGTCGTAACACCCTGCAGGACAGGGCGGCGCCACTAGATCAGGTGGCGCTGTTCCGGCTGCCAGTGCGTCAGTTGTATCTGGGCGCCCCCGATTCCCAGGCCTCGCACCCAGCGAGCTGCCGCGTCCAGCGTCACCCAGGTTTTGACCTGCCCCTTTAAAGTTGCTGCCGTTACCTGCCCGGTCGGCGTTTTCGCCTCCACGTGAAAGCGATTGCCGCTGGCAATAATGCTGACTTTCTTGACGGCGCCAGCTTCAACCAGTGCCTTGAGCATCTTTTCATGCATCGTCTGATCTCCGGATTGGATCCTTTTGCCTGATCGCAATGCCGTTCGATTCGCAGTGACGTCGAATCAGCATTTCAATCATGTTTGCCACGCTTCGATGCTCTCGGCTTGCCGCTTCCCTGACGGCGTCCTTAATGCGCGGATCGATGCGCAGGTTGAGCGTTGAGATCTTTGTGCGTGGCATGCGTCGCATTGTATAGAAAATATGTTGTAAATGTAACGCACTTTTTCGAAAAATTGCTGGCTATCGTTACACTGCGGTCGACAGCAGGAGTGCCCTATGCTCGACACCAACACCACGCGACTGGTCAGCATCAATGCCGGGGAAATCGGCCAGGTCCGTTTCGGGGGAGAAACGCTTGAGACCGGCATCGTGAAGCGACCATTGGCCGGCGAGGTACCGATTACGGTTAGCGGCGTAGGCGGCGACAAAATCGCCGATCCGCGCTACCACGGCGGACCCGATCAGGCCGTTTACGCGTACAGCCTTGGCGACTACGACTGGTGGCATGCGGAGACGGGTCGGGAGTTCACCGCCGGCTTGTTCGGTGAGAATCTGACAATCGCCGGGTTGCCGACGCATCTGTCTATCGGAGATCGGCTGCTGATCGGCACGGTGGTGCTGGAGGCAACCGGCCCGCGAATACCCTGCTCAAAGCTTGCCGCCGTGATGGACGACGAGCGATTCCCGTTTCTGTTTCGACAGGCAGAACGGCCCGGCTGTTATTTCCGGGTTTTGAGTGAAGGGGCTGTGTCGGCCGGGGATGTTGTTGAGTTTTCGCCTATCGATGGTGC
>JBCDJX010000110.1:0-11195 GCA_038747355.1 Pseudomonadota bacterium | reverse complement strand
TCCCCGGGTATCGACGGATCACTGTCCGAGACCAGCGGCAACGCCTGTTGGCGCACGATGCGTGACGGCACGATCTTGATGGTCTTTTCCGCATCGACTGCGGCCAGGCTGTTGTTTCTGAGGATCGTGGCGAACGCGTTGTAGTCAACGTCACGCATCGCCAAGGTGCCGACGACAACCTCGGTCGGCACGCGGGCATCGATCAGGAAATCTTTGCCGGTGTCGCGGGACACGACATCCAGCAGCTTGGTCAGCGCGACTTTCTCGTGGCGGGTCGGATCACCGTTGTCTTTATCGTCGGCGAACAACGGGTTCATCGTGCCGACCAGCAACATGGCGGCAACAACAAATGTCGATTTCATGGCTTTGTCTCCCCTGAAAAAAGCTACAGACCGATAAACGCCTGACGGGCGGGGACGGGGTTAAGCGCAGCGGCGCAGGGCTCAGGCCGAGCGGTAGTGGCCCACCCAGTTGATGACCTCGGCGCCGCGTTTGCGGTCCTCAAGTATCCATGCATCAACCGCAAGCGCATCAGCGAGCTCGCCATCCGACGGCCGGGCCGAGAGGGCCCTGAGCTTGTCGTGGTAAGCGACGCGCTCCGCATCGGAGTCGAAGTGCTCCTCGTTCATCATGTTCGCGTACAGGTGCACAAGGTCGGCGAGGTGGCGAAGATCGAATTCCGGGTGATACTGCACGCCGCTGAATATCGACTTGCCCATGGTAAAGGTCGCCGCCTGCACGTGACTGTGATCGTTGCTGGCAAGCACGACAGCACCGTCGGGCAACACCGACACCTCGTCGAGATGAATACACGGCGCATCGAAGCTGTCCGGCTTGCCGGTGAACAGGAAATGCGCGCGACCCTCAGCGGTCAGTGCGATGTCGCGGCTGAAAATCAGCTCGCGACCTTTGTCGCACCGGCGGATATCGCCACCCGCCGCGAGCACCGCAATTTGCAGTCCCCAGCAGGAACCGAGGACAGGTTTACCGGTCTCCCCGAACGCCCGGGCCAGGTCGATTTGCCGGGTGATCTCCGGCGTACCGTCATAGGCGTGCAGGCTTGAGCCGGCGATAACGAGCCCGTCGTAGTCCGCAAGCGCTGTGTTTGCGGGTAACACGTCACCCGGCTCGGCGGCGTTGACCCGGTCAACCTGCATATCGGGAAACAGGTTCACCAGCATGTCTTCGTAGACCATGCCCGGCGAGCGCGAGCCGCCGGCAACCGCCGTTTGTTGGCGATCGAGCGGGTTGCCATCCATCAAGAGCAGTCTGTCCATACCCCTATGATCCCGGTCTTCGCAGTACGATAGCAACCCCACCGAGGGTCGCCGCCGTTGCCACGATGAGTCTCACGCTCAGGGCCTCGGACAGGAAAACGAGGCCGCCAAGCGCGGCGATAACCGGCACCGACAGTTGCACCGTCGCTGCCTGAGTACCGGCAAGCCCCGGAAGCGCGCGGTACCAGATCGCGTAACCGAGACCCGAGGCAACGGCACCGGAGGCGACAGCATAGGCCGTGCCGCTTGCCGTAATCACGACCTCACCCGGCAGAACCAGACCAACCGCGACTGCCACCGGCGCTGCGTATACAAAATTCAGCGCGGTTGATGTCGTCGCATCTGTCACGGCGCGGCCACAGAGCGAGTACACGCCCCACGCCACACCCGCAGTCGCCATCAACACAGCGCCAAGAGGATCGGGCGATGACGCGCTCGGCAACAACAGGTAGATGAGTCCGCCGAGCGCCAGGGCGAGTCCCAACCAGGAGCCGACGTTGAAACGCTCGCCGCCGGCGAGTGACACAGCAAACATCGTCAGCTGCACGGCAGCAAACAGGACCAGTGCGCCGGTGGCGGTATCCAGCGTCAGGTAGGCATAGGAAAAGCAGACGACATAGACGAACAGGCCAGCCACCATACGCAGATCCGGCCGGCGGTTGAGGCTGCCGCCGCGCAGCAATACCAGCAGCGCCAACATGACCGCGCCGGAAACCAGGCGAATACTCGAATAGCTCGCCGCATCGATGAGCCCGGCACCGAGACCAAGACGACACAGTACCGAGTTGGCAGCAAAGGCGACCATGGCCGTAGCGGTAAGCAGCAGGGTTCGGGAATTCAGCATGGGATCGGTTCACGGTGCCGGCGGCGATCATACCGGAATCTGTCCAAGCGTCTGAAAAGAGAACTGAATCATTAACTTGCACGAACACCACGCTACACTCGGGCGCGATGGACGATACCTCCGCACTGTTCGAACGGGTGACACGCCCGCACTTCGATCGCCTGTACCGGCTTGCCTGGCGACTCGCGGGCAGCCGTGCAGAGGCCGAGGACCTGTTCCAGGAAGTGCTGGTCAAGGCGTACTCGAAACTGGATGAACTGGTCGAGATCGAGAAGCCGGGGCCGTGGCTCGCCAGGGTCATGTACAACCTGTTTATCGACCAGCAGCGCCGTTTCAAACGCCAGCGTCTCGGCACCGTCGCCGAGGGTGACCTGCCCGGCGACGGCTTTGCGGCGATAGCCGGCAGCCTCGATCCGGCGGCCGACAAGGCCCGTTATGACCGCTTGCAGCGGCTCGACGCCGCGCTGCAGCAGTTATCCGACGACCATCGTGTTGTGGTTCTCATGCACGACACGGAAGGCTACAAACTCGAGGAAATTCAACAAATTACAGGGACGCCGACGGGCACGCTGAAGTCCCGACTGCACCGCGCGAGACAGCGGCTGAAGGAAATTCTGCTCGCCGATGGAACCTTTTCCTGAGCAACGCCGTTACAGGAGATAAGGACATGACAATGGACGACAAACACGACCACGCTCTGGACGAGTTGTTAAAGGACTATCCGATGCCCCAGGCCGAAGCCGCTTTTTACGATCGCGCGCTGCTGAATGCCAGCCGCGAAGGAACACGACGCCAGCGGAATCGCTGGGTGTTCGCCGGTTTCGGGTCTGCGATCGCCGCCGGCTTTGCTGCGCTGCTGCTGTTCGGTCTGTTCTCCAGCTCACCCGACCTGCCGGCGCCGGATGCGACGATTCCGGGCGTTACGATTGCGCTCGAACAGCCGCGCACCATCAACCTGATGTTCGGGTCAGCGGAACCGCTCGACAATGCCATGCTCACCGTGAGCCTGCCCGAGGGCATTGAACTCGACGGCTTCCCGGGACAGCAGGAGGTGACCTGGGAAACCAGTCTTGCCGCCGGCAGGAATGTGCTGCCGCTGACTCTGGTGGCCGTGAAACCGGTCAGTGGCGACGTGTTTGCTCGACTGTCTCACCTGAACCGTGAGCAGACCTTCCAGATTCATATTGATGTCGGCCCCCGCAGGCCGACCCAGGCAACGGAGAGCTAGCCATGAAACACCTGCAAATCCTGTTCGCCGTCTTCGTGCTGGTGTGCTTTGCATTCCTGCCGACGTCGGTGCGCGCACAAGATGACCTTGACGATCTCGAAGTGACCTTCGAGGTGCTCGATGACGATGACGACCTCGACAAGATCACCCGCATGCGCGGACCGCGTGACCCGGAAGACGGGGAGGATGACAGCGACGAGGACGAGGACGAAGACGACGAGTCCGATGACGCCCGCCGCGAGGATGACCTCGATGACGATGGCGACGACGAAGATGACGAGGACGAGGACGAGGACGAGGAAGACTTCGACGAGGACGATGACGAAGAAGACGACTTCGCCGACGACGAAGACTTCGAGGAAGAAGACGACGTTGATGACGATGACGACTTCGAGGAAGGCGAAGAGGTCGAGGAAGACGAGTTCGACGATGACGACGAGGATGACGACGACGACGGCGAGGATGACGGTGATGATGACGACACCGGCTTCGACGATGACGTGGCCGATGACAATGTCGATGACGACATGGAGGACGAGTCAGGGGAAGGTGACGACATCGAGGATGACGCGTCCGATGAGGAAGGCGATGATTTTGCGGACGAGGAATCCGACGAAGACGACGACTTTGACGACGACGGCTCCGACGATGGCGATGACGGTGGAGACGACGGCGACGGCAGCGAACCTGTCTGAACACGCACAAACCCGAAGAAATCCCCCGTCGTGCCTGCACTTCGGGGGATTTTCTTGAACGGGTTCATATTTTTCCCCCGTCAGTTCGGTAACCTTGCCGTTCTTACATAACGCACGACGTCCATGGCCAAGTCACTGTTTGCCAAATTTTTGCTCGTTGCCACTGCCTGCCTGGCGGTGTCGACGGCAATTGCCGATACCGCGGACAATTACTTCCAGGACGGCAACCGGCTGTTTCGGGACGACCTGTACTGGGCAGCTCTGCTGCGATACCAGCAGGCACTGGACGCCGGACTGGACACACCGAGGCTGCACTACAACATCGGCGTCACACACTACAAGGCCGGCCAGTACCGTCGCGCCAGAGAGTCACTGACGAAAGCCGCCGAATCCCCGGAGCTCGCAGCGGTCGCACATTACAACCTCGGCCTCAACGCCTGGCGAGCCGGAAGCACGGACGAAGCGCTGCGCTGGCTGCGACGCGCCCGGACACAAAACCAGAACGCCCAGGTGTCCCGCCTGGCACGGCGAGCGATCGCCAGGGTCAGCGAGGTACAGGAGGTTGAGGAAGCAACGGCGGAGCGCGTGCCACGTCGGCGGCCGCCGGAACGACGAACCACCAAGCTGGATATCAACGCCAGTATCGGTTTCGGCAACAACGACAATGTGTATCGCAGTCCGGGCTCGAATTACGTTGACCTCGCCAATCCGGCCCAGCCTGTCGTGGTACCCGAAATCACCAGCGGTGCCTTCCTGCCGGTCGAACTGACGCTGCGCTACAACCTTAACAGCACCGAGTTCGAGAACTTTTACGTCGCCTACCGACTCAAGGGCGATTACTACCAGGATAAGGAACTCGACAACGCCAACGAGTTTGTCCAGGAAATCAGCTTCGGCAACTCCTTTATTCGCGAGCGCGACGACGGCGTGCGCACCACCGTGTTCAGCGCCTTCAAGATCGGCCAGCACGTGGAGACCTACTTTGACCCGGACGACGGCCTGGAGCGCGACGTTGCCGGGGTCGGCATTGGCGATCGACTGAACTTCCTGCGATACGGACCGGAACTGCGGGTGCGGCGCTCGGGCGAGCGACTCGCTCTGGGCTTCAAATTCAAGGGACAACTCCGCAACTACGAAGACGTCGAGGTCGTGCCCGAATACGATCACGAGTACCTGATGCTGGGCCTGCATGGCCAGTACAAGTTCACGCGCACGTCGCTGATACGTGTTGATGTCGAGGCCATGACTCGAAGCTACGGTGACCGGCCGTCCTTCGACCTCGACGGTCGTCAGCGGATCGGCAACCCGGGCGTCGAGTACACCTACCTGGTCGCATCGGTCACGGCACGGCAGCGCCTCACCCGCAACGCCTGGTTCGGTGTGGAGTATGAGCGGACCGATCGCACCGACGGCCATGTCGGCTACAACGATTACCTCCGCGACACCTTCGGCTTCGAGGCACGCTGGCGTCCGTCGCCACGATTCAGCATCGAGGCCAACGCGCGCTACAGCCTGTACGATTTCCCGAACGCCTTTGCGTTCAACAATGACCAGCTCAGCCGGAAAACCCTCGAATCGGCCGTCGGCACGGTGGAGGCCGAATGGCGCCTGACCCGCCGACTCAGCCTGCTTGGGGAGCTGCAGCACCGCGAGACGGTATCCAACGACTCACGGATCCAGTTCGACCAGAATCGCTTCATGCTGTCGGTGTCCTGGCGCCAGTAAATCGCTTTCCGGGGGCCGCCTGATCGCAGGCGGATTTGCTACACTGCGCCGCCTGCGAAACGCGGTTGGACCATGGACGTCACCCCCATTCTCGATTCCTTGAACGATGCCCAGCGGCAGGCGGTAACACTGCCGTCGGAGCCGGCGCTGGTCATCGCCGGTGCCGGCAGCGGCAAGACCCGCGTGCTGGTGCATCGCGCCGCGTGGCTGATCGACGTCGAGGGCATATCGCCCAACGCGCTGCTGGCCGTGACCTTTACCAACAAGGCCGCCGCCGAGATGCGTGGCCGCATCGAGGCGCTACTGGGAATACCGGTTCGCAATCTCTGGATTGGTACCTTTCACGGCCTGGCCCACCGGCTGCTGCGACGCCACTGGCGCGAAGCAGAGCTGCCGCAGAATTTCCAGATCATCGATTCGGACGATCAGCAGCGGATCATCAAGCGCTTATTGAAAAACCTGGACGTCGACGACAGCCGCTATACGCCGCGGGATATCCAGTACTTCATTAACGCGCAGAAGGACGAAGGCGCAAGGCCGGAAAACATCGCCGACGAAGGCGACCCCGAGCGCCGACAGATGATCGCGTTTTACGCCGCCTACCAGGAAGTCTGCGACCGCGGCGGGCTGGTGGATTTCGCGGAGCTGCTGCTCAGGGCTCACGAACTGTTTCGCAAGAACCCGGAGCTGCTCGGCCACTACCAGCGTCGCTTTCGTCACCTGCTTGTCGACGAATTTCAGGACACCAACGCGATCCAGTACGCCTGGCTGCGCCTGCTCTCCGGCGGCGGTGCCACGCCGTTTGCCGTGGGTGATGACGACCAGTCAATTTACCGCTGGCGCGGTGCCAAGGTCGAACACATCTACCGGTTCCAGAAGGATTTCCCGGGCACCAACATCATCAAGCTGGAACAGAACTACCGCTCGACCAGCACCATCCTGAACGCCGCAAACGCGGTGATCGCCAACAACAACGGCCGCATGGGCAAGAACCTGTGGACGGAAGGGGCCGACGGCGACCCGATCCGGCTGTACGCGGCCTACAACGAACGTGACGAGGCCGACTTCATCGTCGCGCGCCTGAAAGACTGGATCGACCAGGGCAACCTGCGGGCCGAGTCCGCGATCCTGTATCGTTCCAACGCGCAGTCACGGGTGCTGGAGGAAGGCCTGATCAATGCCGGTATCCCATACCGGGTTTACGGCGGCCTGCGCTTCTTTGAACGCATGGAGATCAAGGATGCGCTGGCCTACCTGCGTCTGATCTCGAACCGCGACGATGACGCCTCCTTTGAACGCATCGTCAACAAGCCGACGCGCGGTATCGGCGCTCGCACGCTGGACATCATGCGTTCGTATGCGCGGGCCAACGCCTGCTCGATGTGGCGCGCGGCGGGCGCTATTTCCAGTGATGAGTTAAACGGCCGCGCCGCGAACGCGGTGCTTGCCTTCATCCATCTCGTCGAGCGCATGGCAAAGGAAACGGACGATCTCGATCTGCATGACAAGGTCGACCACGTGATCTATGCCAGCGGCCTGATCGACTTTTTCAAAAAGGAGAAGGGCGAGACCGGCGAGACGCGCATCGATAACCTGATGGAGCTCGTCAGCGCCGCGCGCGGCTTCGAGGTCGATCCGGAAAGCGAAATGACGCCGTTGGATGAGTTTCTCTCGCACGCCGCGCTGGAATCCGGCGAAGGACAGGCCGATGCCTGGGACGATTGCGTGCAACTGATGACCATGCATTCGGCGAAGGGCCTGGAGTTTCCACTGGTGTTTCTCGTTGGCATGGAAGACGGCCTGTTCCCCCACCAGCGGTCGGTCGCCGACCCGCAGGGGCTCGAAGAGGAACGGCGGCTGTGTTACGTCGGCATCACCCGGGCCAAGCAAACGCTGTATGTCACGCATGCCGAGCAGCGCCGATTGCACGGCGTCGAGAACTTCTCGATGCCGTCGCGGTTTATTGCGGAGATCCCCAGCGAACACGTCGAGGAAATTCGCCCGAAAGTGCAGGTCTCGCGGCCCACGCGGATGCCGAATCGCAGCAGGCAGACGTCAGTCGCGCGTGCCCAGGAACAGGAGGTCGGCGTGCGGCTTGGACAGCGCGTTCGTCACGGCAAGTTTGGCGACGGCGTGATACTGAACTACGAGGGCAACGGACCGCATGCCCGTGTCGAAGTGAACTTTGAGAACGCCGGCACAAAATGGCTGGTATTGAGCTACGCGAACCTCGATCTCATGTAAACTGATCGAGACGTAGCGCGGCATTCAAGAACAATGAAAATTCTCATTCTCGGCGCCGGCCAGGTTGGATCATCCGCCGCTTATCACCTGTCGCGGGAGGAAGCCAACGAGGTAACCGTCGTCGACATGCGCCCGGATGTCCTGCGAGAGTTGCAGGATCGCCTCGACATTCGCACCGTCGTGGGCCATGCGGCTCACCCCGATGTCCTCGAACGCGCCGGTGCAGGCGATGCCGATATTGTCGTCGCGCTCACCGATTCTGACGAGACCAACATGGTGGCCTGTCAGATCGCCTACACGCGCTTTCACACACCGACCAAGATCGCTCGCATCCGTGCCGCCGAGTACATGAATGCCAAAGATCTGTTCACGCAGGACTCGATTCCGATCGATGTGCGAATCAGCCCGGAGCAGCTGGTCTGCAACTACATTGAGCAGCTCATCCTGTACCCCGGTGCATCGCAGGTGCTGGATTTCGCTGGCGGTCGGGCGCGGCTGGTCGGCGTGATGGCCGATAGCGACGGTTTGCTGGTCGGGCAAAAAATTGCCGCGCTCAAAGACCACGTGCCAAACGCCGAAGGACGGATCGCCGCCATCTACCGTGCCGGCAAAGCGCTGCTGCCGAAAGGCGATACCGTGGTCGAGGACGGCGACGAGGTTTTCTTCATCGCCGACCGCAAAGACATCCGCGTGTTCATGAGCGAGATTCGACGCCTCGAGGATCCGGTTCGCCGCGTCGTCATCGCCGGTGGCGGCAACATCGGGCTGCGTCTTGCGCTGGCGCTGGAACAAACCAACCAGGTCAAGCTGATCGAACGCGACCCGGAACGGGCCCGCACGATTTCCGAGCAGTTGAACCGCGCGATCGTACTCGTGGGCGATGCCGCGGACGAGGAGCTGCTGCTCGAGGAAAACGTCGACGATGTCGATGTGTTCTGTGCCCTGACCAATTCCGAGGAAGCCAACATCCTCAGTGCCATGCTCGCCAAGCGACTCGGCTCTCACAAGGTCATGGCGCTGATCAACCGGGCCTCTTACGTTGAACTGGTGGAGTCCGGCAGCATCGACATCGCGATCTCGCCGCAGCAGGTCACCATCGGTTCACTGCTTGCTCACGTGCGCCGCGGCGATGTTGTCAAAGTGCACTCTCTGCGACGCGGTGCCGCCGAGGCGATCGAGGCGATTGCGCACGGTGAGAAAGAGACGTCGCTGGTTGTCGGCCGCAAGATCGAGGATATCGATTTGCCGAAGGGCACGCGCATCATTGCCCTCGTGCGCAATGACCAGGTGATCATCGCGCACCATGACGTCGTCATCGAAAGCGATGATCACGTCATTATCTTTATGACCGACCGGCGCAAGATTGAGCGACTGGAGAAACTGTTCCAGGTTGGCGTGTCCTTTATCTGATCCGTCGCGATGAACTGGACAACCGTACAACGCATTCTGGGCCTGTTGCTGATGCTGTTCAGCTTCACAATGTTGCCGCCCATCATTATCAGCTTCATTTTCAAGGACCATTCGGCACTGCCGTTTGTTGAAGGCTTCGCGCTGACCTTTTTTGCCGGCCTGCTGTGCTGGCTGCCGGTGCATCGATCGAAGAAGGACCTGCGACTGAGGGACGGCTTTCTCGTGGTCGCCGCGTTCTGGACCGTTCTCGGTGCCTTCGGTGCTGCTCCGCTGTTTTTCGCGAGCTCGCTGGACCTGTCGCTGACCGAGGCCATTTTCGAATCCATTTCCGGACTGACGACAACCGGGGCCACGGTGCTGACCGGACTGGACGACCTGCCGAAGTCGATCCTCTACTACCGACAACAGCTGCAGTGGCTGGGTGGCATGGGCATCATCGTACTCGCCGTCGCGGTGCTGCCGATGCTTGGCGTCGGTGGCATGCAGCTGTATCGGGCCGAAGCGCCGGGGCCGGTCAAGGACTCCAAGCTAACCCCGCGTATTACAGAGACCGCAAAAGCCCTGTGGTATGTCTATCTCGCGTTTACCGTCAGCTGCATGGTGGCCTACATGTTCGCTGGCATGGGCTGGTTCGATGCGCTGTGCCACGCGTTTTCAACGGTGGCGATCGGTGGCTTCTCGACGCACGATGCGAGCATTGGCTACTTCAACAGTGTCGCCATCGATATCGTCGCCATCTTTTTCATGTTTGCCGCCGGCATCAATTTTTCCCTGCACTTCTTCGCCTGGCGAAACGTGTCCGTCGCGCACTACTTGCAGGACCCGGAGTTCAAGGCCTACGCGACCATCCTGCTGGCCTTGTCGGTGGTCGTTGCCGCCATTCTCGTGCAGTTCAGTTACTACGCCGACCCGGGCAGCAACATCATCAACGGCGTGTTCCAGGCGGTGTCGATTGCCACCACCACCGGCTTTACGACCTCGGATTATTCGCTGTGGCCGGCCGCCTTGCCGGTCATTCTGATCCTCGCCAGTTTTGTTGGCGGCTCGGCCGGTTCAACCGCGGGCGGCATGAAGGTCATTCGCTGGCTGCTGATCTACAAGCAGGGTATGCGCGAAGTGACGCGACTGGTGCACCCGAGCGCCGAAATTCCGATCAAGGTCGGCAACAAGGCTGTCGGTCCTCGCG
The DNA here is from genome assembly GCA_038747355.1 of Pseudomonadota bacterium. GTDB lineage: Bacteria > Pseudomonadota > Gammaproteobacteria > Steroidobacterales > Woeseiaceae > UBA1847. Next base: position 586 of record JBCDJX010000110.1, on the reverse strand, counting down.
TCGTCGAGGCCGTCTGGGGCTTCTTTTCCGTGTACGTCATTGTGTTTGCCTTGATGCTCACCGCCATGATGGCCACCGGCCTCGACCAGGTCACCGCGTTTGCGGCCGTGGCCGCCACACTGAACAACCTGGGCCCCGGACTCGGCGATGTATCCACCGGGTTCATGACCATCCCGGATGCGGCCAAGTGGATTGCGATTGCCGGCATGCTACTCGGTCGGCTGGAAATTTTTACGCTGCTGGTCCTGTTCACGCCGACCTTCTGGCAGCGCTGATCCCGTGAACGACGCCGCGACGCACACCGGCCTCATCGACCGGATCAACGACCGCATTGGTCGCGCGGCGGCGTGGATGACGCTCGCCATGGTCATCGTGACGTTTGTCGTCGTGGTCATGCGCTATGTGTTCGACGCCGGGCTTATCTGGCTGCAGGAGTCGGTCACCTGGATGCACGCCGCGGTGTTTATGCTGGGTGCCGCCCACACGCTGCAGCACGACGAACACGTTCGTGTCGACGTGTTTTACCGCAGCATGAGTGAACGGCGTCGTGCGGTGGTCGACCTGTTTGGCGTACTCGCGTTCCTGT
>JBCDJX010000109.1:0-11639 GCA_038747355.1 Pseudomonadota bacterium | reverse complement strand
GTAAGTTCCCCACTGGGCCGCAAACAAAAAAAGGGCCCCCGGCTGGGGGCCCTCTATTTGTTTGGTGCCGAGAAGAGGACTTGAACCTCGTATTGAGAAGGACAGCGCTCCGGATCAGACGTCGTAACTAACAGGGCGGGGTAGCCGAGCCAACGTGGATTTGTGTCTGTTTTCCGGGGATGCCGCGAGAGCCGGACGAAGGCACCTTGGTGGTAAGTTCCCCACTGGGCCGCAAACAAAAAAAGGGCCCCCGGCTGGGGGCCCTTTATTTGTTTGGTGCCGAGAAGAGGACTTGAACCTCCACGGGGTTACCCCCACTAGCACCTGAAGCTAGCGCGTCTACCAATTCCGCCACCTCGGCAAGCGTCAGCGCGTACAATCGCGCCTTGGCAGGGTCGCGCACTTTACTGCCGCCTGCGCAGCCTGTCAAATGCCCGACACACACCAATCCAGAAGAGAATCAACCGTTTGTCAAAGCAAAAAAAGAAGACTCCGAAAAAGCCCTACAAACATCCGATCCCCAGCCGAAATTCGCTGATTGATCACTTCGAAGCCGCCGGCAAGCCGCAGACCGTTATGGCGGTCATGGAGGCCTTCAGTCTGAAGGGCCAACGAATGATGTCGCTGCTTGTCGACCGTCTCGACGGCATGGTGCGCGCGGGCCAGCTACTGGAAAACCGACGACGCGAATATTGCCTCACGCAAAAAATCGACATCCTCACCGGGACCGTCAGCGGACACCGAGACGGTTTCGGCTTTGTCATGCTCGACGAAGGCGGCGACGACGTCTTTCTGTCAGCGCGTGAGATGCGTGCGCTGTTCGACGGCGATCGAATCGCGCTCAAGATTACCGGCTACGATCGCAGGGGGCGCCCGGAGGGTGATGTGGTTGATGTGCTGCAGCGTGGCCGGCAGAAGGTGGCGGGCCAGTATCTTCGTGAACGTGGCATCGGCATTGTCGTTCCTGACAACCCGCGTATCGCCCATCGCATTCTGGTTGCTCGTGGCCAGGCGGGTGGTGCCAAACCCGGTGATCTTGTGGTTGCCGAGATCCTCGACTACCCGACCCAGGTTGAGCAGGCGACCGCGCAAATCACACGCGTCCTTGGCAAGCCTGAACAGAAGGGCATTGCAACGGACGTTGCTATCGAATCTCACGGTATACCGCATCGCTGGCCTCAAGCGGTGACCGATGAGGCCGCCGGATTCGGTCGCAGCGTGCCGACCGCCGCGAAGAAAGGCCGTGTGGATCTCCGTTCCACCAATCTCGTCACCATCGATGGCAAGGACGCGCGCGACTTCGATGACGCGGTGTTCTGTGAGCCGTCCGGTCGAGGCTGGCGCCTACTGGTGGCCATCGCGGATGTCGCGCACTACGTTGAAGCCGGCAGTGCACTCGACAAGCAGGCCACCATCCGCGGCACGTCGGTGTATTTCCCCGATCGGGTCGTGCCGATGCTGCCGGAAGTCTTGTCCAACGGTCTGTGTTCGCTGAACCCGAAAGTTGATCGACTCTGCATGGTCTGCGAGATGCAGGTAGGCCCGTCCGGAAAAGTCACGCGCTCGGCGTTTTTTGAAGGCGTCATGCGCAGCAAGGCGCGCCTGACCTACAGCGAGGTGGGCGAGTTTGTTGAGGGCAGGTCCGACAGCAGCGTACCGACAGACGTGCAGGGCACGGTTCGACACCTGCACGATCTTTACAATGCGCTCGCGAAAGCGCGAGGCAAGCGGGGGGCGCTGGAGCTCGACCTGCCGATGACCCAGTTCGAATTGAACGAGCAGGGGGAGATTCACAAAATTCGCTCCAGCGATCGCAACGATGCGCACAAGCTCATCGAGGAATGCATGATTGCGGCGAATGTCGAGGCGGCGAAGTTCTTAAAGAAGCGCCGCATGCCCGGCCTGTATCGAGTGCACGCAAAGCCGGATTCGGAACGATTCGATGAGCTGCGGCTGTATCTCGTGAGTCTCGGCCTCAAGGTGCCACACCCGGATCACGTCAAGCCGTCGGAGTTCAATGAACTGTTGCGTCAGGTCAATGCGCGACCGGACTCGGCGGCAATTTCAATGACGATGCTGCGCTCGTTGACCCACGCCGAGTACACGCCGGAAAACATCGGTCACTTCGGTCTTGCACTGGACGCTTACGCTCACTTTACGTCGCCGATTCGCCGCTACCCCGACCTGCTGGTGCACCGTGCGATCCGGCATATCCTGCGTGGCGGCAAGCCTGGCAAATACCGCTACGATCACAAGGAGATGCTGCGGCTCGGCGAAATCACTTCGGCGCACGAGCGTCGGGCGGAGGAGGCGACACGCGACGTCGAGGCCTGGCTGAAGTGCCAGTACATGTCAGACCGGATCGGCGAGCAATATCAGGGCGTCATTACCGGGGTCACGAATTTTGGCGTCTTCGTCCAATTGCCGGAATTGCAGATTGACGGGCTCGTGCACGTCAGTAGCCTGCTGAACGACTACTACCACTACGAATCCGATCGCCAGCGGCTGGTTGGCGAACGGGGTGGCGAAGTTTATGCACTGGGCGACGCGATGGCGGTCTTCGTGCACAAGGTGGACATGGAAACACGGCGCATCGATTTTCGTCCCACTGATCAGTCGCCGCCGCCGACCCGACATCGGAGACGGCGATGAGTCGATCTCGCTACGTGACCGGGTTGCGCGCGGTGGAGCAACTGCTCGCCAGTGACCCCACGGCACTGAAACGCGTCTATATCGAGTACCGGTCAAAGAACCCTCGCGTGGAGGCCATCACGGCATCTCTGAAAGAGGCCGACATCGAAATCCACTCTGCGAATCGCGCCCGCCTTGCGCAAATGTCCGGTGAAACGCGGCACCAGGGCGTGGTTGCCGAGATTCAGCGCGACACCCTGCTCGATGAGGCGGGTCTGAGAAGTCTCGTCGAGCGCCGCCTGCAGGAGGGCAAAAAGCTGTTGCTCCTGGTTCTCGACGGGATCCAGGACCCTCACAATCTGGGCGCCTGCCTGCGCACCGCCGACGCGACCGGTGTCGACGCCGTCGTCGTACCTAGGCATTCCTCTGCGTCGCTGGGACCCACGGTCTCCAAGGTTGCGGCCGGTGCTGCCGAACGGGTTCCTTTTGCGCAGATCGCGAATCTTGGACGAGTCCTGGACTGGCTGGGCGACTACGGTGTGCTAAGGATCGCGACCTCGGATGGGGCGGATGACGTGCTCTATGACGTCAATCTTGACCGTTCGGTGGCACTGGTCATGGGGCGAGAGGAGACCGGCGTCGCCAAGGGACTGATGGCGCGTTCAGACGCGACGCTGAAGTTGCCGATGGCCGGTGAGGTGTCCAGTCTGAACGTCTCCGTGGCCACCGCCGTCTGCCTGTACGAAGTCATCCGCCAACGCCGCCCGCGTGGCTGACGCGCTGACCGACTCATGTGCCTGATTTGGCGTTATTTTTCCCTTGCGAGGGGGCGAGAGCTTCAGTAATATGCGCATCCCCGTTGTAATGCGGGCCCTTGCCACACCGGGCGACCGGGTGGCTGTTTACCGGAATTAGCCGCTAAACACCCATAAGGAAAGACAATGAGACACTACGAAATCGTGTTTCTGGTCCATCCGGATCAGAGCGAGCAGGTGCCTGCCATGGTTGAACGCTACCAGGGTATGGTCACTGACGGCGGTGGCAACGTTCATCGCACCGAAGACTGGGGCCGTCGCCAGTTGGCGCACCCGATCAACAAGGTTCACAAGGCGCACTACGTACTCATGAATGTTGAGTGCGGCGGTGACGTGCTGGACGAAATCAAGGGCGCGTTCAAATTCAACGACGCCGTTCTCCGTAACATGATCCTCACCCGCAAAGACGCCGTGACCGAAGCGTCACCGATGGCGGTTGCCGTGGCTGAAGAAAAGGCCAAGGAGCGCGAAGCCCAACAACGTCGTGACGCCAAAGCCGCTGCGGAGGCTGCGATGCGTCGTGATGAAGAGGCCTCAGCCGAGAAAGCCGAGTCTGAGGAACAGCCGGCTGAAGAGGCGGCATCGGAAGAGCAGCCTGCTGAAGCAGCGGCTAGCGAAGAGAAGCCTGCTGAAGAAGCAGCGTCTGAGTCGACCGAAAAAGCGGAAACCGCCTGAGGATTTAAGTCATGAGCAGATATTCACGTCGTCGCAAGTACTGTCGTTTTACGGCCGAGGGCATCGAAGAGATCGATTACAAGGATCTCAACCTGCTGAAAGCCTATGTAACGGAAACCGGCAAGATTGTTCCGAGCCGCATCACCGGAACGAAGGCACACTACCAGCGCCAGCTGGCTACCGCGGTTAAACGCGCTCGTTACCTCGCGCTGCTGCCGTACACCGACAGGCACTAGGCACGATCGCAATTTCTCCATGCTAGACAAGGTCAGCAAGTGGCTGCTGGCCAGGCCGGCAAATGGAGTGCTCGGCCTGCTGGTGGTGTATTCGCTGCCGCTGGTCGGGGTGTTAAGCAGCGCCGTTCTCGTTCTTCTCGTTTTGAAGCTCGGTGTTCGGCGTGCAGCACTCAGCGCAGCTGCTGCGGCCGGTTTATTGGCACTGGCAGCAACGCTGGGACGTGGCGCAGGCAGTATCGCGCCGGTCATCGTCAGTCTTGTGTCGATCTGGGGTCCGGGTTTTCTCCTCGCGCTCCTGTTGATGTCGACACGATCACTGACGCTGACCGTGCAGGTCTCCGTTCTCGCCGGCGTCCTCGCGCTGAGCCTGTTCTTCGCCGTCGTGGCTGACCCGGTCAGCTTCTGGCAACAGACGCTGAACGATGTAGCGACAGCATGGCGGGAACAGGGCGTCGGACAAATGGGTGACGTCGTCGCTGAACTGCTGCCGTACGCGGAGTTCATGACGCTGCTGATGGTCGTCACCCTCTGGGTTGTACACACCGGGTTGTTCGTTCTCGGATACACGTGGAGCCGGAAGATTGCCGGTGACGGTGTCGACTACGGACGGTTCGTTGATCTGAACCTGGGGAAGATTATCGCGGCCCTGATGGCCGCAGCGTCACTGTTGGCCGTGCTGACGTCGGTCATGTGGGCTCAGAACCTCGCGGTGTTTCTGTTCTGCGTGTTCTGGCTTCATGGACTGGCGGTACTGCACTGGCTGCGCACAGAGGAGCGGATCCCGGAAGCGCTGGTTTTAATGACCTACGCATTCCTGTTTGTTCCATTTTTCAGTGTCTTCACCCTGATGGTGTTGGCACTGTCGGGTTACACGGACGCCTGGTTCGATGCGCGCAAGCGATTGGCCAGGGGTTAATGAGTTAAATCAGAAAGGTCTAAGAACATGAACGTTATTCTTTTGGACAACGTCGAAAACCTCGGACGCATCGGTGATCTGGTTAAGGTCAAGCCGGGTTATGGTCGCAACTACCTGTTGCCGCAGGGCAAGGCCGCGCTGGCTACCGACGAAAACATCAAGGCGATCGAGGCCCGCCGCGCTGAACTCGAAGCCGCGGCCGCTGAAGAGCTGAAGAACGCGGAATCGCGTGCCGAGGGCATTAATGGCGTGGAGCTGGTCATTCCGGCGAACGCCGGCAGCGAAGGCAAGCTGTTCGGTTCAGTTGGCCCGATCGACATTGCTGACGCGTTCGCCGCGATCCAGGTCGAGGTCCAGCGCAGCGAAATTCGCATGCCGGACGGCCCGATTCACGAGCTCGGCGAGTTCACGATCGGTGTCCACCTGCACCCGCAGGTCAACGCCGAAGCGACGGTGCGCGTCGTCGAAGGCGAGTAGTGCCGACCTGTCCCGCAACGTGTCATACTGACACTTAGCGGGATGGCATAGAGGACGACGCATGGTTCGGGCATTGGGTGAGGAGTCGGGCGCAGAACAGCGCCTGAAAGTACCGCCCAACTCGGTCGAGGCTGAGCAATCGCTGATCGGCGGCCTCATGCTCGACAAGCTCGCCTTTGACAAGGTCGCCGACGTTGTCAACGCCGCCGACTTCTATCGCAAAGACCATCAACTGATCTACGCCACCATCGCCGGCCTTGCACAGGAAGGCGATGCGTTCGACGTGATCACCGTCTCCGAGGCCCTCGACCAGAAGGGCGAACTGGATGCCGCCGGCGGCCTCGAGTATCTCGCCACGCTGGCCAATGAAACCCCTGGCGCCGCCAACGCCCGGGCGTATGCCAATATCGTCCGTGAGCGCTCGGTTATGCGCTCATTGATCCACGCGGGCAATGAGATCGCCGGCAGCGTCTTCTCGACCGAGGGACGGACCGCCTCGGAGCTCGTCGACGAAGCTGAGCGCATGGTGTTCGAGATTGCCGAGCAGGGCGCTCGCGGCAAGTCCGGCTTCCAGGCCTTACGCGACATCCTGCCGGAGACGGTGGATCGCATTGACCTGCTTCACCAGTCGGATGGCGATATTACCGGTATCTCGACCGGCTACCACGAATTCGACAAGATGACGGCGGGTCTGCAGGGCGGCGACCTGATCATCGTCGCCGGACGCCCGTCGATGGGTAAAACGACCCTCGCGGTAAACATGGCCGAAAACGCCGCCATTGGCTCAAAGGTTCCAACCGCGATTTACTCCATGGAAATGCCTTCGCAACAGCTGGCTTTTCGTATGATTTCGTCGTTGGGCCGGGTCGACCAGACGCACCTCCGTACCGGCAATTTCCCGGATGAGGATTGGTCACGCATCAACACGGCGGTCCAGCTCATGTCGGAAGCGCCGGTGTTCATCGATGACACGCCGGGCCTGTCGCCGACAGAGATTCGCGCACGCTCCCGGCGCCTGCAGCGTGAACACGGTCTGGGACTTATCGTTGTCGATTACCTGCAGCTGATGCAGGTGCCTGGCAATACGGAAAACCGGGCCACCGAGATTTCGGAGATCTCACGTGGGCTGAAGGCGGTTGCGAAAGAGCTCAACGTGCCGGTCATAGCGCTGTCACAGCTCAACCGCAGCGTTGAGCAGCGGACCGACAAGCGGCCGGTGATGTCGGACCTGCGTGAGTCGGGCGCCATCGAACAGGACGCGGATCTGATTATCTTCATCTACCGTGATGAGGTGTACAACCAGGACACACCGCGAAAAGGTATCGCCGACATCACCATCGCCAAACAGCGTAATGGCCCGATTGGTGATTTTCCGCTGACCTTTGTCGGCCGCTATACGAAGTTCGAAAACTTCGTGCCCGAGTCCTACAGCGACGAGGCCTTCCCGTGAGTTTCGGCGCACGGGCCGTGATTCGGCTCGACGCGCTGCAGCACAACCTCAATACCCTGCGCGACTCGGTCCCGGACGCGCGCATCATGGCGGTGGTTAAAGCCAATGCCTACGGTCACGGCCTGAGCGCTGTGGCAGCCGCACTCGACGACGTTGATTCTTTCGCGGTTGCCCGCCTTGAGGAAGGCCGACGACTGCGTGCACAGGGTGTTCGCCAGCCTATTGTGCTGCTGGAAGGTGTTTGGGATGCCGACGACCAGGCGGAAGCGATCAAGCTGGGATGCGAGCTTGTTATTCACTGCGACGAGCAGATTGCATTGCTCGAACAGCATGCAGGTAGCCAATGCACGGTGTGGCTGAAAGTGGATACCGGCATGCGGCGCCTCGGTGTCACGACCGAGCATGCGCCGGCAGCGCTTGCGCGACTGCGCGCGCTGGCCTGCGTTCGAGAGCTGCGTCTGATGACGCATTTTTCGAGCGCTGATGAGCTGGACAACGACAAAACACGGCAACAACTCGAGCGTTTCAGGCCACTGGCAGAGGGCTTCGATGGCGATGTCAGCGTGGCCAATTCGCCGGGCACGCTCGGCTGGCAGGAAGTGGCTGCGTTGAAATCGAGCCTGGGTTTTTCCGGCGATCACTGGGTAAGGCCGGGCATCGCGCTCTATGGCGTCTCGCCATTTCCCGGTAAAACCGGCGCCGATCTCGGGCTTCGGCCGGTCATGCAGTTCGAGGGCCGACTGATCGCCGTGAAGGCCGTTCAAAAAGGTGACACGGTCGGCTACACCGAGCGTTATCGGGCGGAGAAAGATACGACCATCGGCGTCATCGCTGCGGGGTACGGTGACGGCTACACGCGCCGATTCGAAGATGGTACCCCGGTCGTATTGAACGGTCGGCGCGTGCCGCTGGCCGGCGTCGTCTCAATGGACATGCTGACGGTGGACCTTGGGCCGGACGCAAGCGACCGCGTTGGCGATGTTGCAACGCTATGGGGAGACGAGCTTCCGGTTGAGGAGCTGGTGCCGTTTTGCGGAACGCTGAGTTACGCCTTGCTTTGCGGTGTTACGCACCGCGAACTCGGCTGATCAGGACGAGAAGAATCCCATCTTGACGCCAGCGAGCTGGACGACATCGTTGTCGGCCAGCTTACGTGCCTGTGCACCAATCGGTTCACCGTTCACCAGCGGGAAGTCGCCTTCCTTGCCGGATTCCACGTGGACGATGTAGTAGCCTTCGGCGCGCCGCGTGATGGCGGCGACCTGCACGCCGGGACGTCCCAGCGTGGTCAGTGCCTTGGTGAGCTCGAGCTCGCGACCAGCGAATGCGCCACTCAATACCTGAAGCTTCGCCATCGGCAGGGCAGACGGCGCCAGGGCAGGGTCGATGCCGGCTGCCGTGCCCGTGTGCGACACCGTGTCCGTGTGCGCTACCGTTTCCGACGGCGCCGGCTCGGGCGGCGGTGGTGGCGGCGCTGGTTCGGGTTCCGGTGCGGGCTCCGGCTCCGGCTCCAGGCCGGCAGCCTCTTCCGGATCCAGTTTGACGGACTCAGCGACATCGGCCGCCGAGTTGTCTTCTTCAAGCTTGACCGCGGCTGCGGCGGCTTCGGCCGCGCGTTCCGCGCGAGCGAGTTGCTCGGCGTTTTGCTGGCCGGCCGGGATGACCATGGTCTTTTCGAATTCGTCCTGCTCGGCGTCGTTCACCTGCTGATCCGAGAATCTCAGCTGGTGGTGGCCGATGGTGATCACGTCACCGTTTTGCAGCGCGTGCTTCTTGATCAGCTTGCCGTTGACGTAGGTGCCGTTGGTGCTGTTCAGGTCTTCGAGGAAGGAGTCATTGAGGATATTGATGATCAGCGAGTGGTGTCCGCTGACGGCCGGGTTATCGATACGCACATCGTTGTCCGGAAGACGCCCGATCGTGTAACGCTCCTTGGACATGTTGTACTCAGCCAGTACCTGGTTGTCCAAACTCAGAATTAAACGTGCCATCTTAATCCGCCGTAATCAGCAACAATGACCTGCAGGTAAGCGTAGAGACCGTCCGCGCGACGCGAACGTACGAGAGTTTCGGTTTTGTCTCCAGTGCCCCTGCATCCTCAAGAACGAAACATGTTTGCGATCTTCACCAGGAGGCCCTTCCTGGCTTCGAACGAGTCCATAACCTGTGCCAGCATTACGGAGACATTGTCCCGTCCACCGTGGTCGTTCGCTAGGTTAACCAGCTGTTGACCAACCACATCAAGACTATCATTAAAAGTCCTGATAGTTAAATGAATATCCTCGTCCTCGACCATGTCCGGTAAGCCATCAGAACACAGCAGATAGACGTCATCGGGAAGCACCTCGTACTCGTTAACCTCGACGTCTACGGTAGGCTCGACACCCAGTGCGCGAGTGACGTAATTGCGGTTCGTTGACCGCTGCGCTTCCTCCTGGGAGTAGAAACCCCGATCGACCAGCTCCTGGAGCAGCGAGTGGTCCATGGTCATCTGTTCAAACTGCCCGCCACGGACGCGGTAAGCGCGCGAATCACCGACGTGGGCGATGGACACCTTGTTGTCGTAGAACATGCAGGCCACGATGGTCGTGCCCATGCCTTCGCAGTGCGTTTGGCTCTGCGCCGTCTGGTAAATAATCTTGTTGGCCCGGTAGACCGCGTCGCGGAGCACGATGGACTGTCGCATCAGCCCGCTGTGGGGGTCGATGTCTTCGCGTTCTTCACGTTCGGCGCCTTCCGCGGCCAGTTCGCTGACGATCTGTACCGCGATACCGCTGGCGACTTCACCCGCGTTGTATCCACCCATGCCGTCAGCCAGGACCATGAGGCCGATATCCGCGTTGCTGCCGATAGCATCCTCGTTGTGGTCGCGAACCCGACCTGTATCGGTCAGTTCGGCAAAGTGTATTTTCCCGCGCAAGCTCATGAATTCAAACTAGTTTCTTCTATGAGAACCGTGCGCAATTACGCAGTGCGATCGCCATTTCGGCGCCGCTGGAGAAACGGTTTTCCGGGTTTTTCGACAGGGCCTTGGTGAGAACAGCGTCCACGCTGGGGGGTATTCCCGCTCTCCGGTTGGCGATCGGAGGCGGATCTTCGCTCGTAATTTTTGTCATAAGCAACGCAATATTGCCGGCTTTGAACGGCACTTCGCCGATCAACAGTTCATACAACGTAACACCCAACGAGAACAGGTCCGATTGTCCTGTCAGGTCTTCGGCGGCCAGCTGTTCCGGTGACATGTACATCGGCGTCCCCAACACAATGCCGGTCTTGGTCCGGTTGTTGTCGGTCAGCCGGGCAACCCCGAAATCACTGATCTTCAGCGAGCCGTCTTTCGGATTGTACATCAGGTTTGCCGGCTTGATATCCCGATGAATAACACCCTGTGCATGAGCGTAGTCCAGGCCCTCAGCGGTGGCCGCAGCCAGCTCGAGCGCCCGCTTCGGCGCAAGCAGTCGGTTCGGGTCCGTGAATTTCTTCAGCGGCATACCGGGCACGAATTCCATCGCAATGTAGGCAAGGCCCTTGTCCTCACCGGCGTCGTATACGGTAATGATGTTTGGGTGGGTCAGGCGACCCGCGGACTCGGCCTCGCGGAAAAAGCGCACCCGGGCTTCCTTGAGTTCCTCGTCTTCGAATTCCTTCTCGATGGGAATCACTTTCAGGGCGACCGGTCGGTTGATGCGAGGATCGCGTGCCAGGTAAACGGCTCCCATGGCACCGCGACCAAGTCGCTTTTCGATCACGTATCGACCGAGTCGCTGCGGCGCCGCGCCATTCTTTTTGCTCGCTGCCTCGCGACGGATAGTGCTGTGCGTCCGCTTCATCCATTCGAGAACGGCCTCGGCGCGTTCCGGTTTGGCCTGCTGTTCGAAGGCCAGCGACAGCTTGTACATGACACTCGCCAGTGATTCCGACGGGTCACAGCGCCGGAATTCGGCAAACGCTGGTTCCAGCCGGCCGGCGGCGAGGAAATCCGAGCCACGCTTGAACGCGTCGCGGGTCACTTTTCGCGGATCCACGACCAGCCATAGCGAGAGTAGCGAGACACCACCGAGAATGATCAGCGGACGGCCAAGGTCCAGGCGCACCTGGAAGATGTACAGCATCAGCGTCTGGATCAACAGCAGGATGACGGCGGTGACAACCGTCAGTACTGCGATATCGCGTCGGTTGCGATCCGGCATAAACAAAACGGCGACGATGGCCACCAGCGCAGGTGCCAGCCACTGCATGGCGAGGATCCAGCTCGGTGCAAGGATGGACGTGTTCTGTTCGACGCCCGACAACAACGTCGCGACAATTTCGGCATGCGTTACGAATTGACCGGATGGCAGCAGAGCGGCTGAGCCAATCAACGCAGGTTCGGCATCCACAAAAACCGTTGCTTCAGCCAGCCTCAGGTTCTCCACACCGCGGTTGATGAACTCGTCGTC
>JBCDJX010000108.1:0-11721 GCA_038747355.1 Pseudomonadota bacterium | reverse complement strand
TTTCTCAGACCCTGGCTGCGACGAACGCTGGTTTGTCGTTGAAGCCGATGAGGTCCTTGGTTTTGCCTATGTCAGGCCCGAACCCCTGGCCGACGGAACCTGGAATGTGCTCGCCATCGGGGTCAGGAAAGACAACCAGGGCCAGGGACTGGGGCGATCACTGATGGCCACGGTCGAGGCCGCGTTGTCAGACCAGCGGGTCCTGATCGTTGAGACATCCGGTCTTCCCGAGTTTGCACGGACGAGACAGTTTTACCTGGGTCTGGATTACACACTGGGAGCCACGCTCCGCGCCTACTGGGGGCCGGGCGACGACAAAGTCGTGTTCTGGAAAGCGCTGGGTGATCAACCGGACCGCTGACACTGGAGCAAAAAAAAGCCCCGGCAGTGCCGGGGCTTTTCGTCGGACTAGCTAATCAACTTAGAAGTTGAAGCGACCGCGCAGGTACCACTCCGTACCGTTGAAGCCAAACGGGCTGGCTTCCGAGTACAGCTGGCCGAGCGAGCCCGCAGACGGGTTGTCTTCCGGGTAGGTGTCGAACAGGTTGGCAATACCGAACACCAGTTCGATGTTGTCGTTGTACATGTACGCAACCTCGGTATCGATCAGGAACTCCGCGCCAATGCCGTCAACGCCATTGCCTGTGTCGTCCCACTCGCCGTAGTAGTTCAGGCGCACCAGCGTGCGGAAGTCACCCTGCAGGTGCGTCCAGCCGATGTTGCCCTTGACGTTCGGCAGCAGGTCTTCGATCGCCTGCACACGACCGGCACTGATCGGGTTTACGTCACCAATGTCGTCAACTTCGGTTTCGTTGATGTTGAACGCCAGCGTGATCGACGATGAACCGCTCCACAGATCGAAGTCCGTGTTACCGACGATGTCGAAACCTGTAGTGGTTGTGCTGAAGCTGTTAGAGAAAAAACGGAACTCAGCGAGATCGTCGAGACCGGTGAAGTCTTGGCGATTTATGACACCATCCGCGTCGAGGCCGGAAAGCGCATCGCCGACATTCTGATAGTCATTACCGTTCGGATCGAAGAAGTTCAGCGCATCGAGGAAATCTACATTTGCTCCAAGCGCGACTCGATCTTCAAGCTCGATATTATAGTAATCGATCGTCCAGCTGGTCGCGCCGAGATCGAAGGCAACACCGAACGAAAAGTTAGTCGCGTCTTCAGGCCCCAGCGTCGGACGTCCAGGAGCTCCGTTCGTGGCATCGATGAAATCGGCAGCCAGCTGACCCGCCGCTGAGCTCAAAGGCAACGTGCCCTGATCGACCAGTTCGCCATTGACATTCTGCGTCGTCACATTAGTGATATTCGCCTGGCCAGCTGTCGGGGCATGGAAGCCCGTCGAAAAGCCTGCTCGAACGCTGAAGGTGTCTGTGACATCAAGAATACCGGCCAACTTAAAGTCGGTTGTGTCTCCGAACTCACTGAAATCCTCGAAGCGAACCGCGGCCTGAGCCGTGAACGTGTCGGTGATGTCAGCCTCCAAGTCGATGTAAAACGCCGTAGAGTCTTGCTTAGCAGACGTATCATTCGGGAACCCGCCAAAACCGTTGGAGCTTGAGGAAAAACCCTGATCAGCCAATGGGTCGCCCAAGGCGAAGGACGCGTCATCTCCCGCAAACAAATCGAATTCTTCTTCGCGGTACTCCGCCCCAAAGGCAACGTTTAGGTCGGACGCTAGGCCGACATCGAGCCCGTAAACGAAGTTGGCATTGAAGACTGTTTCAGACTGCTCCTGACCACCCGGGACGAAGTCACGCGGTGAATCCGGGCCCAACGATGCATTGATCGTGTTACGGATAAAGAAGTCCGTGCGGTTAGACCCTGTGACCACGCTTACGTCATACATCAGGCCAGTTCCAAGATCGATATCGCCGCGCAAACCGACGGCGAATGACATATCTTCGTTGTCACCACCGAAGCGGGGTACGAAACCGGTTGGTATTGTTTCAATGAACGAGAAACAGTTCGGATCTGCAGTAACAGTGTTAAGGATCGTTTGGTCGGGAAGACCATTGACAAGCGGTATACCGTCCGGACAAGTCCCGCCAACACCGATCCCGTCGAGGTCGCCGACTAGTACAGAGTTTAGAATTGTCGGATCGACAGCGTTTCCGTCAGAATCGGTTTCGATGTCTCCCTGATCCGGAAGTTCCGTGCCTGTCGCATCAACGAAAGGCCCACGATACACGCCCCCTCGCTGATCGTCGCGGTTCGGACCAACGACGTTTCGGTAAAAGAATCCACCCGTGACAGTCCGTTCACCGTAGTTACCGAAAGCATAAAGCTCGACGTTGTCGCTCAACTCAATGGCCGAATTGAAAAACAGCTTGATGTCGTCTTCAACATCCGGCTGGCCCCAATACTGCGGTACCTCATCGGTGTAGCTGTTAATCGTTTGGAAGTCGTTAGGCGACAGGTAGCCCAGTGCGATTTGATCCAGCACGTCGTTTCGAACAACAGAACGAACGGTACCTTCAACGTCACGGATTTCACCGGTCAGGTTCAGGAAGCCGCTGTCACCGAGGGGCAGACCAACGTTCGCCGAGATCGTGTAGTTATCGCCGTCGCCTTCGGTCGTCGAACCGTAGGTGGCAACAACCTGGGCACCTTCGGCGTCGTCGCGCAGGACAAAGTTCAGTACGCCGGCGATGGCATCAGAACCGTACTGTGACGAAGCACCGTCGCGCAGGACTTCAACCTGCTTCAGTGCGAGTGAAGGAATGGCCGAGATGTCCACACCCTGTGCACCGTCGGCAATACCGCCGCCGAGGAACGAGATGATGGAGCCGCGATGACGGCGCTTACCGTTGACCAGTACCAGTACGTTGTCCGGGGACAGGCCACGAACATTGGCCGGACGAACAATCGTCGCGGCGTCACTGATCGGCTGCGTGTTGACGTCGAACGACGGTACGCTCGTGCGCAGCAGGTCCTGGACGTCCGACGACGAGTTCTGGCGGAACTCGGTGCCGCCGATCACATCGATCGGAACCGGCGAATCGGATGCGGTGCGCTCAGCGCGTCGGGTACCCGTCGTGATGATCTCTTCGATCTCCTCGACTTCCTCCTGGGCGAACGATACCTGCGGCAGGCTTACCAGCATGGGCGTGGCAAGGGCCAGCAGGATGCTCTTCCGGAGAATAGACTTCTCTTTCATTGATCCACTCCTGACTAAGACTTTCACCCATACAGGACGGCTGTCCCGCAGGGCGGTGGGGGTTTGTCTTAAATTAACAACTGATTTTTCTAGGTTGCCGTGTCTTCAAACGCCAAGCGTTGCGAGAACGCGACAAACTGCGCCAACACTATTGCTACCTCTGTCGTGGTAGTCAACTATGTCAAAGTGTAACTAGTTGCATCGACGCAACACTTCTGGCGAGCAACTTAGTTGTCATAGAAACTATCTAGACGCGGGTCTTCAGAAGCCCTTGTATGGCGTCGGTTTCAGCGCCTTGGCTCAACCGATGCCCGGCCTCGAGAAACGCGTCTACGTCGGCTTGCTGGGGCATAGAAAAGTAGGCGCCAGCCCCCGCTTGTGCATCTGAATGCAAGATCTGCGCACTCGCAATGTCACTTATGCGACTTGCCAGCCGTTCGCAGGCCACGGCGTACAACCCGATGACGTTGGCAAGATAGGACCGCTGGTGATCCAGCGGCTGCGGCAGACTGTCGATGATCGGCCCGGTATCGATGCCGCCATCGACGATCCAGTGGATTGTCGTGCCGATCTTCTGCTCACCGTTCAGCATGGCCCAGAAGGTCGCCATGACGCCGCGGTAGTCCGGCAGCAGGCCCGAGTGAATATTGATAACGCCGAGTTGCGGCACCGCTATCGCCGCGTCGCGCAGAATGCGGCGATAACGAATCGAGACCACCAGGTCCGGTGACGTGGCTTCAAGTCGTTCGACACCCGCCTCGGAATTGGGCGCGTTCAGAAAGCGTGGGTCATCGAGTGAGAGCGCGGCAACCGGCATCACACCGAATTCGCCGTCACGCCATCGGTCGATGAGCTCTGCATCGTAGGCCGCCAACGCGTCCAGTTCAGACACCGGGGTCTTTTGCGATGCAAACGCACCGTCGGAATAGAAGGTCGTGAACGTATGCCCGGGCAGCAAGGTGACCAGTCGATGCAGGGCCAGCAGGCTGGCTATGTCTCGGTGACCGAGCAGAACGATACGCATTCGCGGAGTATTACCTCGATGCACACTGCACACCAGAGACGGATCACGCACACGGCCGCAGGTTGGCTACACTGACAGCCGAACTCGACACTCGGCTGCCGACATGACTCACGCAACAGAAGCACAACTCCGTCCCACAAGCATCGCCGGCGTTTTGATGCTGGTTGGCGCCGCACTGGTTCTGATAACGATCGGCTTCGAATACCGCATCGGCTGGATCGGCGTACCGCGTGACACCGCCGGTGTTACCGATTTTGTGGCGGCCAACTGGGTCGATCTGAAGCGCATCTGGACCTCGCAAGCGCTCGGGCATACCTGCTTCACGGTGGCCTACCTGCTCCGCGTCATGGACAGCGAGGGCACAGAGGCCGCCCTGTGGGCTCTTTTGATGATCTGCGGTCTGGTGGTCATCATCGCCTTCGGATTGACGCTTGGCGGTACCGGACCTGCGCTGCGCGTGGTAACCACCGAACCCTGGGTGTATGAGACCCTGCGCGGCTTGATACGCGGCCTGTACTCGCCGGGGGGCTTTGTTGGCATGGCCGCGTTCACGGTGATGTTCACCTACCACACGGTGGCCAAGCTCGGCATCGTTGGACGACGTCGTGGGGGGATAACGCTGGGCATCGTGGTGGCCGCGATTCTGTTGGGCGCAACAACATCCCTGGATATAAAAGTCACCGGTGCGCTCTGGTTTCTGTTGCCGGCGGTCATGGGTATTTCGCTGATTGACGAAGGTCGTAATCGACGTCAGTAGTCAGCCTCTGTCGCGTGCGCGACCGGCAGCGCGATCGCGCCAATCGCGATTCCCTCTCTCACCGTGACTCTATGCTGTGACCCATGAAAGGCGACTGTCTCAGCCAGCCACGATGGTCATGACAGGATCACCAGGTAGACAAACAGAAGCACAGCGATACCGGCGAAGATACACATGATCTGCGTCCACGACATCGTGTTACCGCCGCTGCGACGTGCGTAGTCCTCATCGAGTTTTCGGTGCGACGGCGTTTTGTGCTGCTTCATCGAAGGACGTCCCTCTGCTGGCGGCCCCCGACGGGCTGACGGAGTACGGCGACGGTTTGCGGTGAGTTTTCGGCAAATACGGCGGCAAGTCCAGTGCGGGTGTTTTTGCCGTCGTCGCCTATTCAGTGATCAATGTGGTGTCTCCCCGTTTACCGTAAAACTCAGCGTCCGATCATTGCCCGGCATCGACCCGGTGACTTGATGACGACCTGATGGATTGTTGATAGTCATTGAATACAGCGACTTACGTGCATGGAGGTGCGTCTGGTGCCGGTCGGTCCGGGTGTGCCTGCGTGAACGCCAGAACGCAATCCGCTGTGTGCAGGTCTATAGTGATCACTCAGACAACAGCCTTGGGAAGACACCCATGAAACGCATCGCCCTGATCGTATGCCTGCTGGCCGTAGCTCCGGCCTTTGCCGATGGCCACAAGAAAACCGCGGATGCCTGGTACAAAAAGCAATACGCACCGCTCTGGAAAGACGCGCCGTGGGAGAAAGCCGAAGCCATTGCCGGTTTTTACGTTGAGACCATGACTTCGTACTCACCAACCGGTGGCACCGAAGAAAGCAACACACTCGCGTCCATGTCGGAGTCCATGACGTACTGGCGCTCGGAAGGCTGGGTGAGCAGTGAGCTGATCGAGCTCAAGACCGACTCGCTGAATCCGGCCACGGCCAGCTTCAAAGCAAAATGGCTGGACGTCTATGAAGATGGCAGTGAGGAATCGAGCTGCGGTTGGTACCTCGCGACGCGCAGCGAGGCAGGCTGGAAGTTCACGTCCTACACCGATATCGACTGCGACGAACACGGCCTGTAACCCGCGTGCGGAAGATCGAATTCTCCAAGGACGAGAAGGACAGTCTCGTCCGCAAGATTCAGCGGTATTTCCGCGAAGAACTGGACCAGGAGATCGGCCAGTTTCCAGCGGAGTTTCTGCTCGATTTCTTTACCGAGGAAGTGGGGGCGTTCTACTACAACCGTGGCCTCTTCGACGCGCAGACGGCCGTGCAACAGCGTGTCGATGCGATCTCGGAAGCCATCGACGAGCTGGAACAGCCCGCCGACTACGGCCGCTGAGCAGGTTTGGGCCGCCGCGGAACCCGGCGGCTGGTTGCGTGTCAGAGCGAGGAGCGACACTGATATGAAGGCCCCGGTATGCTTTTCTCCGATGACAACAACACGCGCTGGCTGACTCTTCGCGAACAGGGACCTGTTCGCTTCGTCATTGTTCAGGGCGTACTCAAATGGGGGTTTGGCACCGCCATCGCGTGGCTCGCCTTGATGACGATCGTCACCGGCGGCCAGATTGATTACGCTGTGGTCGTGCCTCGTGCACTGATGATTTTCCCCGCCTTCGGGGTCGTCTTCGGCGCGAGCCTGTGGCTGGTCTTTGATCGCCTGGGGCGCCGAGCCTGATACCAAGCTAGCGCCCTCGCAAACGCCACGACATACTGCGAAGCATGCTTCGCTTCCTGCACCGAAAGCTCTCCACCGACGACATCGAAGCCATCGAGCGGGCGGCGTACGAGCTTGTCGATGAGCAGGGCGAGACCGAACGCATCCTCGGCGTTATCAAACCCTTGAAACGCGCAGCCAAACACCAGATCGAGGCGGCCACCAGCCTGGTCAACCTGGTAAGCCGGCAGTGCGTGCCACCCGCCGATGCCCTGGAGTGCGTGAAGCAGCTCCGCGAGGCGCACCCCGGCGACGTGCGCCTGCTCGCGGCAATCGGCGAGGTGGCGGAATCGCTCGTTGACCTGAATTTCCTGAACGCCGCGGCGCCCGAGGACCCGTTTCTTTACAGCATCGCGGACGACCTGTGGGCCGCCGCCGGGCAGGCTGCGGACACGCCGGACGAGCCGGAGCTGCTTGCCGCCGCAGCGACAGCCGCGCGCATGCTCGGTCGCCAACGCGACGAGCTGGCGCGCGACGCGTATGAGCGCATCGTCAGGCTGAACCCACGAGGCGCCTCCAACCACTACAACCTCGGCCTGTTCCATAAAACACGCGGACAGTTTGCTGA
Organism: Pseudomonadota bacterium; assembly: GCA_038747355.1. Classification (GTDB taxonomy): domain Bacteria; phylum Pseudomonadota; class Gammaproteobacteria; order Steroidobacterales; family Woeseiaceae; genus UBA1847. Next base: position 4,476 of record JBCDJX010000108.1, on the reverse strand, counting down.
CGGTGTACGAGCCAACCAGTCGGCTCGGGCGCTGTCGGCGGAGCCGGTCGAGAGCTATGAGTGGAACCTCGGCATCTGCGCGACCGGCGCCGGCGACGGCGCGCTGGCCCTGGAGGTCTGGCAGCGCATGGGACAGACTGTCGCGATTGGGCGCTTCGGTTTACCGGACGGCGGATATCCGCAGTGCAAGGTTCGACTCGCCGAACGACCGTTGGCTGAACGCGATGCGGAGCTCGACGACCCGGGGCAGGAGGAAACAATCTGGATCGAACGCTTGAGCCCCTGCCATGGCGTGGTTCGTTCGGTGCTGTATGCCGATCTCGGCGTCGATTTCGGCGACCTTGTCCTGATTGACGGTGCACCGATCACCTATCACAAAGTCGGCGATGCGGATGTCCCGGTGTTTCCGCATCTCGCCACACTGCTTCGCAGTGGCTACCGGTTCTACGACTTCGCCGGCACCCAGCAGCTGTCCATGCAGATCGAGGACGCGAGCGACGAACTCGACCGTGACGCGGTCATTTACTCGCACACCGAGCGACTGGAGATCCTGTGCTCGAGCTGCTGGAAAGACCCGGATGTCGAGCACGAACATCACGAAGAAACGGAGGAGAACGTCGTCACCGGCCGGATCGCGGCGCCACCGGAGATGACGCCGGCCGATTTGCTCACGCAAATCGATGCGGCGATGGAAAAGCGTCATCCCTGTCGCGTGTTTGCACCGGAACTTTGCCGCGATGCAGGTTTCGAAGAACGAGCGCGTTTTGAACAACGCCGATATGAGATCCTGACCCGGTGACTACCGGTATTCCCCGCAACCTTGCCGATCGAAACGGAGAACGCGCAATGAATCGATGGGTCGTTTTGTCACTGCTACCGCTGGCCGCTGTCGCCGGGGAGGCGGATGTACTCGAGGTCGAGGTTCGATGCGACGCCGAGCGGGTGTGTCGTTTTGATGTGACCGTCAAACACGAGGATGAGGGCTGGGAGCACTACGCCGATCGCTGGGAGGTGCTCACAACCAACGGCGAGGTCATCGCGACACGCGTTCTCGCTCACCCGCATGAGCACGAACAGCCGTTTACGCGCTCGCTCGGCGAAATCACGCTGCCGGAGGGCGTAGCCGAAGTGCGAGTCCGAGCGCGTGACTCGGTGCACGGCTACGGCGGCAAGGAAGTGACCGTCTCGGTGCCCTAACTCAGGCAGCCGGCCTCGGCAGCGGCTCCGCTGCGCGCGCACGGTCCAGCACACTGACCGTGAGTGCCGGCAGCATCGTCAACGACACGATGGCGGCACCCAGGATTCCGAACAACACGATGGCGCCCACGCCGCGATAAAGCTCGGTACCCGCGCCGGGGATAAACACCAGTGGTGACAGGCCACACAGCGTGGTCAGCGTGCTCATCGCAATCGGCCGCAGTCGCGACGCCACCGCATCGCGCACCGCGTCGAGCGCGGTGGCACCGCCCTCATCCAGCCGCTGGATCGCGCGGTCCACGATCAGGATCGGGTTGTTGACGACGGTACCCATCAGGATCAGGAAGCCAAGCATTGAGATCATGTCGAAGGGTTGATTGAAGCCGCCGAGCCCGAGCGCTCCAAGCGTTGCCCCCACCACGTTAAGCAGCGCCAGGCCAACGATACCCCCGGCAATGCCCAGCGGGATGGTCGTCATGATCAACAGCGGATAGCCCCAATGGCGGAAAATCGCGACCAGCAGCAGGAAAATGATGACCAGCGCGACCGGGTAATTCGCCGCAAGCGCCGCCTTGGTTGCGTCAAGCTGGTCGCTGGCGCCGGAGATCTCCACGCTAACGGAAGCGGGCAAACCACCTGACTGACGCAACGCACCAATCACGTCCTGCTGGACGATATCAACGCCTTGTTCCAGGGGAATCGACTGCGGTGGAATGATGTTCAATGTCACGGTGCGCTGGCCGTTGATTCGGCGTATCGAGTTGGTGACGACCATCTCACGAATGCTTGCGACAGAGCGCAGCGGCACGATGCCGCCCTCGGGTGTGAAGATGGGGAGATCTGCCATGTCGTCGAGCTTCGCCGAACTGCCGGCGTCGCCGTACAGGTAGATATCGATTTTGTCATCGCCCTGGAAAAACTCGTCGACGAATGCGCCGTCAGTTAAAGCGGCGACCGAGTAGCCGAGTTGGCTGGCTGACAATCCAAGCTCAGCGGCGCGCCCCCAGTCAGGTCGAATCTCGATCAAGGGCTGCGTGAGCGACAGCGATGACGGGCTCGAGTTGATACGCGGATTACCGAAGACATCCTCGGCCTGCCGGATGGTTGCCTGAGCAGCGTCATAAATGACAGACAACGTCGGGCCTGAGATATCGAGATTGATGCTGCGTGTCCCGCCGTCGTTTCCGGAAATAATCGAGCCGCGCGTGGCAAAGGCGCGCATTCCCGGATACGAACGATAGTGTGACGTTAGCGCGTCCATCAGTGCATTGATGTCCTTTGCGCGAACCGGCTGCGTCACGATGAACAGCCCGTTTGCGTCCATCCGCATACTCACATAGCTGACAGGCGGCACATCAACCTCCCCACGATCAAATGCAGCAGGATCCGCCTCGACGTGCGGCACGAAATGGTTTCGAACCTGCTCGGCGATGACCCCCATGGTCTCCACGTTATAGCCAGGCGGCGCGCTCATGCCGGCGAATACCTTTGGTTCTTCACCTTCAGGCAGGTATTCGGCACTCGGTGTCAGTGCAGCAATGACGGCCACGCTGGCCAGCACCGTACCCGAGATGGTGACAGTGCGGCGTCGCGGTGATTTCAGCAATTGATCTATGCCGCCGAGAAGGCGGTCACGCAGCCGATGATCGGACTGCCTGTTTTCCGTGCCGAAGGACAACCGGGCACTGGCTGTCGGAATCAGCGTTATCGCCACCAACATCGAGGCCAGAATCGATGCAGAGATGGCAATAGCAACATCCGAGTACAGCTGGCCGGCCTCCTCGACAATGAACAACACAGGTAGAAAAACGAGAATAGTTGTCAGCGTCGATGCAAGGACGGCGCTCCAGACCGAGCGCACACCCTCCACGGCTGCCTGAAAACGCTCGAGACCTTCTCGTCGCTTTGCCTCGATGGCCTCAATGACGACGATACTGTTATCCAGAGTCATACCAATCGCGAAAGCGATTCCGGCAAGCGAGATGACATTGATTGTTCGACCCGTGGCCAGCAGACCGATAAATGCGGCAATTGTGCAGATGGGCACACCGATCACGCCAACGGCCGTTGCCTTGGCCGAACGCAGGAACAAGAACATGACGCCGATGGCGAGCACGGCACCCAACCCCAGATTGGTCCAGACGTTGGCGATCGACGCCTCAACGTAGCCGGCGTCTTCCGACATAAGCTGAATGGTCATGCCGGCAGGCAAAAGCACTTCCCTTCGCACCGCATCGACAGCATCGATCATCGCGTACTTGATATCGATGACGTTGGAACCCGCCTCCCGGTTGACGGCCATCGAGATCGAGGGTCGATCATCGAGAAACGTCATGGTCCGCACGTCGAAATGATCGAGTTCGACGATGGCGACATCACCAAGACGAATGACCGCGTCTCCACGGCGACTGACGATCAAGTCCTCGAGGTCACCGATCGAATCAAAGCGCCCAACAGTCCGTAGCAGGTAGCGACGCTTGCCACTGTCGATCTGGCCGCCGGATACGTCCCTGTTGCGTTCGCGGATCGCGTTTCGCACGTCAAGAATGCTCAGCTCACGGTCAGCAAGCTGCTCAGCATCCACAAGCACCTTTATCTGCTTTTCAGCACCACCCCAAATGTTGATGTTCGACACACCCGGAACGCCGGACAACCGCGTTCGTACATTGTCGACAAGAAAATCCCGCATCATGTCCATGTCGAGGCCGCGTGGATTGCCCGGCAGCGGCGTGATCGCGTAGTACATGAATGAATTCGCGGAGAACGAACTCGCCGTTACGCTCGGCTCATCGACATTTTCCGGATACGACGGCACTTGGTTCAAGGCGTTGTTGACCTCGATAAGCGTCTGCGTCATATCGACGCCGAAAGGAAAATCCAGCTCAATGGATCCTCTGCCCGAGCTGGCTGACGACTCAAGGCGAGTCAGATTGGGCAGGTTGCGCAGGTATTCTTCCTGCTCAACAAGAATTTCTTTTTCGACGTCCTGTGGTGTAGCACCCGGCCAGTCGGTGTTAACCGAAACGGTTCGAACATCCAGGTCGGGAATCATCTGCACCGGCACGCGCGCGGTCGCGACCAGGCCAAGGATTGTCACAATCAGCGCGGCGACAGTTGTCAGTATCCCGTTGCGAACTATGGCCTCGAACATCGTGGTCAGCCTCCGCTGCTCAGTATGCTCACCGTCTGCCCGCCGGTCAGCGATTCGTTGCCCTCGATGACGACGCGCTCTCCGACCGACAACCCGGACGTGACCTCTACGCGGCCATCGAATTCAAG
>JBCDJX010000107.1:0-11873 GCA_038747355.1 Pseudomonadota bacterium | reverse complement strand
GCGCTGCTGCACGCGGTGTTCCGCCAGAACATGGGCGCGACGCATTTGATCGTCGGTCGAGACCACGCCGGTGTCGGTGATTTTTACGGCCCCTTCGATGCACAAGCCGTCTTCGAGGACCTGCCTGCCGGCGCGCTGGAAATCGACATCTTCGCTGCAGACCACACCGCGTGGTCGAAGAAACTTAACAAGGTTGTGATGATGCGCGAGGCGCCGGATCACTCGCCGGAAGACTATGTCTTCCTGTCGGGCACCAAGGTCCGCGAGATGCTGTCGCAGGGCATCGCGCCGCCGCCGGAATTCTCCCGCCCGGAGGTCGCGGAGATCCTGATGGATCATTACCAATCCCAGGACGCCGCCTGAGGCGCTTGGAACGCTCGGTGATAAAGCGGCGCACAAGCGCCGCTTTTTTTATCGGCTGCCCGCGTAGCGCAAACTGACAAACACCTCGCGACCGCGCCCCGGGAAATAGCGGTAGTTACCGAAGGCAAAATCCGCCCGGTCCGCGATGTCCTCGTCAAGCAGGTTGCGCACGCGAGCGGCCAGCTGCCAAGTCGGCGACAGGTCAACACGTGCCGCGAGGTTGAGCAATTCGTGCCCCGGATAGCTGTGCTCGTTTTGCGCATCCAGGTAGTACTTGCCGATCGCGTTCACGTCGATATCCGCCTCGAATCGACCTGCCGGTCGATACAGAAGGCTAAGACGTCCCATGCTGCGCGGTGCCGTGTCGACATCACGGCCGGATACAAAGGTCTCGCCTCGGGCGGCGACCAGGTCGAAATCGTAGGTGTGGCGGCCGTAGCTGCCGTTGAACGCCAGCGTCCAGGCATCCTGGATCGGCAGGCGTACCTCGACATCCACACCGTCATGACGACTCCTGCCCTCGCTGACGTTAAAACCGTCGGAATCGCGCAGCACGGAGTCCTGCTTCCGCATCGCGTAGGCCGTGATTTCCATGAACACACCGTTGTCCGCGTAGCGCGCGCCCAGCTCCAGGGCGTCGATGCGCTCGGAATCAAGATCGGACACCAGCTGACCGCTTTGCAGGCGATACAGTTCGGTCATTTGCGGCGCACGAAAACCGCGACGCAGACTGCCGAACAATGTCCAGTTGTCGCTGGCGGAATAGCGAAGGCCAAGTTTCGGCGCGAGATTGAAAAAATCGTCATCGCGATCCGCCGGCCGTGTGTACAGGCAGCCGCCGAAGCCACAGGCGCTGCCGTCGTCTCGCGTGTTGCCATCGAGCGCCTTGTTGTCGTAGCGATAGTCGACTAACTCGGCGCGTAAGCCCGCCTCCAGTACCCAGCGAGCACCCAGCGCAAACGTCGCCTGCGCGTACGGCGCGAGAGACCAGGACCGCACGTCGTAGTCGTAGTGCAGGCCTTCGGGACGGGTTTCCTGAAGAAACGCCGAGCCTTGTGTAGGCCCGTCCTGCGTCTCGCGCAAGAAGACATCACTCCACTCAATATCGAGGCCTGCCTGCCAACCCCAGTTGCCCTCGTCCGCCGACAGCAGTGTGTTCACGCCCGCACTGACGTGCCCGTTTTCCTCGAGCGGCTGCCCCGGCAGAAAGTGCTGCAGAAACTGCATGTCGCTATGGCGAAGGAACGGTCGCACATCGAGGCGTCGCCCGTCGCGCTCACGCTGCCAGATGGCGTACAGACGCTGGCTGGACGCTTCGCGAAAGGCCTCCGGATTCGGGTTCGAGCGATTCACCGCCGGATCGAGGTACGCCTCAAAGCCCTGAATGAAACCGGCTGTCTCCTGGTCAAGATCGCTCAGGCTGAGCGCTGTCACGAGAGAGCCGCCAGCGAAGCGGGATTTCACCCGGCCGTGAAATTTGCCCTGGCGAAAGCCGGTGTCGTCGCGAAAGCCGCCGTCGTCCGTCAATGAAGCGTCGGCGCGCCAACGTTTGGTCTGACCGGCGCTAACGGTCAGCCGCCGATACTCGTTGGCACCGAGTTCCACGGCGAAACGCTGAGCGTCGTCGTTCACCGTGGGCAGCAGCACGTTGATCGTGCCGTGCAGCGCGTTCGAGCCGTACAACGCGTTGCCGGGACCTCGAACAACTTCCACCGAATCGGCCAACTCCGTTCCCAGTTCAAACAACTGATTAACGTTGCAAAAACCGCCGGGACGCGTCGGGATGCCGTCCTCAAGGACGAGAAAAGCACCGCAGGAACCGGCACCGGTCAGCACCGGCGAGCGAATCGCCGTCAGGTGTTCCTGCCCACTGCCCCGCGAGACCCAGGTGCCCGGCAGTTTGAGCATCAACTCGTGGATATGCGCATGCCCGGTGGCCGCGATGTCCGCCGCGTCGACGCGCGCCGTGTTGCCAATCTGCAGCAGGCGGCTGCTGGGTTTACGCTCGGCCGTGACCACGATCTCCTCGAGGTCGGATGCCAGCGAGGATGCCGACATCAGGCAGAGCAATGAGACAAGAGATGGGCTTACGCGCATAGGTCTATGCTTTTCCTTAAGCTTTTGAAAATCCAGAAATACTGGACCCGTTGTTTATCAAATCGGTTCTGTGAAGCAGATCGTGGGAGCGGGCATGACGCCGTTGTTAACCTGTTGCGTGACAGGAGGACGTCAATGGCCAAATCCCAGGGACTCAGGAAGTTTTTCGCCCAGGCGAAAAAGACCGTTCCGATCAAGATCGGTAGCAAGCTGATGCAGTTCACGACGACCCAGGCCGTGCGTTTGGGTGAACTCGCAGACCGCCGACGCGATGCCGCTGACGGCGGTCCCGCCCAGATCCTCGACCAGTCGCGCTACTCACTTGAAGATGCCGCATTCCGGCTGCTTCAGTCGGAGGACATGTTGCTTGCGCAGGCAGCCGATGGCAAGCACACGCTGTACGTCGGCATCGCGGGTCTCGACGGACGCTGGATGTGCCGGAGCACAGACGGCGAGGTCCTGCAGTCGAACGTTCAGTCACTCGATCGTGGTTACCTGGCACTGGTAAAAAAGGACGCGAAAACCCTTCGGCAACACGGTCATTGCGATGTCTCCATTCTGGAGCTTGTGCTGCCGCCGGATGCCGCCGCCGCGGACATACCGCCTGCGGTCATGACCGCGCTGCAGGCCTGGGGCGAGGTCGGCAAGGCCTTCAGGCTCGAATCGCCCCTGCGCGTCGATCGATCATCCGTGGTTCTGATGGCGCCGCTGGCCGGCGCAACCAACTAGTCCTCGGCAAAATTTCGACGCGCCAGCGCCAGCAGTTCCTGTCGCGTCGCGTCACTGATCAGCCCGTCGTCCGGCGCCTCCAGCAGGCTTGTGACCCGGTGCAGTACGGCACCCGCCGGTGGTGAACCCGGCAGGCCGAGGCGCTGCAGCAATCCGTCGATCTTGCCGGTGTTGCTCGGCAGCGAGACCAGCGGGGTCCCCATCCACGCAGCCGCGATGCTGTGATGAAAACGTCCGGACAACAACAGGCTTGAGGACGCGATTCGCTGCAGCCAGTCCACCTCAGATGTGGCGTTGTAAACGGTGAAAACACCGGCGACACGCGACTGCAGCAACTCAACGAACTGGAAGTCGTCGACGGCCGGCGACGCCGCCGCGCCCATCAGAAACTCGATGTCGTAGCCTTCGCCCGCCAGGTTCTTGATCACCTGCGAGACGCCGTCGAGGAACTCGCCGGAAATCGCGGCACAGCCGGCGATCAGGAGGCGTTTTGTGGTTTCCGGTCGCGCGCTGCCGATCACCCGCTCGCAAAACAGCGGCAGGCAATCAAAGCCCTCTTCGACCTCGATGCCCACGTCACGGAGTCGCCGGGCGCTGACCGGTTCTCGGACCGCCACGCGATCCATCACGTCATAAACGGCCTTGTACAGCTCCACGTGGCTGTCCGGCGGATAGCACGAATGGTTGATGATCTCGACGTGCTTGCCGAGGCGCGTTTTTGCGAGGTGGGCGAGGTAGAGAAGAGATAGCGACGGCGCACTCGCACCGTGCAGCGTGCCTTCGCCGTTGACGATTACGCGATCGGCCTGCGACAGCGTCTCCAGCAAGTCGGCGTGCAGCTCGGTGACCTTGTCGAAGAGACCGTCGCTGTCCAGTGAGTCTGCGTCACCGGGTATCGCGCCCAGGCTCACCGTCCGCTGCAGGGGCACGGACTCCACCGGTCCGAAGCGCTCCGTCAGTTCCGAGTGCAGCGCGATACTCGTGCAGGAACAACCCCAGTGATACCAGCCACTGGTGTCGTTCAGTAACACCGTTTTGTACGCAACGGTCGACGGATGCCGTCGCGCCGGTTCTGCTGCGGGCGCGCTCGCTGGTCGATCTTTGGCGGTGAAATCGTCCACGGCAGCGCGGACCGCCGCGAGGGGTGCCTCCCAGTCGCCGCGACGCGGCTGGTGAAACAACGTCAGGGATGAATACCAGGGCGCTGTCGCCCGGGACTGTGTCATCCACCGCCACTCACCCGTTGCGGGTACCAGGACAAATGTCGGTACGCCCAGCGCGCCGGCGAAATGCACCGTGGAGTTGTCGACACTGACCACGAGGTCCAGCGATGCCACCAGTGACGCAAAACCATCGAGGTCTGTCAGCGGATCGACGTCGTCCCAGTCGACGAGACCGTTGCCGGCCTGTTCGATTTCTGCGCGGTGATCACCGTACTGCAGGTTTATGACGTTGCAGTCGTCGCGCTCAAGCAACCAACGGAATGCCTTAAGCGATTGGCTCCTCCCGGCCCTGGCCCGTGCATCGGCACCACCGCGCCAGGAAAGCCCGATATTCAACGAACCCGGGAGACTCGCCAGCCGTTCCTTGAAGGCGGCGACCTGCTGCTCATCGGCGCGCAGATACGCCCCGCCGTCTGCGAAATCGTCCTGTTCACGCCGAAAATGCGTCGGCAGGGATCCGGCCGGCAGCCGCCAGTCGAACGGACCAGCGGCATGCTGCGCCGCCGAAGCTGCGGCGGCGTCAATAAACTCCGCGCCGGGAAACGAGCGCGCAAACAAGGGCAGCAGTCGCGCATCGCACTGCACAACCACACGATCGCTCACGGCCAGCAGATCCGGCAGGCAGGATGCGAACATGACCTCATCCCCGACACCCTGCTCGGCCTCAACGAGCACGCGACCGACATCGCCGCCGGGGTAGACCGGGAATGGACAGGGTCGAATCGGCAACCGGGAGCCGCTGTCTGCTGCGTAGTTGCGCCACTCCAGGCCGCGCAGACCCGCGTCGATGTCGCCGCTGGCAAGCTGCATTTGCGCGAGCTTCAGGCGGGCTTCGGGATACGCCGGGTTTATGGCCAGCGCCCGCTCGAAATGCGCCGCGGCCTCGTCAAATCGACCGAATTCTCGCTCGAGTGCACCCAGGTTGTGGCGCACCAGCGCCGAGGTATCGCCGAGCCGGATCGCGTTCTCATACGCGCCGCGCGCACCGGCACCGTCGCCACTGTCAGCCAGCGCGACACCGAGGTTTTCAAACGCCTCGCGATAGCTCGGTTTTAGCCGCAGAGCATGCCGATACGCGGCGATCGCCTCGTCCAGCTTGTCGGCGCGTTGTAGCACCACGGCGTGGTTGTAGTGCATTGCGGCGTCATTGCCGTCGATAGCAATCGCGCTGGCAATAAGCTGTTCGGCCACCTCGTAGTTTTCGACCTGGCTGGCCAGCACACCGAACATGTGCCGTGCCTGGGCGTTGTTCGGATCCGCCTGGATGATCGCTCGATAGGCCTGCTCGGCCTCCGGCAGGTGGCCCGCCCGGTGCATGCCAATGGCGTTTTGCAACGCGGCGGCAATGCGGGGTGACGTGGCTTTCGGGGCGCCGCGACCGGAACTGCGTCTGGATTTAGCCAAGACCTGCACTCGTTAGCCGGAAGCGCAAAGGTATACCTGAAACGGAGCCGGCAACAAACCGATGCGTCGCACGCCCGGACAGGTGTAGGGCTCGATGCCGCATCGTTATCCGGCCGCCCTCGCCCCGGCCCAGTCCTTGAGGCTGACACCCTCATCCACGAGACGCTGCAGCAGTGGTGACGGTGTCCAGTTGTCGGTCCCAAGGCTCTCGGCGAAATTCCGGATACGCTCCAGAACCACGGGCAGTCCGATCGTATCTGCATAAAACATCGGCCCGCCGCGGTACGCCGGAAAGCCATAACCGTAGACGTAGACCACATCGATGTCGCCGGGCCTCTGCGCAATGCCCTCGTCGAGGATATTCATGCCCTCGTTGATCAGTGCGAAAAGGAGCCGCTCGCGGATTTCGGTGTCGCTGAGCTCGCGACGGGCGACGCCCAGATCTGCAGCGGCGTTCTCGACCATGGCCTGGACGTCCGGGTCTGATTCGCGTCGCCGGGTTTCAGCGTCGTAACGGTAGAATCCGGCGCCGGTCTTCTGGCCCAGGCGACCGCTTTCCACCAGGACATCAGCAACGCGGTTCACAGTGTCGTCACCGCGTTCTTCAGGCGGCAGGCTCTGGCGAGCCTTGTAACCGATATCCAGTCCCGCCAGATCGAACACGGCGAGCGGCCCCATGGCCATACCGAAGCCCTCCAGAACGCCATCGATTGCGGCCGGCGAACTGCCCTCGATCAGGCACAGCTGCGCCTCACGACCGTAATACTGCAACATCCGGTTTCCGATAAAGCCGTAGCAAACCCCGGACAAGACCGGCACTTTGCGTACACGCTTGGCGAGTGTCATGCACGTGGCAAGCACATCGTCCGCCGTCTTTTCGCCGTGGACGACCTCAAGCAGCTTCATAACATTCGCCGGGCTGAAGAAATGCAGCCCTAAAACGTCTTCAGGCCGGTTGGTGACAGCGGCGATCTGGTCAACGTCCTGGTACGACGTATTGGTAGCGAGAATCGCACCGGGCCGCGCCACGCCGTCCAGTTTCGCGAAGATCTCTTGCTTGAGATCGAGGTTTTCGAACACGGCTTCAATGACCAGATCCACATCCGCGAGGTCGTCAAAGTTCGTCGTGCCGCCGATTCGTCCGCGGCGCTCCGCGGCCGCCGCCTCACTCAGCTTGCCCTTGCCAACCGTGATCGCGTAATTCTTGTCGATAATTCCGAGCCCGCGTTCAAGACCGGCGTCGTCTACCTCGACCAGCGTTACATCGAAGCCGGCGTTGGCAAAACTCATCGCGATGCCACCCCCCATTGTGCCGCCGCCGATGATGCCGACGCGGCTGATATCCCGTACAGGCGTAGCTCTGTCGAGGCCGATGACCTTGGCGGCTTCACGTTCGGCGAAGAACATATGACGAAGACCGGCCGACTGCTCGCCCTGCATACAGCGCAGGAAAGCGTCGCGTTCGAACGCGGCACCCTCGTTAAAGGGCGTCGTCGCAGCCGCGGCCGCGCAAGCCATAATCTCCAGCGGCGCGGTCTGGCCGCGTGCCTGCTTGCTGACCTGTTCGCGCAGCGCGTCAATCTCGTCGTCGCTGATCGCCGGTACCGTGAGTTCCGACGTTCGGCGCACGCCTCGGGCATCGTCAATGACCGCCTCGCAGAACGCCCGTGCATTTGCCTCGAGCTCATCGGCGAACACCGCATCAATCACGCCGGCCGCCTCGGCCTGCTCGACCGGGATCGGCGCACCGGAGGTCATCATCTGCACCGCGGTCGGTACACCGACAATACGCGGCAAACGCTGCGTGCCACCGGCACCCGGCAACAGCCCGAGCTTGACTTCCGGCAGACCGACTTTTGCCCCGGCCACCGCCACCCGGTAATGGGACGCCAGCGCCAGCTCAAATCCACCGCCCAGCGCCGTGCCGTGAATCGCCGAGACAACCGGTTTCGCCAGGTTTTCCAGTGTTGCGTAGAGCTCGGGCAACCAGGGCGCTTGCGGTGGTTTGCCAAATTCGGTGATGTCGGCACCGGCAACAAAGGTTCGCCCCTCGCAAAGAATCAGCACCGCCTGGGACGCATCGTCGGCCGCCGTGCGCAAAGCGTCATCCAGCCCGACACGCACCGCATGGCCCATCGCATTCACGGGCGGATTGTCGATTCGAAGGATGCCGAGTCGACCTTCGACGGCGTAACTGGCGGGCGACGGCATGGCGATTTCCTTGTGGGCTGGCGAGGTGGCCGGGATCATAGCAGCGATTCCACTGGAATTTTCCGCCGCAGCGAGTAGATTAGCGGGCTGGCGCGCGTTTGCGCGCCTGGACAGACTTGGCCAAGCATGTACCGACAACTCACCGAACAAGCAGAAAAGTACCTTAAGTCCCTGAATACCAGCGATAATATCGCTGCGGAATTGAAGGGACGACTGGCACGCCTGATGGCGCAGGGTGAAGCAAACGCCGACGCCGCCTGCCGCGCCCTGAAGCTCAGCCGGCGCACCTTGCAGCGTCGCCTGAAAGCCGAGCGTACGAGTTTCCAGGCCGTGCTGAATGAAGTCCGTGCGGAACTCGCCGTGCGCTACCTGAAGGACGACCGCCTGAAGGCGCTGGAAGTCGCGATGCTGCTGGGTTATTCGAGCATCAGTTCGTTCACGACGGCATTCAAGTCGTGGTATGACATGCCGCCCGCCGAATACCGGGAAAAATTCCTGTCCGTCCGTCTGTAAACCCCGCCCGGCCCTGTTAAACACACTGCGCCGTCTCCGGAGACGCCAAAATGCGTGACAACCTGAAATTCTACATCGACGGTGAGTGGGTCGATCCAGTCGTTCCGAGCAGCCTCGATGTCATAAACCCCGCGACCGAGGAACCCTGCGGGCGCATCAGCCTGGGATCGGTAGCTGACGTGGACAAGGCGGTTGCGGCCGCGGTTGCCGCCCAGGAATCCTTCGCCGCGACGACGCGCGAGGAACGCATCGCGCTGCTTGAAGCCGTCGTCGACGCCTTCAAGACCCGCTACAACGACATCGCAACGGCGATCATGGAAGAAATGGGGGCGCCCTGGGGACTCGCCAAAGGCGCACAGGCCGGCAGCGGTATCGGGCATCTGAAGGCGACGCTGAAGGCCCTGAAGGACTACCCGTTTGAAGAACGCCTGGGCACCACACGCGTCGTCCGTGAACCCATCGGCGTTTGCGCCCTGATCACGCCGTGGAACTGGCCGGCTAACCAGATTGTTTGCAAGGTCGCGCCGGCACTCGCCGCCGGCTGCACGATGGTGCTCAAGCCCAGCGAAGTTGCGCCGTTTGACGCCGTGATCTTCGCCGAGGTCCTGGACGCCGCCGGCGTGCCGGCTGGTGTCTTCAACCTGGTGAACGGTGACGGGCCGACGGTCGGCACAGCGCTGAGCCAGCACCCGGACGTCGCCATGGTGTCGTTCACCGGATCGACTCGCGCCGGTGTCATGGTGGCGCAGAACGCCGCGCCCTCGGTCAAACGCGTGACGCAGGAACTCGGCGGCAAGTCGGCAAATATCCTGCTTGACGATGTCGATTTCGAAGCGGCGGTGAAAGCCGGCGCCGAAGAGTGCTTTGACAACACCGGGCAGTCCTGCAACGCACCGACGCGGATGTTGGTGCCAGCATCGAAAATGAACGACGCCGCACGCTATGCCGCTGAAGTCGCGGATGCGACCGTGGTCGGCCAGCCAAGCGAGGACGGCGTCGAGGTCGGGCCTCTGGTGTCCGAAGTGCAGTGGAACAAGGTGCAGAGCCTGATCCAGAAAGGGGTTGAGGAAGGCGCAACGCTCGCCGCCGGCGGCCCCGGGAAACCGGCGGGTCAGTCCACCGGCTACTTTGTGAAACCCACGGTGTTCGCCGATGTCACAAACGACATGACGATTGCTCGCGAGGAAATCTTCGGACCGGTCCTGTCGATCCTCGCCTACGAGAACGACGATGACGCTGTTCGCATCGCCAACGATACGCCTTACGGCCTTGCCAGTTACATCTCGTCCGCTGACCAGGATCGTGCGCGTCGTATCGCCGGCAGGCTGAAGTCCGGCATGGTGCATATCAATTACGCGGACCTCGACTCGATGGCACCTTTCGGTGGCTACAAACAGTCCGGTAACGGCCGCGAATGGGGTTCACTCGGCATCGAGGAGTTCCTCGAAACGAAATCGATTTACGGCTACGACGAGAGCGCCTGAAGGCGGTCGTCAAGCCAGTCACGGAAGTCACTATGAAACGAATCTTGCTACCTGCACTGATCATTATTGGCCTGGCTGCTTGCAGCAGCGATAGCACATTCCCTGAGCCCAACGGTGAAGGACAGGTCCGGGCGATAAATGCGATTGCTACGGCACCGGACATCTTCTTTTTAATCGAGGAGCGGCCTGTCGGATCAGGCGTCTACAAACAGCAAATCAATCCGCCGGTGCCACTTGATCGGCTTGACGCATTTGACTACGTGTTCAATTTCGAAACCTTTCTAGCCGGCGACACTCAGCCATCACGCGTGGCGTCCGTGCCGCTGACTGTCGCCGACGGAATCGAGTACACGTTCGTGATCACCGGTTCGCTGGCATCCCCAACGATTTCTGTACTGGAGACGCCAATTCGGGAGTTTGACGCTGATGCCACAACATTCGAGCTGCGACTGGCCCACCTGGCGGACGGTTTTCCGACGGTCGATGTTTACGTGGCACCGGAAGGTACCGTGCCGGCGCTCGGCGAACAGTTCGCGACACTGGCTTTTGGCGAAGTCCTGCCGGCAACGGATGTTGCCAGTGGCGACTACGTCGTAACAATTACCGGCGCCGGTAACCCTACGGACGTTATTTTTGAGTCCGGACAGGTCGCGTTTGGGGCCGGGCTTGCCTTACTCGTTGGCGTGTTCGCACCCGACGCCAATGACGTCGATCCGCTTAGCGTCCGCGGATTCTCAAGCGGCGGCGGCGAGTCTATCATCGCAAATGCGGCGACCGAGCCAACGATTCGCTTCATCAACGCCGCACTCGACCTTGGGTCAGTCGACATCTACAACGATATGGACCTGACCTCACTGCTGACAGCTGACCTCGACTATCGCGAAGTTAGCCCGGAGATCAACACATCCCCCGGCATTAACGAGCTGATGGTGACACCGGCCGGCAGCACTGCCGCCATTCTGTTGAACGACTCGATCAATGTGGCCTTCGGGGCACGCACGGATTCCTATCTAATCGGCGCCGACGGTAATTACTTCGCGAATACTTTCGTCCCCGATCGTCGGTCCGTTGAGACGCTTGCGCGTGTGCGACTGTTTAACGCAAGTCGCAATAATGAGATTGTCGACCTGTATATCCTGGAAGACGGTGTAGAGTTCAACGACGAATCGCTGCCCCGTACGATCGCGATCGTGTCAGGGACTCCCTCACCACTGATTGAATTGAGTGAATCAGGCAGCTTCGATATCTATGTCGCACCGCTCGGCGAGCGCACCGCCATCGCCGGGCCATTCGACATCGACCTGACCTTTGGTGATGTCGTTGATATTGCGCTATTCGACACAGCTGACCCGAACGTCTCGATCATCGAACAACTGACTACACCGTAGTCTAAAGTTTCAATGGCTCTTTCCAGATGGTTGCAAAAGCCACCTGAAAAAGCCAACAGCGAGGATCGCGCCCACAAGCTGTGCAGCGATAAAGGCCAGCGCATGTGATGGGTGGATACCTGAAAACGAATCAGTCAGTGTCCGCCCAAGTGTAACCGCCGGATTGGCGAAACTCGTCGATGCGGTGAACCAGTAGGCCGCCGAAATATACAGGCCGACCGACACAGCAACGATTCGGGTGCCGTAACGAAGCGTGGCAAGAATCGCCATCAGCAGCCCGAAGGTCGCCACGGCTTCTGACAGCCACTGACCAGCGCCGCTGCGTAGCTTACCCGACACTTGCAGGATGTCGATGTCGAACATGGCATGTGCGAGCCAGACGCCCACTAATGCGCCTGCCACCTGACAGACGGTATATCCGGCCGATTCAGCAACTGTGATTTCTCGCCTCACTGCGAAGG
>JBCDJX010000106.1:0-12077 GCA_038747355.1 Pseudomonadota bacterium | reverse complement strand
TTCAAGGGCCGGCTGATCGTTATGACCACACGCAACAACGCGTCCGCGTCGACGGCCCTGATGACGGTGCTGAAACGACGAAGCAACACGGTATTCGTTGGCGAGACGACCGGCGGCAATCCCGACGGTACGACCGCCGGCGTGCTGTTCTTTCTGAAACTGCCCAACAGCGGCATCACGGTGCGTGTGCCCTGGTTTTTGCAGCTGGCGGATACCGACACGGTCTACGGTGGACGCGGACTCGAACCCGACGAATCGGTCAGCGTGACGATCGACGCGCTGGTGGCCGGCCGCGATCCCATACTGGAACGCGCGCTCGAGCTTGCTAGCGATCCATCACGTCCTTAGGACTTCGATCCACGAACCAAAGGCCCCAGTGTTTCTCTGCGCCGTTCGGTGCGTTCGGGTTTCCTTTCCAGGGCTCGTCGAAGGCTTCGAAGAAAAACACCGTGACGTTGTGCTGTTCGCCCCAGGCCATCAGTTCATCAAAGTAGCGGACCTGGTCAGGCTCGTTGGCACGATCGCCGAATTCGTCGGCGGTCGTTGCCCAGCCGGCTTCCAGTATCGCCATCGGCTTGCCCAGCTCGTCACGGACACGGGCCATGTTCTCAATCGTGTACGGCATGGCCTCGTCGATCGTCTTGCCTTCCCAGGCAGGGTAGGTGTGCACCCCGATATAGTCGACGACGTCCGCGAGGGCATGGCCGCTGGTTGCCCACCAGTCGTAGTTGTCCGCGGTTGAGACGGGGACATCGACCGCGGCCTGAACGCGCTGGATGTACTCGATCACCGTCTCGACCGGCACCATGTGATCATTCCACTCAACCAGCGCTTCATTGCCGACATTGATCGACACAACGATGTCGTCAAAGGTCTGCGCGAGGTGGATACCGCGGGTGATTTCAGCCGCATTCAGGATCTTGTTTGCCTCGAGCTCGGTCTCGGGGATGGGCTCGTCGAGCCAGGGGCAGTTCTCGTGATTGCTGATCTCGGCACGCAGCCAGATGCCCAGCAACATGCGGACAGGCAGATTGTGCTCGCGGATAAGCTCGAGAGTGGTCTCCGTGTTTTCGCCGGAGTCGTACATGCGCACGAGTGTCAGCCCGTTGTCGACCAGGATCTTCAGGTCTTCGAGGATCTCCTCGCGCGACGGGTTGTTCGCGCCATGCCCGCGATCCGGGTACTGACCTTCGCGAAAACCGGAATAGGCCACGGCTCTTACCGTTCCATCAATCAGGGCGTCCGGAGACTGCCACGGCGTCTCTTCAGCAGCGAGTTGCGTCGTCATCATTAACATCACAAAGCAAAAACGATTCAGCGTCATTCCCAGAGTTTAACAAGTGTTACCGACAGATTGCGTCCCGCCGCGTCAATGCCGGAGCCGTGATAGCGGTAGCGCTTGTCGGCAAGGTTGTCGGCGCGGAGTTCGATATCGATGCCGGTGTCGGTGGCAAAAAGCAGCCCGGCGCCGACAGTCATCCAGCCGGGTGTGCCGTCGGGGTCGATTCGGTTGTCGCTCTCGTCCCGTGCACTCAAGCGGTCCTGTGCAGCGGCGAATTCGAGTTGTACGTTCCAGCGGATCGCCGCACTCTGGTCCCAGTCGAGCCGCAACCGACCATTCAGCGGCGGCACGCGGTCTGCGGGCTCGTCAAGACCGTCCACCCGCTGTTCACCACGCGAGTAATTGACGATGCCGGTCACAGACAGCGAATCGGACAGCGCAACCTCAAATCCCGCCTCAAGGCCCAGCACATCACTGCTGGCGGCATTCACGCTTTGCACGACATCACGACCGTCAATCGTCTGCTGGCCGGTCGAGACCGAGGTGATGCGATCGCGGTAATCGATCACAAAGGCCACCAGTTCGGTTCGGACGGGTCCTGCTGCGAAGCGGAGCCCGGTGTCGATCTGCCAGGCGGTTTCTGAGTCGAGTTCGCTGTTTGGCACGTTGAACCGGTTACCCGGTCGGTTGCCGAGCGTGCCCAGGTCGAAGATGTTGGGTGCACGGAAGCCGTAGCCCAGGTTCACCGTCCATTGCAGGTTGACGGTCACATCCGCTATCAAGCCGAGATCGCCACTCACATCGCTGACGCTGAAGTCCGAGGCGTCCGTCAGCTCGGTCGCGGTAAGATCGATGTCAACGCGGTTCAGGCGAAGTCCGCCGCTGACCCGCAGGGCGTCGCCGACGCTTCGCGAGGCATTGATGAAGGCCGCGGTTTGCAGCGTTTTCGAGCCGTCGGGAAAGCGCGATGACAGCACGCTGGTGTCACCGCTGGACAGGTCGATCTCGACGCGTGAGCTGGCCACTTCGTCGCGGTAAGCCTCGATGCCGGCGACCCAGGAAAAATCGGCGAAGTCCGTTGACCAACGACTGGTGATGCCGGTCAGGGTGCTGCGGTTTTCCTCGAGGCGTCGGGCGTCAGCACCAAAGTTGCGGGTCCGGCGATCGTCATTGACCTGCTGCCAGCCAACGTCGACAGTCCAGGTCGCTCGCTCCAGGTCCTGTCGATACTGTGCGCGGGCGAAATGCCGTTCATTGGGTGCAAAAAAGAACTCCGAGCTGTCCGGCTCGCTTTGGCCGAAACCCGCCACCAATTCATCGAATCGCGGTGTCAGCGGCTGGCGACCGGTCTGCAGGTCGAACAGCCAGGCGTGCCGGTCGTCGGGTTCGTAGCTGATGACGGCGCGGGCGGTCGTCGCTTCATACGCGCTCGGGCCCACTCGCTCGCCACCGCCGGTGCGTCGGTTGCCGGTTTGTGTGTGGTTGGCGTACAGGCCCAGCGCGAGCGCTTCGTCGCCGGCTTCGAAACTGCCCGCAATGGTGCGCAGCAGGTCCGCGCTGTCGTAGCGAGCCTCAAGGCTGCCCCGCTGTCCGCGCGCGTCGAATGTCGGCTTGCGCATGATGACCTGTACCACGCCGCCGACGGCGTCGCTGCCGTACAGTGATGTGGGCGAGCCGCGAAGCACTTCGATGCGTTCGACCCCGACGGAGGGGACCAGTGCGAAATACTGGGTGGGTGCGCTGCGGAAGATGGCGTTGTTCAGCCGGAAGCCGTCCACGCTGTGCAACACGGAAGAGCCGCGCTGTCCGCGGATGATGGCGGCGCCCTGGCCCGGTGTTGTCTGCTGCACGAAAACACCGACCGATGCGCGCAGCGCGTCGGTGAGCAGCGGCTGCATCTCGTCGTCGGTCACGACGTCGATTGCGTAGTTGATGTCACTGGTCACCGCCTGCCGGCGCGTGGCGGACACGACGATCTCGTCGAGGATATCGGCACGGACATCGGAGACGATGCAGCACAGGGCCGCAACGACACAGACAGGGGCTTTTCGCATAGTGGTTTTCAGGCTGTCAGGCATCGCACGAGAGCGCGAGGACGTGGAGCATATCAGTAACACGGTCAAAGGACCGACCGCAGAACTCGACTTATGTTCAGTCCGACGCTGCGGCTCGCTCGTTCAGGCGCTTGTTCGGATCAACGGCTTACCCCCCGTCTGCGGCGATCACAATCCGCCGGACCTGGCTTCCCGGCGAGTGCGCCAGTCCGTGGCTACCAGGAGCCGTTCAAAGTCGGCGATCGGCACTGGTCTCGAAATCAGGAAGCCCTGCACCGAATCACACTCGTGCTCACACAGGAAGTCGAGCTGTGCTTCGGTTTCAACACCCTCGGCCGTGACGCTCATGTCCATGCTGTTCGACATGGCGATAATGGCTGACACGATGGATCGGCAGCCCTCGTCGTGCTCGATTTCGGCAACAAAGCTGCGGTCAATCTTCAGATTGCTAACCGGGAAGCGCCGCAGGTAACTGAGTGAGGAGTAACCGGTGCCGAAGTCATCCAGCGATACCGAGACGTCCAGTCCGCGCAGTTCGGAGAGCATGCGAACAGCGCGATCGCCGCCGGACATCAATGTCGATTCGGTGATCTCAATATCGAGAAGACGCGCGTCAACGTTACTGTTGCGCAGGGAGCGCGCGACGACGAAACTCAGGTCCTGGCGAGCAACCTGGATCGGCGACACGTTAACCGACAAGGTGATTGGCGGGAGTTCGCGCCGTTGCCAGTCGGCGAGCTGGATGCAGGCCTGGTTCATCACCCATTCGCCGATCGGTACGATCAGGCCGCTCTCTTCGGCGATGTGGATGAACTGGTCGGGTGGGACGAGGCCAAAGTCGGGGTCGTTCCACCGCAGCAAGGCTTCCGCGCCCACAATTTCCAGCGAATGCGGATCGACTTTCGGCTGGTAGTAGAGCTCGAACTGGTCCAGTTCGATAGCCTTGCGAAGTCGCGTCTCCATCAGCAGCCGATTAGCGGCTGCGACGTTCATGGATTCCGAGTAGTACTGGTAGTTGTTCTTGCCCTGATCCTTGGCGTGATACATAGCCGCGTCGGCATTGCGTATCAAGTCGTCTGCGGAGCCCGCATCCTCCGGAAACATCGAAATGCCAATGCTCGAGCTGATATAGAGCTCGTGGCTGCCAATGGCAAACGGCTGGCTCATGAGGTTGCAGATCCGTCGCGCGATGTTTCTCGGCGCGTATTCGTCGGCCACGTTGCGCAACAGGATGATGAATTCATCACCGCCGAGTCGCGCCAGCATATGATCCGAGTCGTCGTCGGTGATTCGCGAGATGACGTCGCCTTCGCGCAGCTCACGGGTCACCGCCTCGGAAAACCGCGTCAGGATCTCGTCGCCGATCTGGTGTCCCAGGGTGTCGTTGATACGCTTGAAGTCATCGAGGTCGATGAACAGCACGGCGATACGCTGGTGTTCGCGCCGGGCCTGCGCCATCGCATGCTGTAACTGGTCGCGGAACATCGAGCGATTCGGCAGCCCGGTGAGACTGTCGTGATAGGCGAGGTACTGCACATGATCATTGGAGTCGCGCAGATTTGTGCTCATGTCGCTGAACGATTTGGCGAGTTCACCGATTTCATCGTTTGAGGCTCGCAGGTGGTGCACGTGCAATTCGCCGCGACCGATCGCATTGGCCGCGGACTGGATCTGCCGAATAGGCAGCACAACAATGTGGTGCAGGGCCAGCAGCAGCGTGCCTGACGTCAGCGAGATGGCGAGCAAGGTGATGACAAACATGGTCACGGCAAACTTCCGCGTAGACGCGTTCACCTGCGATGTGGGCAACACGGCATACAGCAGGAGCTCTCCGGGTAGCTTGACCCCCTTCACGTAGTGGCCCGCCCCGTTGATCGGAAACTCCCGGTAACTGCCGTCCATCACCAGTGCGCGCCAGGTGTTGAATTCGGCGCCCTGCGGCAGTTCTGAATCGCCAAGCTGCGTATCACCCGCCAGCACATCGCCCTGCTGGTTGGTCACCAAGAAAAAGCCGTCGGCGGCCATAACGTGATTGCGGGCGACCAGGGCCAGCTGGTCGAGTCGCCGGGTTAATACAAGGAAAGCCTGGGTGGCATCGTTCGCGTCTCGGACGGTCAGCGCATTTTGCAGGACAAACCGCTCGCGCTGTTCATCAAGGGTGGCGCGAAATGCCCGGCTTCGTCCCAAAAACCACGCGCGGTCACCATCGGTGATTCGGCCCGGCATGCTTTGACCGTCGTAGTGACCGAGCGTGACGCCAGCGGCGTCCGTAATCAAAAGACGCTCGATATCCGGATTTGCCGCGCGCAGTCGATCGAGGTTTGCGCGCAGCGCCGCGTCGCCATTACCGGCGAGGAAGTCCTGCAGCGGGGCGCCGGCGGCAATCATGTCCAGGCTGGCATCCGACACGCGGCGGGTTTTGTCGACAGACTCGCGAACGCGCTCGAGACGAGCCCCGACGTCATCGAACATGCGCTGGGTGGCGGAAATCTTGAGCTGGGTGTACGCGATGTTACCGAGAAACAGTAACGGTGCGACGACCAGGGGCACTAGGAGTGCGACAAATTTTGTTCTGAGCTTCACCAACAAACCCGCTGACGGTTGTGACACCGATTGCTGTCATTTCCACGCTATCCGCGTGGATCCTCTCAGGGCTGCACCAACATCACTCGGCGGTCTTTGTGTCGCTTCTTGTTGTTGGAGGACAGCGGCGTTATGGGAATGGCTTCTGTCCGTGGTGCGTTGGTGTCAACACCCGCCACCAACATAGCGGAGCTCGCTTTCGAGCGTGTGCATCGGCTTTGAGGTTTAAATATATGAGACAAAAAGACCAATAATATCTATGGGTCGAGATAGCCATCGATCACCGCAAAGGCGTCATCCGAATCGGACTGTGCCAGCCAGAACAGCGCCTGTTTACGACTGTTCATCGGAAAGCTCCGGTCTGCGAGTACCGCCGTCAATGCGTCGATGCCGTCAACATTGCCCAGCTGCGACAACGCAAATACGGCGTGTTCGCGAAGCCGATACGACGGATCGCTTCGGGCGACGTCAGTGATGAGTTGCCGTGTCTCGCTCCCCCGGTGCTGGGCCATCCAGAAAATCGCCTGTTCGCGCTCGCGGTGAGAACGCCCCGGCTGAGCCGATGTTTTGAGACGGCTTAGCGCTTTGTCGCCGGCGTGTACCGAAATCGCGAGCAGCACTTCGTCGAGGTTTCGATCACTGATCCGCGCCGACAGCCAGTCGACGCTGTCGGCATTGTCGACCAGCCCGAGATCGTTGATCGGTGTCGATGTTGTCACTGGGCAGCTATCGGAAAAGGTGTGAAGGTCGAGGACCGCGTCGTCTTGCATGCGTGCATAGATCCGTGCGAAGCGCTGGCCGTCCGGCGTGGCCATCGGCGCCTGGTGATGACCGGGCCGACCGTCCAGCTCGCAACCGGCTTTGCGGCCGCTGCGGTAGCAACACATTTCTCCGCCTCCCGGCTGCTTTTCTATGCGCCAGGATTGCCATCCGTCGCTGCCGGTGGAGACCTGGGCTGACGCCTCCATCGCAAACACAAACAGCAGGGATACAAGGAAGCGCATTACTGCTCTCCCGTCAGCGCGGCGTCAATAATTTCCATCGCCTGGTCGCTGCCCATCATCACCAGCAGCTGCAACAGCTCCTTCTTTTCAGCGACATCGTCCGCTGCGCGATACAGATCCAGAACGCCGTTGTCGTGGCCGGATACCAGCAAACCATGCCGAACCGACTCCCGCACCGCGTCCGAGTCGGTGTTCTTGTAGATGTCTATCAGCACTTCGCCGCCGCCGCCGGCGATACCGAGCGCCTCGATCGCCTTGAGCTGCTGTTCCACGTTGGAATCGTCGCGGGCCATCTCCAACAGCGTGTCGACGTCCCCGGAAATCGCGAGCGCGTTAATGATGGATTCAAACATATCGCTGCGCTCGCGCAGCGCCCGAAGTTCCTCACGGGCACCCATCGCACCGAGCGCATTCACGGCGCGCTCGAAGTCGTCGGGGTTCTGCGCCGTCTGCGCAATGGCCAGCACCCCCTCGGTATGGCCGGCGATCAGGTGTGCCTCCACGATAGAGTCCTTCAGGTCGTCATCTTCCGCGCCGTATTGCTGGCGCAATCGATCCAGCGAGTCGTAGTCCCCGCTGATACCGAGCATCCGAATCGCTTCGACGCGCAAAGGACCGTCACTCGCGAAGGCCAGGTCGAGGAGTCGTGTGCGGGCGTCCGGGTGATTGATCTGACTGAGGATAAACAGGGCGCGCTCCTTGAATTCCAGGCTTTCGTCGCTGTCGAGGACTTTGAGTACGATCGGCAGCGCGCGGTCGCCCGGTGCAGCTATCAGCGCTTCCAGCGCCGCGAGTTTGAGTTCGTCCTGTTCTCCGTCCTGGGCCAGGGAGGCGCCGCTGATCAACAGCGTGCTGATCAATACGAGAAGAGCGTGTCGATAGTTCATACGTTTCGTCCGGTTCATGTGGATGTGCTATCGGATGACTGGCGCGCCAGTTTGGTTAGCACGACGTTAATTTCAAAAATCAGCTGCTGTTGCATGGCGGCTGCTTGCTGCGGCGACAGGTCTTCGGTTGCCAGGCTGACAAGGACTGGCTCCATCGCGCGGAGAATGCGTGCGAGGTCGTGCGCGCCGCCGTCGTCGGCCAGTGCTTCAAGAGATCGGTTTTGTTCAATCATTCGCGCCGCAACAAGGATTCGATCGGCTTCGCTGTCAAGCAACCGGCTTCGCGTTTCCGCGAAGTGCACCCGCACACCCCGTTTCAGTGTGTCCGTGGAAACCGTCTGCGCGGTCATCAATTCGCTCGCCGGCGTGGCTGTAGGGCGGTCAAGCAAGCTGCCGAGACCGACACCCACCACCAGCGCGGCTGTCACCGCAACCCCGAAGAAGAAGGCGGTCAGGTCGAATCGGCGACGTCGCTTCGAGTGCTGCTCACGTTGGGCGGATTGTTCAACGAGGTCGTGTAGACGGTTCTTTAACGACTCGGGTGCGGCAACGTCTGGCGTGTGAAGTTGCTGCAGGTCCTCACAGAGACGCTGGTACCGTCCACGGTATTCGACATCGGTCTTGAGGCGCTCTCGAATCGCGGAACGTTCCGCCGCATCGAGTCCGTCTTCATAGAAATACAGCATGAGCTTTTCGTCATTCATGCGCTGTCCCTCCGGAGGTCGTCCATTCGACCTCGCAATTTGCGTACGCCCCGGAACACCGCCTGCTTAACGGTGCCCTCGGAGCATTCCAACTCGTCGGCAATTTCGCGTATGCGCCACTGTTCGAGGTGCTTGAGCACAAAACAGAGACGCTCAATATCGCTTAGCCCTTGCAACGCCGCGCTAAGCGAATCATCCAGCTCCGCGGCGTCAAGCGACTCGGCGGGTCCGGGGTCTGCGCTGGCAACTTCGGATTCGTAGGGTTCGAAGACGCCGGGCTTCTGTCGACGCAGCAGCTGCAGCGCCGCGTTGACGGCAATGCGGTGAATCCAGGTATCGAGCTTTGAAGACTGCTGAAACTGGTCGCGTTTGGCCCAGGCGCTGAGCAGAGCATCCTGCACCGCATCCGCCGCGAGGTCAGGGTTTCGGGTAATTCTCAGGCATGCGGCGTACCAGCGATCCGAACGTTCCGAGATCGCGCGATGAAAATCCGCCTGGCTTGGCCGAGTGCGTAGCAGTGCCACCATGACCCTTGGATGCGGCGGCGACAGTTTTGGTTAGCCTTCGCTGACTACCGGTGGACCCGGAACAGCTGCACGTAGGGCAGCTGGCGCTCATCCTCGAGACGAAGTTCGCGGATCAGTTCGTAGTTGCCCGGAATATCGCCGTCCAGCGCCAGCGCGCTAAACAGCGGCGGATTCACGGCACGCAACTCTTCAACGCTGCTCGCGACCGCACCCTCGGGTGTTCGTCGATACAGGCCGTAAAGATGAACGAGAACGTAGTCCACCGCCGGCTCCGCATCGCTGAGTGCGGCAGGTTGTAGCGCCAGCAAGCGATTCAACTCGAGGATTTTTTCCCCGTGCTGCTGCGTCAGCAGGAAGTTGTTCGCGATGACGCGGCAGTCACTGTGGTAGCGGATGGCGTGACCATCATCCTGCACGCCGAGCATGACACCCGGTGACGACTCGCAAACGTCGGTTACCGTCTCGAACATCGGGTGCACAATTGCGTAATCCACCATCAGGCCCGGCGGATAGCTGACAAACAGCACATAGCGGATCGGCGTCACAAAGGTCATCAGCGTCAGCACCGCGGCGACGCCGGCGAGCACGCCACGCGTCAATTCGGCGCGTGCGGCGAACATCTGCAGCAGGATGGCGGGCGCTATCAGCAGCGTCCAGGCGCCAAACGGATGAAAGCGAAACTGCGTCATCAGCATGGCAGCGCCGAACACAATGGCGACGTTGCGCATGATTTCGCCGGCGGATTCTGCGGTCCAGGCGAGCCAGGCGAACGCCAGCAGCATGACCGGCGTGAGGAAGATCAGGAAACTGTAGTAGCGAGTCATGCCGGTATGTGCGTCCGACCGCGCCAGGATTTCAAACGGCGATCGGGTCTCGGTAATCGCATCCAGGCCGATCTGTCCGGCCGCGATGTAGTTCGCGCCGACGATACCCTGTGCGACGAGCGGCACCGCGAGCACGACCGCGACGGCCGCCGCAATGCCCAGCCCGCGCCCTGAAGGTGTCACTCCGGAAAACACGAGCAGCATGATGCCGGTGCAGGCCGCCACGTACACGTGGAACACGGACAGCGTCGTGAATTCGAACGCGAGCTGGCGAAAGGGTTCTGACGGCACGGCGATAGCAATGCTTGTGACCACCAGGCCAATGACCAGCGGTGCAAGCTCGTCTCGTGACGGGCACTGGCCGCGTAGCCAGATCAGCCCGAAACCGGCAAGCACCGGCAGCTGCAGCATGAACAGACTGGTATGCATCGCCGGCGCGAAGCCCAGTGTGATCCCCACAAGCAAACCGTTGTTTCGGGTCGGCTGATCGACAAAGCGAATGGCCGACCAGGCTGACAGCAGCACGAAGGTCAGCTCCAGGTAGTGATGATCAATGATGCCGACACCGTGCAGCAGCTGATTCAGCGGCAGTATGGCGAAAGCAAGTGCGGCGGGCACCGCGAGCGGCAGGGTCAGTCGAGCGCGTCTTGCCAGCGCGAGAAACAGCGCCATGTTAACCAGCACCCAGATCGCCGGGATGTAGGCCAGGAACTTCATCGGCTGCATCGACGGCGATACCAGCAGACCCAGTTTCAACAACTGCGCCATCAGGTAATCGTAGGTCCAGGGCCAGGTGATCTGGCTGCCTTCCGGTACGTGTATGTAAGGGTCGAACTCGTAGAACGCCTGCCCCTCGACCGCCACATCGAGAATGCGTCGCGCGTGATACAGGGAGTCGTTGCCGACCGGAATAAAGACGCCGTCCACTGACGCGGCGGACAACATGCCGAGTGCGACCAGGTAGGCGATCAGGCTGGCCAGCAACCACAGTGCGATGTAGTAGTTATCGGTCTTCGACAAGTTCACTCGGAGCTCCCGTCAGCGCAGGCCCGCCGTTCGGACCCGAAAACCGGGTCGTTATTCGCCGAAGCGCCTGGCGTCCGGACCCGGAATGCGAAGATAGGACAAACGCTTCAACTCGCGCCGGCCCCGCGTCACAGTATCGAGCACGAATCCGCAGGCGAGCGACAGGAACGCCAGCAACATCAGGCCGGTGCACAAAATAGCCGTCGGGAAACGCGGAACCAGACCGGTCTCGATAAACTCGATGACAATCGGCACCGCGAGTAGGATCGATGCTGCAGCCAGCAGGCTGAATACGACGGTGAAAAAGGCGAGCGGACGCTCTTCTTTCAAGAGCGAGACGATCGTTCGCAGGATGCGAAAGCCGTCGCGGTACGTGTTCAGTTTGCTGACGGAGTCTTCCGGACGTTCCTTGTACTGCGTATCCACCTCCGCCTGTGGCATGCCGAGTTCCAGTGCGTGGACTGTCAGTTCGGTTTCAATTTCGAAGCCGCCCGACAGGACCGGGAAAGACTTGACGAAGCGTCGTGACAGGACACGGTAACCGGACAGCAAATCCGAGACGCGGCGACCGAAAGGTGCAGAGACCATGTTGGTCAGCAGGCGGTTGCCGAAGCGATGGCCGAATCGATAGGCGTCGGTCGACGTTTCGACGCGACGACCGGTGATCATGTCGAGTCCCTCGTCGAGCAACTTCTCAACCATCGCGGGTGCTGCAGCCGCTTCGTAGGTGTCGTCACCATCGACCAGCACAAACACATCGGCTTCGATATCCGCGAACATGCGACGGACGACGTGGCCCTTGCCCTGCATAATCTCGCTGCGCACGATCGCGCCGTGATCGTGGGCAACGGTCATCGTCTCGTCGGACGAGTTGTTGTCGTAGACGTATACGCTGCAGTCGGGAAGCGCGGCACGAAAATCGTCGATCACCGTGCCGATGGTGCTGGCCTCGTTATAGCAGGGAACGAGCACCGCGACGTGGAGCCTGCGATCGTCCTTGCTGCCGGTTGCACGACGCTCCGAGAACGCGGCGTCTTCCACGGTTGTGCTCATTTCTGCATTGTAACTCACTGTGACGGGCTTCGCGCTCGTGCATAATGCCGCCACCATCAACCGGAGCACGTCGTGCCTGCCAATCTCACTCGACCGGGCATCAACTTCGCCACGTGGGCGATCACCAGCCTCG